>JADGCJ010000163.1 GCA_015229045.1 Magnetococcales bacterium
CGATCATGGCCTAGGGCGTGTCAGTTTCAAATGCGATTGCCCTGCTACCTGGGCAATTACCCAATAATTTAAAAAAGACCACGCATCCCGAGATGGATTCGATTTAAGGTAAATGTGGATTGCCCAAGCGGCGAAGAAGAACTTCGCCCGTGTGAGTATAAAAAAAGATGCGCCGCCCCAGATTGCCGCCCACATGCACGGCGATCGGGAACAGGCCTGCTGCATGGATCGTCTGTTCTGCCATCCGGATATTTTGGCGACCGATGGTGTTGTCCAGGTCATGGGTCGGAAACATGTCGGCACCGCCGAACAGCTTGGCCGACAATTGGCGCGGGGCAATGCCCCGGCTGGCAAAATAGTCGAGCATATGCCGGATGGCGCAATCGACAAAACGGAAGCACTCATCCCTGCCTCCCCTCCGGGTGCGCAGGGCAACGGGAGTATCGCCACCCGGTTGAACCCCGTGGCAGATCGCGCCAATTCTGGTCGGTGGATGATACAGGGTCAAAGAGACACATGAACCAAGAATCGTATCGACAACAACGGGAGACTCGCTGATGAACAACTCCCCCGGTGCCAGGGTCAAGGCATGGGGCAGGGCGCTTTCGTGGTGCGGACAGAGACTCTTCCCGGGGTATCGGGGTCGCATGGCATGGGCACGGGACAGCGAAGGAAGGAGAGAGGAAGGGAGGGAGGAAAACTAGCCCGTCAACGACCACATTGGCGTAAGACCTCTTGCGCGATCTGCTGCAAGGGCTTCACCACATCCACACCCTGGTGTTTGATGGCCTCTTTGGGCATGCCGAAAACCACACAGGAGTTCTCATCCTGGGCAATGTTGAAGGCACCGGCATCTTTCATCTCTTTCATACCGCGTGCGCCGTCGTCTCCCATGCCCGTCATGATCACCCCAACAGCATTTTTGCCGGCATAACGCGCCGTCGAGCGGAACAGGACATCGACCGAAGGGCGATGGCGACTGACCAACGGACCATCCCTGACCTCGACAAAATAGCGGGCACCGCTGCGTTTCAACATCATGTGTTTGCTGCCCGGAGCGATCAACACCCGACCCCGCACGACGGTATCGTTGTCTTCGGCCTCCTTGACGGTCATCTGGCACAAGGAGTTGAGACGGTTGGCGAAGGCCTTGGTAAAATTCTCCGGCATATGCTGTACGATGACAATCCCCGGCGAATCACTTGGCATCGCTTCAAGAAACTCACGCAAGGCCTCGGTACCACCCGTGGAGGCCCCGACGGCAACCACTTTTTCCGTGGTCTGGACCATGGCACGACTGCCCGCCGGAGGTGGCATCATGGCGTCTGCGGTCAGTTTGGGAGCCACTTTGCCAGCCTTGGCCAGGGTGGCGGCGCGCGATGTCCGGGCTGCCGTCGCTGTCGTGGCACCGGCTGAGGGCAACCGGCTCAACCGACACATGGAGGCAGCCTTGACCGTATCACAAATGGAGATGCACGCCTCCTCCAGAAACTGCTTGGTGCCCATTTTCGGTTTGGTAATAATGTCGACTGCACCGTACTCCAAGGCCCTCAGGGCGGTTTCCGACCCCTCTGTGGTCAGGGTGCTGCACATGACCACCGGGATGGGGTGCTGGGTCATGATTTTGCGCAGGAAGGTCAGGCCATCCATGCGGGGCATTTCCACGTCGAGGGTGATGACATCCGGCACCAGGGTTTTGATGCGTTCCGCGGCCACGAAGGGGTCCGGGGCATGCCCTATAACTTCAATCATTGGATCTGACGAAAGAACCTTATCCATGGTCTGACGTACCACCGCCGAGTCATCCACGATAAGGACACGAATCTTTTTATTGGTCATCACCCACAGGCTCCAGGCTTCTCAAGCTCACAATCAACGGTAAAACCACTCACACAGCGCCGCGCCCCACCGATTCTCGTACGCGAGAAACGCGGACAAATCCAGCAAAGCCAAACCATGAGAAAACCACCCAAATAACCGAAAAACACAGCCGTCACCCCATCAATGAACGGTCTGCTGCATGTTTGAAAGCTCTTCTGTGGAAAAGATGCGGTTGATATCGAGGATCATGATGAACTGATCGTTATGCTTGCCCATCCCCTTGAGGAAGTCGCTACGCAACTTGGTACCGATTTTTGGCGGAGGCTCGATCTTGCTATGTTCGAGTTCCATGACCTCCTTGACGGAGTCGGCCAGGGCACCGATCTCGGTGACCTCGTCATCCTGGACGATTTCGACGATGATGATACAGGTATTGACGGTCCTTTCGGAGTGTTCCATGCTGAATTTCAGGCGCATATCGACCACGGGGACGACGCTGCCGCGCAGGTTGATGATACCGCACATAAACCCTGGGGTACGCGGCACCTTGGTAATGTTGGTATACTCCAAAACCTCACGCACTTTGGCGATATCGACGGCGAAAATTTCGCTGTCGAGCATGAAGGTCAAATACTGGGTGGTGGCCGATGAGGAGGCGGCCTGCGACGAAGCTGATTCGGTCTCTGCCGATGATTTCACTGTTTCCTCTCTCATGGTACCCCCCTCTTGGTAATAAGCCTCTTCCTTCACGTCTCGCTGAAGGAGCAATCAGGATGTGGCTGTTCCAGACTCGGCGAGTTCCAGATCTTCGACGAACCGCACCATCTTTTGCAGATCCAGGATGAGCGCGACGGTACCGTCGCCGAGGATGGTCGCCCCGGAAAACTCCTCGGAATTTTTGAAAGTCTTGCCCAGACCCTTGATGACGGTCTGATGCTGGCCGATCACGTCATCGACGACGAAACCGACCCGCTTGTCTTCCACTTCGGAGATGACGATCTGTTCCACTTCGGGCGGTTGGCCGGTGATTTCAAAATGGTCGCGGATGCGAATGTAGGGGACGATGGTGCCCCGGACATTGATCACATGGCGACCATGGGTGGCGGAAACATCGGCCCGGGTCAGTTCGACGCACTCTTCGACGGCGGCCAGGGGCAGGACGAAAAACTCGTTGCTGATCTTGACCAGGAGGCCCTCGATGATGGCCAGGGTCAGGGGGAGTTTGAGGGTGATGGTGGTCCCTTTACCCAGTTCGCTCTGCACGTCGATGGAGCCGCGCAACCCCTCGATGGAGCGGCGCACGACATCCATGCCCACGCCACGACCCGAGACGTTGGTCACCTTCTCGGCGGTGGAGAAGCCGGCGCCAAAAATGAGCTGGAAGGCCTCTTTTTCAGTCAACTCGGCATCGGGAGCGATGACACCTTTTTCGATGGCCTTGCTGATCAGTTTTTCGGGATCCAGCCCTTTGCCGTCGTCGGCGACCTTGATCAGCACGTTGGCGCCCGAGTGTTCGGCGGAGAGATGAATACGGCCAACCGGGGATTTCCCTGACTCCATGCGGCCATCGGGGGACTCCACGCCATGGTCGATGCTGTTGCGAATGATATGGACCAGGGGGTCATTGAGCTGGTCGATCACCGTCTTGTCCAACTCGGTTTCGGCGCCGGCGGTGGTCAGTTCGATCTGTTTGCCCAGTTCACTGGAGAGATCCCGCACCAGGCGCTTGAACTTGTCGAAGGTGGTACCGATGGCCAACATCCGGATGCTCATGGTGTTATCCCGGAGTTCGCCGGTCAAGCGCTCCACCTCCTCGGAGATCAGCTGGAGGTCATGATCGTTCAGTTTGGCGGAGGTCTGGGTCAGGCGGGCCTGGACGGTGACCAGCTCCCCCACCAGATCCACGAGGTGATCGAGCTTGTCCGAGGGGACACGCACACTCTGCGATACCACCTGCTGCTTTTTGGCTTCCCGCTTCTGTTTGCCGACCTCCTGTTCCACCAGGGCAGCCTGGACCTTGGCCTTGTTGACCAGGCCAGCGTCCACCAGGCGATCGCCGATGGGTTGCAGAACCTTGTTCAGGTCTTCACGTTTGAGGTCACCGCGCTCGACCAGGATTTCGCCCAGGGGCCTCTCGACCGGAACATCCTCGGCGGACGCCTCCTCCTCGCTGCGATCCAGCATGCGTATGTTCAGTTCGCATTGATCATCGACGAAGATGAAGATGTCCTGAATGGCATTCTCCCCCTGGTCGGTGGTCAAAAAGACCTCCCAGGAGGTATAGCACTTTTCGGGATCGATGACCTCGATCCCGGGCAGCGTCTCGGTGAAGGTGACAACCCTGGCCTCGCCAAGATGGTGAATCTCATCGAGCAGCAGGAGCGGGTTGGTGCCGTTTTCAAAAATCTCCGCTTTGGGGCGAAAGCGGATACGATAGGTATGGACGCTCCCTTCCGGCTCGGGGGGGGGCGCCTCCTGCGCGGAGGCCGCAGCGGCAGCCGGGGCACCACCGGCACCAGGGAGCAGTCCCTTCAGACCGGCGATGATGCGGGCGGCATTGTTCTGGTCCGGCTCTTCGCCACCGGCTGCGGCGTCCAGCATGGCGCGGATCTGGTCACGGGCGGCCAGGGTCAGGTCGATCAGGCCCTTGGTGATCGGGATGGTTCCGTTGCGAGCCAGGTCAAACACGGTCTCCACGTTATGGGTGAATTCGGCGACAGCGTCGAACCCGAACATGGCCCCAGAGCCTTTGATGGTGTGCATGGCCCGAAAGACGCGGCCAATCAGCTCCTGGTCTTTTGGGGACTCCTCCAGTGAGAGCAGGGAATCTTCCAGTTCGGCCAACAGTTCGTACGCCTCTTCCGTGAACGCACTGGTATCGATCTCCACAGCCATGGTGGTTTCCCCCGTTCCTGATCCGTTAGCCGAGAACCTTTTTGATCACCTGCAACAACTGCGCCGGTTTGAAAGGCTTGACAATCCAGCCTGTCGCACCGGCATCCTTTCCTTCCGACTTCTTGTTGGCCTGCGACTCGGTCGTCAACATGACGATGGGGGTGAACTTGAATGCGGGCAGGGCGCGCAGTTCTCTGATCAGGGTGATGCCATCCATGTTGGGCATATTCAAATCGGTGATCACCATATCCACCGGATTGGCTTTCAACTTGTTCAAGGCATCCTTCCCGTCCACACCTTCGACGACGTTGTAACCTTCGCCCTTCAGTGTCAATGTGACCATTTGCCGGACGCTGGACGAGTCGTCAACGGTCATGATGGTTTTGGCCATTAATTCCCTCCCCTCCAAAGTCCACTCGGGTCATCCTGGTCAATACAACGATCAAATCCAGCGGCCTTCACAGCCTCCTTCAAGGAGTCCGGCACCTGGCTGACAACGGCCAGAGTTTTCTTTCTGCCAAGAAGGGACCGATGCGCCGCGCACAAAAGCTGAAGCCCCGCCAGATCGACACGCTCCACGTCCTTGAAATTGAGATTCAGGTGCATGGACTGCAATGTAGCCTCAAGCAGCGACTCCTTCAATTCCTGAGCGTGCTGGATCGTCAAGTCCCCGGTGAGGGTCAGAGTCCCGGTCCCGGAATCTTCGACGGTCAGTGTATACATTTTCCGTTCTCCGAATGGAAGGAATATGCTGATTTTCGTTTTCTCCCCAAACCCGCCACGCCCGGATAATGACTGTTCACGGGCCGTGAAAGCAAGTCAAAAAAAGTCAATCCCTCTTTATTCAATTCCTCTTTGTATGACTCCCCCCGCACAGGAGAATTTTGGAGAATATCGAGGAGTTGCCGCGTGGCCCGGGCTGGATTTTCAGCGTGGAGAATACTGCGTATGACAGCCACGCCCGTTGCGCCCGTGCTCAGCGCCTCGGCAGCGTTATCTGGTGTCACGCCGCCCAAAGCGACAACCGGACCGGAAATAGCGCACACCTGACTGGCAAAAGCGGCGCTACCCAGAGGTTGGGCACCAGGATGCGAGCGGGTGGCAAAAAGAGGCGACAGAGTCACATAATCGGCGCCTTCGGCCAGCGCCCGGTTGGCCGTTTCCGGATCATGACAGGAGCGCCCCAGGAGCAGATCACTCCCCAACAACTGCCGAACCACTTGGGTCGGCAAACCGGCAGAGGAGAGGTGTACTCCGTCCGCTCCCACTGCCAGGGCGACATCGGGACGATCATGGATCAACAGAGAACCGGGCGATGCAACCTCTCTGCGCAACACCTCGGCCAAAGCGTACAAATCCCGACCGCACCACCCGGGCAGGCGCAGCAGAAGGTGGCAAGCCCCCCCGGACAGAGCGCTCTTCAGACGCCACAGCAAAACCTCCCCCTCACTGCGGACAACCGGCTCCGTGATCAGGAGCAGACGGGGCAACGCCACGCTCATGGCACACCGATCCATTTGTGGGTCTGCAACGAGAGTCGCAAACGATCCCCCGCCTGCAAAACCAGACGATAACAGAGCGCCACGGCTTCGGGATCCGGAACCCCGCCCCGGGCGCAAGGCTGCACCCAGACCCGGGGATGCCGCGCAGCCCGATGATGAATCTCCTCGATCAAGGCCGGATCCGGCTCACCACCGACAACATACTTGACCTCGTCAGCCCGGGCATACCAGCTTTCCGGCAAAAGGGTCTTGGGGGAGAGGGTGATCCAATCCACGCCCGATGGCGGCTCCCCCCCGACACCGCTCGTCTCCATGGCCACCCAAAGACCCTCCGCCTTGAGATCGGCAACAAGACCGATCAATCCGGGAGCCAGCAAAGGCTCGCCACCTGTCAGCAAGACATGCGGTATGGCAGGGGCCAGCTCCCTGCGCATGGCCACAATTTCCGCCGTGGTCAACAGACGCAGGAACTCAGGATCCCGATGCCTGGGCTCATCGCACCACAAACAACGCAGCGGACAACCAAAAAAGCGGATGAAAAACATCGCCCGCCCGCTCCAGCCAGCCTCCCCCTGCACCGAAACAAACAAATCACAAACAGCATGCTGAACAGCTGCGGAGTCCATGATCGGCGGTCACGGGAGATCGACCGGCCAGGCATCTTCCCGGCTCGCTTCGGCCCAGGAGCGGGATGACTCCCAGACCCGCACCGTGTCCATGCGGGCACCACCCAGCTCCGGACGCCCCTCCAGATGGCGCAGACACCACCCCATGATCCAGGCCGCCAGATATTCGGTCGATGTATAGGGAATACCAGGCAGGCTGGTATTCAACTGCCGATGGTCGAGAAAAGGGTCGACGAGCTCCCGCTGCACGATCCGGCTCAACAGACCAAAATCGGCCACAAAACCCGACTGAGCCTCCCCCTCCTTGGGCAAACGAGGCGTTCCGGACAGCACCAGTTCCAGACCGTAGGAGTGGCCGTGAAGACGCTGGCACTTGCCATCATGGTACCCAAGGTGATGGGCGGCATCGAAATGAAAGCGACGCGCAATCCTCATGCAGGCGATGCTGCCACGCTTTGTCCGATGCGTCAACGCTTGCAGGAAGTGGCCGGTATCCGTACCCTGCACCGGATCGGATACGCAACGACCACAGGCTCAGGGCAATCGCATTTGAAATTGGCATGCTTGAAAAATCGGACCTTGAACCGC
>JADGCJ010000164.1 GCA_015229045.1 Magnetococcales bacterium
CGAGCGGGCATCCGTACCCATTCGCGGTTTCATGTTGCGGCAGACCCGGGAAAAGGATCTGGCCCTGTTCATGCGGCTGGCCGGCATGCCCAAGACCCAGAAGCCCCAGGATGTTCCCATCCGGCTCCTCATTCCCGCCTTCATGGTCTCGGAATTGAAAACCGCCTTCCAGATCGGTTTCATGATCTATCTGCCGTTTCTCATCATCGACATGGTGGTGGCCAGCGTGGTCATGTCCATGGGCATGATGATGTTGCCACCTCTGGTGATTTCCATGCCGGTCAAGTTGATCCTGTTCGTGCTGGTGGACGGCTGGTCCCTGGTGGTCGGTTCCCTGGTGCAATCATTCCGATAGGATAGACACATGATTTATGGTGGTGGTCCACAATCTCCCCTGGATGAGTCACCGGTGGTGGTTTTGCCGATTCCTTATGGGGCCACCCTGACCTATCGGGCCGGGGCCGCCGATGGCCCGGCTGCCTTGCTGGCCGCCTCCGCCCAGATGGAACTGTTCGATGACGAACTCGGCGAGGAGATCATCCAGGCCGGCATTCATACCGCGCCCACCGTGGAACCCAACCTGGCCAGCCCGGAAGCGATGATGGCAACCATTCGTCAGGCAGCATTGCCGCATCTTCAGGCCGGGCGGTTTTTGGCGGCGATTGGCGGGGATCATTCCATCACCGTTGGCCTGTTGCAGGCCTTTTGTGACCATTTTGGCACCGGGTTTTCCGTCCTGCAACTCGACGCCCATGCCGATTTGCGGGAGAGCTATCATGGCACGCCGCTGTCGCATGCCTGCGTCATGCACAACGTGGCCGGCATGGGATTGCCGTTTGTCCAGGTGGGCATTCGTTCCCTGAGCGAGCCGGAGTGGAACCTGATCCGGCAACGCGGTTGGGGAGACCGCATTTTTTGGGCACGGGACATCGTGCCCGCTGCCCAGCGCCAGGATGAGGCCTGGATGGCCAGGGTCGTGGAACAACTGGCCCCGCTGGTCTATGTCACCCTGGATCTCGATGCCCTGGATCCGGCCATCATGCCGGCAGTGGGGACCCCTGAACCGGGCGGGCTGGATTATTATACCGTCTTGCGTCTCCTGCGGCGGGTGACCCGGGAAAGACGGGTTGTGGGTTTTGACATCAACGAATTGTCCCCGCTCCCGGGGCAACCGGCGGGAGAGTTCATGGCCTCCCGGATTCTTTATAAAATGATTGGTTATGTTAAATCATCCGCACCCCCGGATTGAGCGGTTGACGGTCAAAAACTACCGTGTCCTGCGAAATGTAACCTTCAATAATCTGCAAGCCCTGACCGTTTTATTGGGTCCCAATGGCAGTGGTAAATCCACCCTATTCGATGTGTTTGCCTTCCTTTCTGAATGTTTTCAGGATGGCGGCCTGCGTCGTGCCTGGGAGAGGCGCGGACGCTTCAAGGATCTGCGCAGTCGGGATCAGGAAGGCACGATCACCATCGAATTTGCTTATCGCGAACAGACAGATGCCCGCAACATCAAGTATCCCTTGATTACCTATCACCTGGAAATTCAAGAGGAAGACAATCGTCCGGTCGTGGCGTTGGAATGGATGCGCTGGAGACGGCAACATTCGGGAGCGCCGTTTTATTTTCTTGAGTTCAGGCATGGACGGGGCAGAGTGATCAGCGGCGAACAGCCGGAGGCAACCGACCAGAAAATGGTTGCGGATCTGAAATCCTCCGATCTGTTGGCTGTTGGAACGCTGGGCAATCTGGCAGAAAATCCCCGGGTGATGGCACTCAAGGAGTTTATCACTGGTTGGCATCTCTCCTGCCTGTCAGCCAACAATGCCCGAGTCATTCCCGACGCCGGACCGATGGAAAAATTGTCTCCCAGTGGTGACAATCTGGCCAACGTCATTCAACACATCAAGGAGCGGTTTCCGGAACGATTGTTGATCATCGAAGCCAGTTTGCGTCGCCGGGTGCCGCGTTTGGAAGGGATTGATGCCTCTTTGCTCGATTCGGGTCATTTGTTGCTCAAGGTGAAAGATGCCCCTTTTTCGACCGGTGTACAGGCGAAATACATTTCCGGTGGCACTCTCAAAATGTTGGCCTATCTTGTTTTACTCAATGACCCAGATCCCTCCCCCCTGATCGGACTGGAAGAGCCGGAAAATTTTTTGCATCCTAAACTGCTGCTTGAACTGGCCGAAGAGTGCAATCAGGTTTCCGGTCGTTGCCAAATGTTGGTCACGACCCATTCACCTTTTTTCATGAATGGCATGCGGCCAGAACAGGTGTGGGCCTTGGGTCGGGGTGATGATGGTTACACCCTGGTCAAACGGGCAGCCGACATGCCCGTTGTCAACGAAATGATGCATGCTGGTGCCAAGTTGGGGGATCTCTGGATGGAGGGTTATCTCAGTTGGCACTCTGACCTTTTTCCTCTTGTTTGACTTCCGGTTCGAATTGCGTCTATGTTCATGGTGTCCTGATCAACAGCAGCCAGGGGAGATAGACAAGCGTGCGTTACATCAGTACCCGTGGGGGCGTGCAACCAGTTGGTTTTGCCGAGGCGGTCATGATGGGTCTGGCCACGGACGGCGGTCTGCTCCTGCCGGAGCGTATCCCGACCATCGCTGCCCCAACCTGGCGACAGTGGGCCACGCTCTCCTTCCAGGATCTGGCCATGGAAGTGATGGCTCCCTTTGTCGGTGAGGCCATTCCTGCTGCCGACCTGCAAAATCTCATCACCCGTTCCTATGCCACCTTCTCCCACCCGGACATCACCCCGGTGGTGACCGTGGGTTCGCGTCATGTCCTGGAACTGTTTCACGGTCCGACCCTGGCTTTCAAGGATGTGGCCCTCCAGTTTCTGGGCAACCTGTTTGCCTACCTTCTGGCGCGCAGTGGCGGACGGTTGAATATTCTGGGGGCCACCTCCGGGGATACCGGTTCCGCCGCCATCCATGGCGTGCGCGGCAAGGAACGCATCCATATTTTCATCATTCACCCGCATGGCCGGGTCTCGCCGATCCAGGAACGCCAGATGACCACGGTCCTGGATGCCAACGTCCATAACATTGCCGTCCAGGGGGATTTTGACGATGGACAACGCATCGTCAAGGCCCTGTTCAACGACCTGGAGTTCAAGAATGCCTTTCAGCTCGGGGCCGTCAACTCCATCAACTGGGCACGCATTCTGGCGCAGATTGTCTACTATGTGTATGCCTGGGGCCGGGTCAGCGGCGGCGATACGGGACGGGCGGTGACCTTTTCCGTTCCGACCGGAAATTTCGGGGATATTTTTGCCGGCTACATGGCCCGTCGCATGGGATTGCCGATCCGGCGTCTCATTCTGGCCACCAACCGCAATGACATTCTGACCCGCTTCATGGCCACCGGTGTCTATCAAACGGGTCAGGTCATGCCGACCATCAGTCCCTCCATGGACATTCAGGTTTCGTCCAATTTTGAGCGGTATCTCTATTATCTCTTCGCTGCCGATACGGCGCGGGTACGTACCAGCATGGAGAGTCTGGCCCGCACGGGACGGTTTCAGGTCACGGCTGCCGAACAGGCCACCGCAGCCCGGGAATTTCCGGCCATGGCCGCCTCGGAAACAGCCACCACGCAGCAGATTCGTGACACCTTTGCCCGGTATCGCTATCTGCTCGATCCGCATACGGCGGTCGGCTTTCATGCGGCGCAGGCCGAAGAGGGACCGGTCGTTTGTCTGGCCACAGCCCACCCGGCCAAGTTTGCCGATGCGGTCGCCCAGGCCATCGGCCACCCGCCGGAACTGCCTGCCGCATTTGCCGGCATCATGGATCTTCCCACCCGGTGTCAGGTCCTGCCGGCGGATGCGGATGCCGTGCGTCGCTTCATGGCAGAGACCATGGAAAAGGAATGAAAGCAGATCAACAAAAAAACCTGAACGCCGACACGTGGCCCGTATTGCTGGTTGACGATGAGGCGGACTTGCTGTTCACGACGAGACTTGTCCTGGAAAAGGCGGGCTTGAATCCGATAGAAACGCTGTCGGACAGCCGGGATGTGATGCATTTTCTGGAGCAGGTGCAGGGGCAGGTCGCGGTTGTGGTGCTGGATCTGTATATGCCCAATATTTCAGGAAAGATGCTTCTCGAACAGATCCGGAAGCTTTATCCGGAGATTCCGGTCATCATCATGACCGCAGCCCAGCAGGTCGAAAATGCCGTGGTTTGCATGAAGATGGGTGCCCTGGACTATCTGGTGAAACCCGTGGAGGTGAACCGCCTGGTTTCCAGTGTTGCCCGGCATGTCGAACTGACCCGGCTGAAATCCAGTGTGACAAGTTTGAAAAATGCCCTTTTGGAGGGACAGCTTCAACGTCCGGAAATGTTTGCGGATCTCATTTTTTGTTCGCCGCGCATGTCAGCCACCATGCAATATCTCGAAACAATAGCACAATCCAGGGAGCCGGTATTGCTGTTGGGGGAGACGGGTGTCGGCAAGGGTCTTGCGGCCAGGATTTTGCATCGTCTTGGTGATTTCAAAGTGCCTCTGGTGACTGTCAATGTCGGCGGACTGGACGACAATGTGTTTTCCGATACCTTGTTCGGTCACATCAAGGGTGCTTTTACCGGAGCGGATGGTCATCGCAATGGAATGATTGCCATGGCCAAGGGGAGTATCTTGTTTTTGGATGAAATTGGTGATCTTTCCGAGTTGTCCCAAATCAAACTGTTGCAACTCCTCGAAGAGGGTACTTATTCACCGTTGGGAAATGACAGCACCTATTCCTGTGATGCGCGTATTGTTTGTGCCACCAACCGTGATTTGGCTGTGTTGGTCAAGAAGGGGCTTTTCCGATCCGATCTTTACTATCGGCTCAAGGTGCATCAGGTGCGGATTCCCTCGCTGCGGGAACGCAGGGAGGATATTGAGCCGCTGACACGCCATTTTTTGGACAAGTTGGCGAAAAGCCACGGCAAACCCACGCCAACCCCACCTTCGGAGTTGTTCACACTCCTCGCCACTTATCATTTTCCCGGCAATGTGCGAGAATTGCGTGCCATGGTCAATGAAGCGGTGGTTCGTCATAAAAAAGGGGTTCTTTCCCTGGCCGTATTTCGGGAGTTTATGGGCGATCAGACCCTTGACCCGTCCGGTGATACCCCAGGTTTGTCCGGTGAGAGCAAGCTTGCCATTCTGGGCGAATTTCCGACTTTGGATGAGGCAAAATTATTTTTGATTCAGGAAGCGTTGCGTCGTGCCCATGGCAATCAAGGCATTGCGGCATCCATGTTGGGTATTTCGCGACGCGCCTTGAACGGCAGGCTGTCACGTCTTCATCCCGACTCTGACTGACACGTTTCATAAAAAGTTACAAGTAAAATTTACAGCCTGTTCATGTGGAACTATTTTGGATCCGCTTGGTCTATGGTAAAAGAACTGGTTGCATATACGGGCACATTGGGTGTCATGGGTGTTTTGTGCGTGACGTGAGGGGATCGCGAATTGTTTGTAAGCACCTCGGAGTTCGGCTGAAAGGGTGTACCGTTTCTTCCTGTTTGGAATGAAATGGTACATGTGTTGTAATGCGTTGTAAATATTCGAATAATTCGTTGGATGTTATCGAATTGTTGCTGTTTATCTACATAAGTGGTGTACCATTTTCTGTTTTTGAAGGGAAATTTTATAATAAGAAACACGTTGAATATTATAGTGTTTCACAAAGGTAAGACGTATTTTTGAGTGCGGCACGTTATATGCTCTACAGTATGTGGTGGTCGGTTGAAGCCAACAGAGGGGGGCATGTTTTGTAAATATTGGGGTACTTATTTATGATACGTAAAAAGAGTTGTGTACTGACCGATGAGACATCTCCACATTGTTATTGCAATGAAATGATCTATAATGTCCTTGATATTTCTGCCGATGGCATGGCTTTGGTTTCTAGACGAGGACGATTTCTGAAGGTCAATCGGGCTTTATCCGCCATGACGGGTTATAGAGAAAAAGAGTTGTTATCTATTGATTTTCAATCTATTACCCATAAGGATGATCTGGATGCCGAACAGGTTTATCTGAGACGAATGCAAAAAAAAGTCGATTCGACTTATCAATTGAGGAAGCGCCTTTTGCATAAAATGGGTCATGTCATCTGGGTGCAAGCTCATGTTTCTGCGGTTTTGGATGGATATGGCAATAAAAATAATTTTGTTTTACATTACAAGAAAGTCGATGTCCGAAGAAATAACGGTGCAAAGCCACAAAAATCCACGAACCAATTGGCGTTGGAAGGTTCCTCGGTCTACAACAACAAACCGGCATCCAAAGAATCTCGTTTCAATTTGTTCTTTAATACTATTGCCAGCAGTGCTCTGTTCAGTACCCTGATGGAGGATGAAGGCGAACAGGAGCAGATGGAAAAGCGGGTCATGCATTTGGTCCAATTGGCTATGGCTGGGGAATTGTCAGCCAATATGATACATGAAGTCAATAACATAAACAGTTCCATAAATTATTCTGTTACCATATTGGAAGATGTCTGGCATGATATCAAATCAATTCTGGAACAGTATGCAGAGAAGTACGGTGATTTCATGCTGGGCGGATTTCCATTTTCCAAAATGCGTGGGCGTATTCCGGAGCTTTTATCTCTTGCACAGGGAAATTCCCGACGCATCCATGAAATTATTAATTTAATCAAAATTTTATCACGACCGAATCGACCAGACCAGGATGGTGCCGATGAGGTGGATATCAACGCGGTTGTGAAAAATGTTGCGCTGATCCTGGAAAATATGATTAAAAAATATACCGATCATTTTGATCTGTTTTTGGCTGAATGCAACCCGATTGTCATTGGTTCTTCTCAAGGGTTGGAACAGGTTTTGATCAATATAATTATCAATGCTTTGGAATCTCTTCCAGATCGCAGTCGTTCCGTTTCTGTTTCAGTTCATATTTATGAAGAACTGAATAATTCCATGGCAGCCATTTTGATCAGTGATCATGGTCGTGGCATCAGGAATGATATTATCAATAAAATTTTTCAGCCATTCTTTTCCACCAAAACGGATCAGGGTGGTACGGGTCTTGGTCTGGCCATCTCAAGAAAAATAATTGAATCCCATGGCGGAAAAATTCACATCAAGTCGAGTTTTGGTTTTGGAACCATTGTGACCGTCTTGTTGCCGATCCGATCCCGCATGAAGTTTTGATTCAACTGTCTGATCCACGAAAACAAAATATTATTGAAAGTGGTTGGGGGAGTCTGAGGGGGAGGCTTCGCCTGCCCCCTCAGCGGGGGTCTGGGGGCAGCGCCCCCAGGAAAAACGGGCTGAACGGTTACGTTCACTGTTTCTGTCA
>JADGCJ010000165.1 GCA_015229045.1 Magnetococcales bacterium
TTAGCTAGTTGGTGGGGTAAAGGCCTACCAAGGCGACGATCCGTAGCTGGTCTGAAAGGGCTTTACAACCCGAAGGCCTTCTTCACCCACGCGGTATCGCTGCGTCAGGGTTGCCCCCATTGCGCAATATTCCCCACTGCTGCCTCCCGTAGGAGTCTGGGCCGTGTCTCAGTCCCAGTGTGGCTGATCATCCTCTCAGACCAGCTACGGATCGTCGCCTTGGTAGGCCTTTACCCCACCAACTAGCTAATCCGACGCGGACCCCTCCCAAGGCGACTTGCGCCTTTCCCTCGTAAGGCTTATGCGGTATTAGCAGCCGTTTCCAGCTGTTGTCCCACACCTCGGGGCAGGTATCCACGCGTTACGCACCCGTTCGCCACTCGTCAGCATCCCGAAGGACCTGTTACCGTTCGACTTGCATGTGTTAAGCGTACCGCCAGCGTTCGTTCTGAGCCAGGATCAAACTCTCCGACAGTTTCCCATCGATATCTCCCGGCGTTGCTTGGCTTCCTACTACTTCAAAACCAAACCCGCAGTTTCTCAATCTAAAAGACCAATAAACCAACAGGCTGGCCCCACATTGATGTATGCTTGGATTGTCAAAGAACGAAGGTGAGTGAAGTTTCTGCCCACCGGACTTACGAAGCTACCAAAATCCCCCACATACGTCAAATAAAAAATGCAAAACATTTTGGAAAAAAGTGAAATCCCCTCAACCAATACCCGCCAAACCAGGAAAATGCCTCATTAAAAATGCACTCAACCTATTGATATCACCAAGAAATATCAAAACACCAGCCAGCACCAGCAATCCGCCGGAAATCTTCTCCACCCTGCCCAAATGACGTCGCATCCGGGCGAAAAAAGCCAAAAAGCCATTGATCGCCAATCCCCCGACAATGAACGGCAAGCCCAGCCCCGCCGAATAGGCCACAAGCAGCAAGATCCCCTTGCCCAACGTCTCCTGCGCACCGGCCAGACCCAGTATGGTCGCCAGAATAGGCCCCACACAGGGGGTCCAGCCAAACGCAAACGCCAACCCGATCACGAATGTCCCCCACAGACCCGGAGGTTTCTGCTCCGGATTGAAACGGGCCTCCAAATTCAGGAATCCAAGGCGAAATATCCCCATGAAGTGCAAGCCAAACAAAATGATCAGGATCCCTCCCACCCGGGAAAGCACCTGCATGTAGTGCATCAGAATCTGCCCCAGAGCAAAGGCAGAGGCACCCAGCAAAATAAAAACCAGGGAAAAACCCAATACAAAAACACCGCTGTGCAAACCCGCATTCAGGGCCAGGGCAATTCTCCCTGTCGCATCACCACTGCGCAATCGATCCAGCTCCACGCCGGTCATGAAGCTGATATAGGCCGGCACCAAAGGCAAGACACAGGGCGAAACAAACGACATCACCCCGGCAAAAAATGCGGCAACCCAGGTCACTTCCTGCATGAGTCAAACTCCTTCCAATCAAGCACTGTCTGGTCCGCTGGTGGCCCGGGCCAGCCAGGTCAGGTATTCCGGCAACCCCGCAGTGACCGGAACTGCGAGAATCTCCGGCACCTGATACGGATGGAGTTCGCGCAACCGGGCTTGCAGACGCGGGTAAAGCGCCTGGCGTGATTTGATCATCAGGAGGTGTTCCGTACTCCTTTCCAGCTTCCCCTCCCAGACATAGACCGACTTGCCGACTGGAAAAACATGGACACAGGCCGCCAACCCCTCCTGGACCAGAGTACCGGACAGGGCATCGGCCAGGGCACCATCGGGAACCGTGCAATAAACGATGCTGGCTGGTGTTGCCTCTTGCGTCATCTCTTCCCCCGGGTGGCTCGATCCATGTTCGGCTCGTCTTTCCTCAAAAGGGGCTGGCAAGGAGCGGCTCGATCCACAGCTTGAGCCTCTCCGGTTGCAGCTCGCCGGTATGGGAACGCACAACATTCCCCTGACGATCGAGAAATTTGGTCGTAGGCAACCCCATGACCCCGCCCAGGTACCGGGCAAGCTCCTGAGTCTTCCTTGGATCACCAAAAATGATCGGATAGTTGATGCCGCGTCTGGCCACAAACCCGCCCAGAGTCTCCCTGTCCACACGGTCCATGAAGTCAACCCCGATGATGGCCAATCCCTGCTGTCGGTATTTTTCCTGAAATTGGATCAGGGTTGGAATCTCGCTCAGACAAGGAGGACACCACGTCGCCCAAAAATTGATCACGACAACCTTGCCCTGATAATCCGCCAGCCGCAAATTTTTGCCATCGACGGTTTCCAGGGGGGCATCCCGACCCTTGGGAGGTTCCGCCCAGGTGGCAGGGGCCGACCAGACCAGACACAAAAGAGTCAAAAAAAACGGACGGCCAAACAAAATTTTCCACCAACGTTGCAAAGAGTTGCGCCTCATGTAGCCAGCCTCGTCAAATGTTCGATCAAACGTTGCCGCAGTGTACAGGAAATCATGGCCTCTTCACACCCGCATTGCAAACGCCAACCAAAAAGCCGTCCAGAGTGTTGTGCATTGTGCGCACCAGGTCAGCTCACCCGGAACAAAACCATGATGGGTTCCAGATGCGGGGCAACAAGAACGTGTGTCAGTACCCTGACTGGATTTGTTGTTTTCATGACGGACAGGAAGGTCCATCGCAAAATCCGGATGGGGTGTCGGTGTAGCTTTGCCGGATCATTATTACTGATCATTACGGAAATAAAAATTTAAAAAATTAATTCATTCAGATACTTAAATATAACAACCCGACCTCTGGATCCTGAATTCATAGATTGGCATGAAAATTGAATAAACCTTGGCACGTTATGAATCCAAGGAGGGAGCCTTTCCCAAGGGAGTATGGAAATGTCGTCGATGCCGTGCGAACAAAACATGCAGGCACCTGGTGTCGCAATGGGAGCCTGTTTTCCAGGATGGAAGGTGTACTGGATGCGCTCGCTGCGCGATGTCATCGTGCTGCTCTTTTTGACGCTGGCCATGGTTTGGGGGTTGGCCTTTTGCTTTGTCCCCGATGCTGTACGTTCCATTACGGCCTCGGATGTTCTTTCCAGTGTGAGCGGGGATGCGGGTGTGAGCATCGCATTCAAACCGCGTCTGTTTTGGAACACGTAGTTTTTCTTGTCGGGCAGGAGTGATCGCCTCACCCCACCGCCATGGCCAAAATCCTCATCCTGATTGCCAACCACCTCTCCTCGGCTCCACGCCCTCAGAAGGAGGCCATGTCTCTTGCAACCGCTGGCCACGACGTGGAAATCCTGGGGGTCTGGTACACCGTGACCGGCACACACCACGACATCCTGCTCCTGCAACAAGGAGTGTGGAATTACTGCCCCGTCCTTGACTGCCACCCTCGAGGATGGATCGGAAAAGTAAAAAATATCTGGATGCGTTCACAAACAAGCCTGGCAAGAAAATTATACAAAAACAAAGGAATATTTACACCGGAACTACTCGGATATGGCATCCGGGCGCTGCTGAGGGCTGCACTGGATCGCCGCGCAGACCTGACCATCGTTCATTCAGAGGGGGGCCTGTGGATCGGCCAGCGTCTCCGGAAAGCTGGATTGCGGGTGGGCGTCGATTTTGAGGATTGGTTCTCTGAAGATATGTCACAGGAGGCGCAAATCCACAGACCGCTGGAACGCCTACGCGCCATGGAGCAAGAGATGTTGCGCTGCTGTCGCTACAGCGTAACGACATCCAAGGTTATGGCGGCATCCATGGCCGACCGTTACGATGCACCCATGCCACACGTCGTATATAACGCATTCCCGTGGTCCGAGCGGGAAGCCCTCGACCAGCGATTCAAGGATCGTACACCGAACAGACAGAAAGCCACCCTGCATTGGTTTTCCCAAACCATGGGCCCAGGCAGAGGATTGGAACTTCTGTTTTCAGCATTGCCCCATATACGAATTCCAGTTGAAATTCATTTGCGCGGAGAGTCGTCCGCATCTGCGGGAGAGTGGATGAGACAACAAATTCCGGAACTTTGGCAATCCCAGGTCTTTGTGCATCCCGTCGTTCCCAATCACGAATTGCTCTCTCGCATCAGCGAACATGACATAGGCTTGTCCCTGGATGATACAACGATCATGAGCAGGGATCTGACTGTAACCAATAAATTTTTTCAATATGTTCTGGCCGGGTTGCCGGTCATTGCGACGGCAACCCGGGGACAAAGAGAGGTTCTTGACGCGTTTCCTGACGCAGGACGCCTGGTCCCGCCGGGGGACGCCCGATTCCTGGCAACAACCATCCATGATTTTGTGAAAGACGCCGGGCGCCTCGCTGCACACAAAAAAGCTGCCCTGGAGTTGGCCAGAACCCGTTATTGCTGGGAAAAGCAGGTTCCGGTCGTGTGTACGGCAGTGGAAGAGGCGTTGCAGGAAAAAATTTAGCCTGATCCGCTTCTTGCAACAGACCGCGTCCACTCCGGGACATGTCGTCTTTTCGTGATCAAGCTCCTTCAACCATTTTTTCGATCACAACCCCTGACCAGCTTCCCACGCCATTTCGTTTCCAACACCCCCTGCCCCTTTTGCAGTCTTTTTTCTGCACTCCGCCTGGCTCCGCCTGAGCACTGCCCCTTTCTCCACCTCTTTTTGTCCAAGATAACGCGGTGCATGTCCAACGACAGTATTACATCCGCCATCCTTGGCCATTTGCAACGCCCGATCGGCCTGGATCAGCAGATCATCATACGTTTCATCCCCTCCCTGATACGATGTCGCCCCAATACTGACGGTCATTTTAATACCACTCAGGCGAGATGACAGTTGCCTGCCCACCTTTTCAACGACCTTGCGCAAACGATCCGCACACTGAACAGCCGCGACAAAATCCGTATCACCAAGAACGATCAGGAATTTCTCTCCCTCAAAGCGACCAACCAAACCGCCCTCCCGAACAGACCTCTTTTGAACTTCAGCAAACAGCTTCAGGACATGATCCCCCCTTTGATTGCCCAAACGATCATTGACACGCCTGAATTGATCCAGATCCGTCATGAGCAAAGAGAGCGCAGCACCTTTTGCTCTTGCCGCGTCCAGAGAGGAACGCAAGCCAGCCTCGATACGCGTACGATTCAACAAACCTGTCAATGCGTCATACTCGACCTGCTTCCGCGCATCCTGATAGAGAAGAACATGGTCAAGAGCAACACCCAACTCCCGTGCCACCACAGCGACCTCGGTCAATTCGGACAAGACAAGCTTCTTCCTGGTGTTGCCACAATCCATCCAAAGCAGACCATGGACACGCATTTGGCCAAAGACGGCCACCACGCCAATCTCCTCGACACCGATGCTGCGGAGAATCTCCTTTTCCAGGGAGGTCCGGCCCCGAATGATACGCGGTTGCCGATCACGCACACACTCCCGAAAACCGCTATCGACCTGGGTTAAAGGAATACGCAAATGACCGAAGCCCCGATTACCTTGAAACTCCGGGACACGGACACCCGGCACCAGACACCGATCCGTCGGATCCAGGTTGAACAGACATAGCGTATGAAAACGGTACTCCCTGCGAATAGCTTGCAAAGTATTGGGTATGATCATATTCTCGTCCAGGCTCTGATGTGGAACCAGCACGGATTCCGAAAGACCCGTACGCCGCACACCCGCCATGACATCGCCCTGCTGTCTGCTGCGCACCATCTGTCCCAAACGCACGGTGGCACCCAAAAGATGTTTGCGAAACTGCATACTGTTGGGCATATCATAACCATAATGGTCTGCCGCAACGCCGAGAAAACCATCCAACCGGCTCATGATGGACGCCCAATCCTGTTGCTCCAGATCGAACGTCGTGGTTACCTTGGGAGCGAGCATGGGTTGCCGAGGGCCCGGAATGGCCCCAAGACCCTGAGTCCAGGCTATGAAATCGGCAATCTGCACCGTTTCGGACAGACGAGCAATCGCAGGATCGTTATCGGTGGCTGCGCTGGAAATCACCGCTCCCTCGCCGCTCTCATGGTGGCGCCGCACACCCTCAGCCAGCCATGCAGGCACCTGAAATCGCTCCAGCCACCAAGCCCCCAGCTCCTGGTGGCCCAATCCGATCAACTCCTGTTCCTGAACGTGCAAGCATCCACCGCTTTGTTGAGCCAACTGTAAAAAATCACTGTAGCCGCGCCAGCCAAATTTTTCCAAAACCACACGACCCAGGTCATGGCACAGCCCAACAAGAAAAGCCTGATCCGGGTCGACATGTCCACCGTCCCGGGCCAAATCGCGGCTGATTGAAGCCACCGCCAATGAATGCCGCCAAAAAAGACGTGGATCAAAACCGCGCGTCATCGGCATGCCATGGATCCAGTAACGAAACAAAACCGTCTCCATGATCGCCGCAAGAATCTCCCCCGTCTCCATATAACGCAACCGTTCACCAAACGGGAGTGCATCCGAGAGGTCAAACTTATCCGGAAAGCGCAACGAAAGAATCTCTTGCAGATCTTCCGGCAAGGTTGGCACAGTCTCGGTCAGCAAAGGCATCGCTTCGGAAAGCCCACGCCACGCATCATCGCGACGAAACAAACCCTCCATCCCGCGCAGATCCTTGCCGAGATCCTCCGCACCGCGGATCAGAAGAGATTCAATGGCATTTTTTCCGTATTTTTCAACAGGTCTGTTCATGGGAACCTCCTGCGGCATGTCATCATGTTTTTTGTTTATATTTAAAACAGACCGCGCCTGTTTCGGAATGTGGATTTTTTAAATGAGATCAACCACATAATTGTTTTATGCAAAATACGGGCCCGTCAATGATCGGCTTGATGGGCAAACCTTGACTCTGTAGCGCGTGCAAACACGAGCAACCCATGATGTTCTTAAACTATGGATTCCAGGCGAAAAATATAACAAATCACCTTGCAATCAACATATCACGACTTGACGCAGCACAACCCGGATCACTTGAACCGCAACCACGCGCCAGAGTTGATTGTAAATATATTTTTACAAATAGAAAAAAATTTTGACATGGGCAAGACAACAACACGTTTTCATATGGTTAGACATGAACGTCTCTCAATCAGGTAAAATTTCAACGACTTGATATCCCCTCCCCGTAACCGTTCAGCACGTCTCTGCTGGGGGCGCTGCCCCCAGACCCCCACCGATTCCAAAAGACATCGTAACTATTCAATACCCCCTCAAGAAAGGCCTGGACATGAAAGCCTTTGTCAGGGCTTCGCCCCGAA
>JADGCJ010000166.1 GCA_015229045.1 Magnetococcales bacterium
TGACCCAGGGGCAGTGGCAGAAGGTGATGGGCAACAATCCGGCCTATTTCAAACGGGGCGACGACTATCCTGTGGAGCAGGTCTCCTGGGATGATGTTCAGCAATTTATTAAAAAAATAAACGAAATGAGTAAAAACCACTACCGGCTTCCCACCGAGGCGGAGTGGGAGTATGCCTGCCGTTCCGGCGGCAAGGCGGAGCGGTATGCGGGCGGTGATGATCTGGATGCGCTGGCCTGGTATGTCCAGAACAGCGACGAGGTCAGCCATCCGGTTGGTCAAAAGCTTCCCAATGGTTTGGGGTTGCATGACATGTGCGGCAATGTGTGGGAGTGGTGCGAGGATTGGCGAGCGGTTTCCCGGAAAATCGCAAAAAACCGTGTCAAGGATATTTCGTCAAGACGGGTTCTGAATAGTTACATTTTTTTTCCATCTAAGGTCAACGGCCACTGTAAAGGGAGAAAACGTGGACCAAGGGATATCGCGCTGATGGCACAGGCAACATGGGCTTTCAAATTATTATTCATCCAGGTCAGACGCCTCCTGTAAATAAGCAGGAACCTGACCTTGTGCTGAGGTCAACCAAACAAGGTGGCTTCGTTCACGGATTGTCAGCGAGTCGGGAGCAGGTGTTGAGCCTGGTGAGTGAAAGAATCATCTGCTCCCTGAGTATTGAGGCTGCTGGGCTACACTCTGATCCCCGGATTGGCCGTTTCGCCACCGATGAGTGGGGTCATGTAACGCAGGGAATGAATTCGAGAAAGGACCGTCGGAGCTGGTTGGGCTTGGTTTTTCACAGTGGTAGACATGGGGACGTCGGTGCAGGTCATGTTGTGGCCATCCATCCTCGTGTTCACCGAAACTTCCGTGTACCGAGCGAAGCCATCTTGGAGTTCATGGAACGCTCAAGAAAGACTGGACGGTGGAACAGAACTGCTTCCTGAACCTTAAACAGGCCCTGGAGGAGTGAATGGTAGGGCATTGATCATCATTTGGGCCAACCGGTCGGGACGTTCGGTTAAAGCCCCCGGCTCTGCCGGGGGATACTTACTCCATAGGCACATGAAACACACAAGGTCATCATGGCCTTTGGGGATTGAGACTATCGGTTTCATTTGCCCGCTAGTTGATGCAATACATTCAAGTATATATCTATGGAATATGTAATGATTATAATTATGAATATGTAAATACAATTTATTATAATATAGAATAACTGGAATAAAATAATCCTTATATGCGTTAATATAATATCTTTAGTATGTACCAGAAAGAAGCTGTGACCTTCTCCAACCAACCTACGCGGAGTACAAACTCATGGATAACCTCATGTCTATCAATACTAACAATCAAGCCGGCAATAGTGACGCTAACAATCAAAGCAGTCATAGTGGTAGCTATTTTATGAAATTCCTCAAGGTTTCATCTGAGGTCATGGAATTCACAAACAATATCACCAATGGTATGGGAGATTCTGAGAAAAAATTTATGGTGCAACTCATAGCATCAACAATCATCAATACAGCGAAGATGGAGCCCAATGAATACATCCCAATCCCATCAAAAACTATCGAGAAATACGCTCGCGGGGCAAATCCTTTGTCCGACAAATTCAACGATATCATCGAATTGATAAATGCAGACCAGCAAAGAAGACGATGCCGTCGTTTTCGTTTGGTGTCTGATAAGAGAGACGCCTTGTTGGAAGCAATGACCATCTCTAACATCGGCCAAAGGAGGTGCTTCAATTTGATAACCAGTAAACCGACTACAAGGATCAACAGGTCGAAATATAAGACATCCGACGATAAACTCGAACCCGTTCTTATTCGTAAGGCAATGTATAATATCTGTCCTCGCCCGTATAACGCTCAAGCTATTGAGGCACACCTTTATCAAGAGAAACAGCAATACGAGGATATGAAATCAAATTATGGGGAAGACGATCGTCGAACGGTTCGCCAATTGGCTCGGTACCTGAACGATTTGCGTTGCTACCACGTAGTGTTAAATGCCGAATCCCGTGTGATTATGTACCGAAAAGGAGCTATCCTCTATTCCTGGCCAGAGATGTCCTTTCTCTGCTGAAACGTGGGTAGCCCAGGATCCCTTTCCCCCTGGATTACGGTCAATCCCCCATATTCGGGAAGAGCGCGATGAATATAAACCTCCACAAGAACGCTCGTACCACTCCAGCCATCCGGCGGGAGTTGAGTGAATCCCCGCTGCATCAGGCAGAATTGGCCCGGAAGTACCATTTGAGCCGTGCTACCGTGCGCAAGTGGCAAAGTCGGGATAGCGTTGAAGACCATTCCCATAGGCCTTTCACCCTCAAGGCCAATCTTTCGCCTGCCCAGGAGACAGTGGTGGTTGCATTACGGGAGACCCTCTTGCTTCCATTGGACGATTTGCTGGTGGTAACCCGGGAGTTCATCAATCCACTTGTTTCCCGTTCCGGTCTGGATCGTTGCCTTCGTCGCCATGGTGTCTCCAATCTCAAGGCGCTATTGCCCCAAGAGGAGCATGCCGTTCCTTCTTTCAAGACCTTCAAGGACTATGAACCTGGTTTCGTGCATGTGGATGTAAAGTATCTTCCCCAAATGCCGGACCAGGAGCAGCGCAGCTACCTGTTTGCAGCCATTGACAGAGCCACCCGTTGGGTTTACGTGGAGATGCTACCAGACAAGTCAGCAGAGTCCGCCAAAGGGTTTCTGCAACGCCTGATCAAGGCTGCCTCCTTCCGCATTCAGAAGATCCTGACCGATAATGGAAAAGAGTTCACGGATCGTTTCTGTGCCACGGGAGAACGGGAGCCCACTGGCCAACATCCTTTCGATCAAGAATGTGTCCAGCATCAGATTCAGCACCGTCTCATCAAACCACGCCATCCTCAAACAAACGGAATGATCGAACGCTTTAATGGCCGTATCGGAGAAATTCTGGCTACGACACGTTTCGATTCAGCACAGAATTTGGAGCAGGCACTCATTCGATATGCTAAGATATATAATCAATTTATACCCCAAAAAGCCTTAAAACATACAACCCCAATCCAGGCACTAAAAAATTGGCAACAGAAACGCCCTGAAATATTTAAAAAACGTGTCTATAATCTCGCGGGACTTGACAGTTAAACCAGCGCCCCAAAAAAGACCGCATCCTTCAAATCCACAGGTATCCAGCAGCTTATCAAGTCCAGAAAACAGGACGCATAGGCGAACAAGGCGGAGGGCTGCAAAGCGCGTCGAGGGCCATGAAAAAAGCTGCATATATGGGTATACCAGACCTGCACAACTACGATCTGAAGTCTTCCCAGGTCAACGGATTGATCCAACAATTCCAGGACGCGGGTATCCCCATTGATTGGCTTGTCGATTATCGTGATCATCCTGAACGCCGCGAAGAGTATGCTTATGATATAAATATCGACCAAAATACGTTTAAAATATGTCTTCTGACATTGATTATGGGCGGAACTCTTGGCTCCGTTGAGGTAAAAAGCAGAAACGCAAGGGGGGCCATCTTAACAGCCATTGACGACTACCATAATGGCTCATCGATGTCCTCAAGTATAAGCTATATGAAGTTCAAAAGAATCGTGAGGCCTTTGATCAATGACATCGATAAATGGCATAATCACCTGCTAACCTACAACCAAAACGAACAAACTGATGATGTTATGTATAAGTATGAAGGAATCGTCAACCGGCGCAACCCAACTGGGAAAATAATGGCGATAGGACGAATCGCACCAGATGGAACTATCCAGACTCTCGAACAGCGTCAAATAACCAAAAGAAGGCTAGCTGCTTTCGTTCTGCAAGGACAAGAAGCAGCATTCATTCACCACCTCACCAACCTCTCCAGCAAATACGGATTTGAGGTGGTTGGCAACGAACATGACGGACTACTGACACTGGGACAAATACCTAAAGAGGCCATAGAGGAGGCGGAAAAGCATTCCGGATTAAGAAATCCGATACTGGAGGAAAAGCCATTTGGATAAACAATCCAGATAATTCACGCACCTGTCAAGCAGGAGGGGACAAGGGGGACAGGCCAGGAGACAGGACAGAAGGGGAAACCAGACCTGCTGCCAGACTCCCCCAGATCCTTCTCTATGAAGTGGTCCGTGGCCAAGGGCAGATTTTTGCGAAGGGTTTTCATAAGGTGAGGAGTAAATCCATTGGCAGACTCTGCTCACGACCTATCCCCGGATCTGATCGATACCGTCGGGTTGTTATTCTGACCGCATCAAGGCCATGGCCGAACGGATTGCCGCCTCTGGGCAGTGCCCCAACCCGGTACGAATGGCCGGTACGCTGCTTCAGGCCATGCTGGGGGGCAAGATCAGCTGGAAGGAATTGGGGTAGCCTTGGAAGTTGGAAGAAGCCGCTGACCTGGTTCGGTTTGATTCACGGATCCAGCTGGCCTTTCGACTGGTCAATCAGCAGATTCCTGTGGTTCGGAGACAGTTGGCCGAGTCTCAGAATCAACTCCGCCATGCCATCGTCTTCCGCATAGAAAAACGGGGTGGGGACTCCAAGAACCGCAGCCAGTTTGGCGGCTGTTTCAAAGTCGGGGGCGTGTTTGCCCCTCTCGTATTGGTTCATCCGTGGGCTGGCGCTGAATTCGTCAAATCCCGCTCGAATCCCCAGCTCTTTCTGGGAAAGCCCCATCCGAGTTCTTGCTTGCCGCAGCCGTTTGCCGATGGGGGAAGATATTGCCATGTCACGACGTGCCCAAATCTGGAGGATCTGAGCTAAGATCTTCTTAGAAGTGGCTGCGGCTGCATACTAAGGAATGCTTAGTTTTGGCACCCCTTTTGCTTCGTGATTGTCAGGGCGTTCTCGGGTGAAGACCTGAGGAGAGCGCTGGCACGCCCGGATACTAAGAACTCCTTAGCGTGAGGGGTTCGCCTGATGCGACGGCGGGGTGACCGCCCGGCAAAAAAGCCGGTCATTTCCAAGGGGGTGGGCTCATGGCTTTGACGGTTCAAACAAATTTGGCCGCGATCAACAGCCGCCGTTACCTCGACAAGGCAACGGTTACGGTCCAACGCACCCTGTTACATCTTGCCTCGGGGAAACGCATCACGGAGGGGCGAGACGATCCTTCCGGGTTGGCTGTCGTCAGCCATCAAAGTGCGCAGATTCGCGGCCTGCAACGGGCCACTTTGAACGCCAATGACGGCATTTCCATGGTCCAGGTGGCTTCGGGTGCGATGGAGGAGTCGGTCGGTGTACTTCAACGTCTGCGGGAGTTGGCCGTTTATTCCGCAAACTCGGTTCCGACACAGCAGGACCGGCAAAAAATGCAGCTGGAAGTCACGCAACTCTTGGCTGAATTGGACCGTATCGCAACCGACACCCAGTTCAACGGCATGGTACTGTTGGATGGGCGCTATGCTGGGCAGGATACTGTTCCTGCCATTCCTCCACAGGCGGCACAAGCCGCCCAGCCAGCCATTCCGGGGGTGAAAGGTGAGCTGCGCTACGTTGGGTTTGATGCCCAGGGAAATATGTTGGGAAATTATAACCCAACGGGTTCAGTACTGAACTCCTTCGAAGTGGTGGGCAACCGCTATGTGGAGAGGGCAGCCGGGGACTTTCCGCAGGATCTTGCTGACGCCTTCAGCAACGATGGCCCGCTCAATGGACTCTACGAAATCGTGGTGCCCGGGCAGGATCCCGTTCCGGCACGGCAAGCTACCGAGGCAACGGCTGGCGTGCCGGGGATTGCGGAGGTTCCCGGGTTTAACGTTCAGGTGGGGGACGATGAAGGGGAAACAGTGGGAGTGCGGATTCCCGATGTGCGCTCATCCGCTTTGATTGCCATGAGCAGCGCCATGCAGGCCTACTCCGTCAATCGCCATCCGGACATTCCCTGGGCACCTGATCCATTGCTCAACCTTCCCTTCAGCACCTACCTGGATCCCACCCGTGCGCCAAATGACCCGGGAGGGACAGGAGTTCCAGGAACTCCTGCCCAGTATCAATTGATCGCGGCAACGCCCGCCAACTATCCCGGGAAACCTCTTCCTCCGGTGGACGTCAATGGCAACCCAAGCCTGGGATACGAAGACTGGTTCTTCAATCCTTCCACGGGGGCTTACGTGTTTACCCAGGGGGTGGGCAATTACCGCAAAATCGCCGATGAAATTCCGGGAGTGGAAGGAACTCCAGTCAATCGGGAGATTCCCGGCCAGCAATCATCGGTCTGGGCCATCACCATGCTGGATCAGGCCTTGGAAAAGGTGAACCTTGCTCAGGCTCAACTGGGCGGCGTGTTGAACCGCTTGGAATCCTCGGCCCAAAATCTGGGAGTGATGACCGAGAATATGAGTCGATCGCGTTCCCAGAATAGCGATGCGGATATAGCCCAGGAAACCATGCTGTTGACCCGAAACACCATTATTCAGCAAGCCGCCACAGCCATTCTGGCCCAGGCCAATCAGCAACCACAGTTGGTAATGGAACTCTTGGCTGTTGGGCGAAAATAGGCGGATTTGAATCGATGCGTTGGTTTGGCGTGCCCATCTGACTAAGTATTCCTTAATACGGGTCTGCCAAGTTCGAAAAAGTTTGAAGTGAAGAAGACAAACAGATGCCACAAGGCAACCTTACGAGCGTTTTCAAAAGGAGAAAGCAATGATACGCGGAATGTTCAGTGCCGCTTCGGGGATGCAGGCTACGACAAAGAAAATGGATGTCATCAGCAATAATTTATCCAACTCTGCTACAACGGGGTTTAAAGCCTCGCGAGCCGAGTTCAAGGATATCTTTAGCGCTATCGTTCGTGCGCCTGGCGTTCAAAACGCTGATGGGACAGTATCCCCTGTGGGAATTCAAATTGGTCATGGTGTAATGCTTTCATCGGTTGCCCACGATTTTGCACAGGGAAGTCCGATCCAAGCGTCGACCGATCCTAAAGATGTAACTGTTATGATCAGCGGTCAGGGCTTTTTCAAAATTCAGCTGCCCGATGGCCAAACTGGTTATACGCGGGATGGAACATTTCATCTGGACAAGACTGGTCAGATCGTAACTGCTGACGGGTACCCTGTTGAAGGGCCAACTTCAATTCCATCCAACGCATCAGTCGTAAGTATCAATCAAAATGGAACCGTTAGCTATACTGATCCTTCAGCACCACCACAGAATGCAATCGTGCCCGCCGGACATTTTGAATT
>JADGCJ010000167.1 GCA_015229045.1 Magnetococcales bacterium
CCCAATAAAGTCTTTCATGTCACCCCTTTTTCCCGATCACAAAAAAACGACGTGTCCCAAAGTAGACGCGGTTTAAATGCGATTGCCCTGGGATATGACCGGGGATTCAACCAGACGAAGGGGGATCATGACGGTTGATTTTGTGAATTTCCTGAGCGCGATAGGTGCCATCCCGGCCTGGAGAGACGTAAAAGCTGATGACATCTCCCTGTTGGAGGACATCATCGGGATTGGTCAGCTCCGAAACATGCAGATAGATGTTGTTGCGGCGGCATTTGGCAAAGCCGTACCCCTTGTCGACAAAGTAGGTGGTAACAATGGCCTGCTCGGTGTCGCCAATGCCAAGTTCGTCGCCGATGGCGGCGAGATCGACGAGAGTCTGACTGTCGGGAAGGGTAACCTCCGTGGCGATCAGTCCCTCGGTTTCCGACCCCGAACCCATGGTGAACTCTACCAGACTGCCGACCTGGATGGTCGTCATATTTGGGAGTTGTCCGGGGAGGATATGGAATGAAACAGGGCTGTCGTCATGGTCGCGGACGATAACCCGACCGCTACCATCCGATTCGAGGGCATCAACCTCTCCCTGCATGCGGCTGCCCATGATCAGGACCGAGCAGGCTTGCGGACGCCCGCCCTTGCCCGGCTGGATGGTAAAACAGACATGGTCGTGCTCTTTCAAGGAATTTTGTGAAATTACATAAGTCATGTGAACATAAATCTCGGCATACTGGTCATGCTCGGTATAGAATTGGATGAAGCCGAATCCACGCTCCTTCTTGAAGGCGGTCACCCTGCCGAAATGACGCACTCCGGAGGAGGGTGGGCAGGTCGTCGCACTCGTGGCGAGAGAGGGCGGGGAAGAGATGACAGCATGACCGGCAAGGGTACTGACTGCCTGTTTGAAGCCGGATCCGGTCTCGCCAGGGTGGAGCGTGTGCGGCAGGCGTGGCGCGATGGGGAGTGTGGTCAGATACTCGAAGTCATGAGCCTGCCAAAAAAACGCAAAAAAATCCGGGTACGGATAAGGGAAAGAGGCCGGGGGGGGAGTGCGCTGAAAATAGGCATCGAACGGCCGTCCCTGCTCTCTGCCAGCTCGGGAACCAGACCATGTGTGTGGCTGTCGGTCGCAGGTGGCGCGAAGTTCCCGATGGGTGTTTCCGTCCAGAATGATGGCATTGCCGTGAGCCTGTTCGGCGAGTCTGGCAGCCTGCTCGACGACGGCCCCCAAAAAATCCTGCGAGCCATCAGGCATGGTGCATACGTGAACGGGTCCGGTGGCAATACCGATTTTGCAGTAAAAACGCCAACGCCCCGACGTATGTTGCCCTTCAATCTCCTCCTGAATGGCCACGGCCGCCAAAAGGGCGGGCATGGCCTGATCGAATACACCCATGACACCCGTGCGAATCCATTTGTGGACGCGTCCATGTTGACGGTTCACAATCGTATAAAGATCCTGATAAAAATCCAGAAGAACAGGAATTTTTTGGTTGTCCGTGCGGGGATCCGGCCATTGGGCGGAGTCATGAATTTTGACAAACAGAAGGCTTTTATTGATTATCTGCATGAGCGTTATTTAAAATCTGGAGTCCCCGGTGTGCCCCGCGCGGGGTTATCTCTAGCACGACCCCCCAAGGAATGCCATGGATGCCGCATGGCAGGGCAATCGCATTTAAACCGCGTCCACTTTGGGACACGTCGTTTTTTTGTTCGGAAAAAGATGTTGACATGAAAGATTTTATCGGGGCTTCGCCCCAAACCCCACCAGGACTCTGTCCTGGACCTGCCAGGGAGCCAGCCCCCTGGACCCCGATGCCAAAAAACGATCATGGCCTCGGGTGTACCAGTTTCAAATGCGATTGCCTTGTGCCGCATGGTACGCCACCCCACAGGCAAGGATGACAATGAAAACCCCGGAAACATGGATTCATGGCATCAACGCGGTTTTGGCCCTGCTGAAAGATCCCCATCGGGTTGTGCCGACGGTGACAGTTGTCGATGGATCGCGCAACCCCCGCCTGCACGAAGTGGTGCAACTGGCCAGGAATCGACAGGCCCGTCTGCGTTTTGTCGATCGTCCGTCCCTGGATCGACTCACGGGTTGCAAAGAGCATCAGGGGGTGGCTGCCCACGTCCTGCCGCGTCCCCAACCGCAATGGTCCGATCTTGTGGAACAACTCCCCCGATTGCCAGCTCCCCTGCTCCTCCTTTTGGATGGCATTGAAGATCCGCACAATCTGGGGGCCATTCTGCGCAGCGCGGCTGCTTTTGGCGTGACGGCTGTGGTGCAGACCAGGGATCGTTGCGCGCCTCTCACCCCGGCGGCTGAAAAAGCTGCCGCCGGAGCCACGGCGCACATCGATCTGGTTCGTGTCACCAACCTGGCCCAGGCCCTGGAAGAGTTGCGGCAAATGTTCATTCCCATCTATGGTCTGGAAGGGTTGGCCGAGACCACCCTGTCCGAAGTCGATCTGACCTCGCCCCTGGCCCTGGTGATGGGTGGAGAAAGCAACGGTCTGCGCCGTTTGACCCGGGAGAAATGCGACAGACTGCTTGCCATTCCCATGGCTGGAGGTGTTGGATCTCTCAATGTTTCCGTGGCGACTGGGGTTGCTCTGTATGAGGCTTTTCGGCAACGCAAGGCTGGTACGTTGTAGACGCAGTTTAGATACAATTGTCCTGATGCCACCCATCCTGATCGACGGAGCGGTGTATTTTCAATCGGGTTTTTCTCCCTGTTTCGCGCTGGCCCCGGAACGTGTAGAGTAGAGGGCATGTCTCAACCCTGTGCTGGGAGGTGATCGTGCCCGACGCCGGTTCCGACGACCTTGCTGACCAGGTACGGCAACAAGCCCTGGCTTGGAGCAGCGCCTTTGCCAAGAGCGACCATTTTGCGTCCCTGAACGATGAGGAACGCCGCTGGTCCGAGGCCGTCGTCCTTGAGTTTGTCCAGGCCATGCAGCGCATTCATGGTCGTCCCCCGCGCCGCTGGACGGCACAAAGTCTCACCGAGTGCTGCACCCGGACCCTGCCTGCCCGGGTGGTGGAACAGGATGGTTTTTTCCAGGCTCTGGTCCCGGTCCTGACAGGCTTGATTGCCTACTTGGCCGCCACCGGGGTCGTGACCAACGGTCCGATCCTGAGCCGTGCCCTGCAACGCGCCCAAAAACACATCCTGGCCCGGGCCGCCGATCCGGACCACTGGAACATGACCAAAACCCTGCTGACCCACGCCGTCAGCAAGGGGTTTGATCCGACCAATCCCCGGGAGATGGAATCCTTCATCGATCGGATCAATGCGGGTGATATCCCCGAGATATTGCCGTTTCCTGGCAAACATTCCCGTCGTTCGACCACACCCGATACCAGCGAGAAGCGCTCGCCCCCTCGCGCAAAAGATCCGAAAACAGTGGCCAGGCTGCAACTCCTGGTCGATGACATGGCCCGGGATCTGGCCAAGGAAAAACCACCCGGCCTGACTGACGAGCTGGTCACCCTCCTCGAACAACACCCCGATCTGCTCCTGGACATGCTCTCCATCCTGGCGGCCCAAATGCAGGAAGAGAGGGAAGATGACCTGCTCCTGGATGCCTGGTTCATCATCCTGGGTTTTCATCTGGAGCAGATCCGTTACGGCGTGGACCGGAACTTTACCTGGGCCAAGGATCTCGTCGCCACCTTTCAGACAGAGACGATCCGTCTGGCCCGGGAGGGGGGCGTGCCGCCCATGTTTCTCAACGCCATCATGGCTTCCCTGCACGAGGCCCGTCTGCAACCGGAATCGGAACTCTTGGCAACCTATGAGACCATCATGGAGAGAGAGGTTCCGGACCACCTGCCAACGGTCGAAGAGATGAAGGGAATGTTTGAAACCCTTTTCTCCAATACCGATGATGACCCCTTCCTGATCCATGCCCAAATGGACCGCATGCTGCGTGTGGCCCCCATAGAGATGCAGCACATCCTCCTGCAGGAGATGAGCCGACTGTCAACTCCAGCCGTTTCGGAGGCCCTGGCCCTGTTGATTCTGCATCCGCAGGCTCCTTTGCGTCAGGCCACCAGGGAGCTGTTGTCCCGCTCCTCCGCCGGGATCACGCCGAACACGGTGCGCCGTCTGATCGTGTCGCGCAACTGGCTCCCCTCCCCTGAAAGAACCCTTTTGGACCAGACCATCCGCTCCGCCCGGCAACAGGGCACTCCCTGCGCCCAGTGGCCGGGAGGGGAGCCGGTCATCAATCGCTACGCCCTGACCATGGATGGGGGTGGCGCCATGGGTTTTTTCCTGCTCTCCAGGGTTGATTCCCGGCAGCGTCTCAGTTCAGTGCTGGCCAAACGCGACGTCGGCATCATGGACGCCTGGAGCGGCGATGCCATCTCACCCTCCACCATGCGCCGACAACTGCGCGATCAAATTTTGGAAGAGGGGTTCCAAACCGTGTCTGCCACCTTTTCCACTCTGGTGGTCAAACACCACCTGCACAGCGGACTGGGACAGGATCTTCCCCCTCCGGCCGGGTTGTTGCAGGTCGCCGAGACCGTTGCCGCCACCGACTGGCAGCCTGAACCTCTCGATTTTGCCGAATGGTTGTCTGTCATTTGCGGTTCGTCCGATCGGAGTGCCGGTCCGGATGCCGCTGTCATTCAATCCAGTCACATCTGGTCCCAGAACCTGGATATAACGCACTCCTGGTTCATGGAGAGCCAATCCCTGGTCGATTACCTGCATGCTCATCGCAGCAAGCGTTCCGCCGTCCTTCTGACAGGCATTCTCAGGGAGTTTTTTGAACCAGCCCGGCAAGAATGGGCGGAGCGGTTTGCCTGGACTGCCTTGTGGCTTCATGAACAGCCGCTCAACAAAGGAAAACATCACCCCCTGGCCCGCAACTTTGCGCTTCTGTCGCAACACCTCTTTCAAGGGCATCCCCTGGAAAAGATTCCTCTGATGGATCTTCTGGCTCGCAACACCATCGAAGCCTCGCGCTCCTCGCATGCGTTCTGATATCGATTTGCATTCATCATGCGGTCGGGCATCAATGGGTGGATGTTTTCTTTTCCGGGCCACACCCTTGCGGGTCGGCCTTGAAGGCATCGATACCCACCTCCCCGAGTTTTTGCAAATAGCAGGCATAGTGGTTGGCCCAGGTGAGGGCGCGTTGGTCGGCAAGAATACCGGGCACGTTGGTGATTTCGGCCGAGGCAATGTCAAGACGCTCCACGTTCAGGCCGGTCATCAAGGCATGCACGAGCAGCATGTCTGTCACCAACGTGGAGACGAGGTGCGGTACACAAAGGGGATGCGCCGTTTTTTCCCGACAACCATCCAGCAGGGTGACGATGGCCAGATCGTCTTGCGTTGCCAACAAGGCGATGGCCTCACCCAGGGCGGCACGGCTCAGTCCCTGCGCATCCACGGTTGGCGCGATCCAATGGCGCTCATTGGCCAGGTAGTGCATGGCCGGATGGATGGCCTTGACGACCGGCGGCGAGATCGCAGTCAGACCCAAACCGCTGCCGAGGATGGCCCTGGCCTCTGCGATCCGGGGATCAAGGAGCTGCGCCACCTCGGCCAGGGCACTTCTGCCCACGGGATTGGGTCGACAGAGCGGATCGGGACTCCCCTTGATCTGGGCGCAAAAGAGTCGCCGCCACTCCTTTTGCCCCAATTCGCTTCCCCAACCACCGGATTGACCGGCGATCTGCATGCTGCCACCGCCGATATCCAAAATGAAGGGGGTCTGCAACGCAGAACCCAGAACCTTCTTGGCTGCGTGATAGCCGTAGGTCCCCTCGACATCCTGTGGAATGACAAAAAAGGCGACCCGGGTGCGTTGATGAATCTCTCGCAGACTTGCTACCAGATGGGCAGAGCCACCTTGCTGCAGGGCCATGCGCCAGGCTGAATAGCCGCCTGCCACAGCCTGACACCCTTCCGGCAGACCGGCGGTCTTGGGCAGGGAGATCAGCGCGTCGATCGTTGCATCCAGCGTCTGTTTGATCTCATGGTTGGGTCGGACGTCGGCCAGATAGTCAATCGCAACCTTGGCAGAGGTTCCTTCGGAGCGATCAGCGCGTAACGCAGGACCGACCCGAATGCCGGATGAACCGACGTCAAAGCCGATGTGACAGCCGCTTGCCGGGGCTGTTTCTGGTACGAGCAGAGACCAGCCAAGCACCAGCAACCCGGCGATGACGCGCCGACTCCCCCTTTGGGTGATCATGGGGTCACAAGTGGATCAGAGTGGGAGCCAGCCAGGCTACGGCACCGATTGCCGTACCGACGACAGCCAATCCACTGGCCAGATAGAGCAGGGCCAATACGCCGGTCGCAGCCGAGGCCGAGGCCAGCACGATGCCGATCTGCATGGCCGCAGCGCTGTATTCATACAGATGATAGGCATGCAACGCCTTTTTGTGGAGCGCCTCTGCGGCTTTGGCCTTGACCATCAGCTCCTTGCGGCCTTCGCCGGTCTGGGGTTCGCTGTCCATGCGCTGCGACGTGGCTTGAAAGTCGGCAATACGTTTTTTCCATGCTGCACTCTTGTCGACCGACAGACCATCGGGAATCGTGGTCTCCAGCATCTCGGAGAAGGAGCGCGTGAGGGTCATGCGCACGGTCTTGGCCTGATAGAATGCCCACAGGTTGGATGCGTCGATATTGGCGGCCAGCGACGTGTTCTGGGAACTGTTGGCACCAATCTCAACGATCGACAGTATACAGGCCATGATGCTGATCAGGACGGCAATGAGCTTGTTGCGGTTGCTGGCCCCATGCCCCTGGCCTGCGTGGTCCTCATGACCTCCGTGGGCGGCATGGTGCATCATTTCGTGTGTTTCGTGTGCTTCCATGGGGTGTCGTTCTCCGAAAAAACGCGAAAGTTTGTTGCAATACCAAAAAATTCAACCATCTTCCAAAATGCGATCAATGTGGATTATTTTTTCACATAATCAATGACTTGAATTTTAGTGACTATTCAGCACCCGGCAACGAATCGGGGTCCAGGGGGCTGGCGACCGGACAGGT
>JADGCJ010000168.1 GCA_015229045.1 Magnetococcales bacterium
GAAGTGGCAAAGAATCTGCTTGATTCAAAATAAAATTAATAGGGATAGAATAGAAATTGATGGAGGTCAATTAACATTGCTAAGTATGTTCCCAAAGTTTAAACGAAAGAATGAAAATGAGATCAATAAAATTAAATATGGCACAGAGTATTTATTGAGGAATTTATCTGGCATGCTTGGTGCTTATGGGTTTATTTCTAAAGATGGAGAAATGATGGTTGTCAGCGCCAGAGTTTTAAGACAACTTCTTGGACATAGGAAATCTTTCACTATTAAAGAACTGACTCCAACTATTGTAGCTGAACATGCTTCTCGTAGAGTTAATACACGAGAACAACACCACTTCCCATTTTATTATCCTCTTCCATTTATTGATCCACACCATTGTTCGTGGTGCGATGATTATTTCGATAACTTTATACGCCATCATAGACATTACAAACACTATGCACATCACTTAAAAATGCATGGATATGGAATTAATACCAAACCTGATGAAAGTGTGTTATCGTGTCTCGGAATGGCAGAGTTCGTCCGTTTTTGGACAGAAGTGCAACTTGGTGAGATCATTGAAGCAGATGATAGATCAGAAGAAAGCAATGTCTTGCGGAATATTATTGAGGCAATTCAACTTAAAGTTGGTGGTAAAGACCCTCCAAACGACATAGTAGAAATTAACCTGGATGAACATAAAAAAGGCTTGATGGTTCTTTCTGCCACAGTCAATACGACTTTGCGTGAAGGTGATAATAGAGGGTGAGGCTGGCCCATTAAGTCTGTTTTTCTTTTGATCGCTTCCCTGTCAAGCCCGGCTATCTTATCCGAAAGATAACAGGAAATGCATGGATTTGTACATCTTCCCTGAATATCCCTGCCATTTTTGTCCCCACAACGATCAAAGCCACGTATTCGGCTTTGATCGTTTCATTTTTTAAAACCTTTCCGATTATAGCAAGCAACATAAAAGAGTGATCGCTATGAATATTGATAAATTAAAAAAGCGACTACAAAATCACCTTCAAGACGGATTAGTAATTATTGTGGGTTCAGGTCTCTCCTGCGCAGAGGGACTTCCGGGCATGTCCGATATTGCCATTCATCTTGAAAATAATCTTCCTCAAAGATTAAACGATAAAGATAAGGAATACTGGAAAGAATTGTTGCCAAACATTAAAATTAATGGCCTTGAAGCTGCTTTAATGAATAAGCCATTACCACAAGAACTTGAAATGAAAATAATTGAAATAACTGCAACGTTGGTTCGGGATCGCGAACGTCAAGCAGTCAAAAAAGTACTTCAAAATGAAGGTATTTTTCGTTTCGGCATGCTTCTTGACCACCTCATAATAACACCAACAAGTGGTCTTTCTGTCGTAACAACAAATTATGATCGCCTGATTGAGTTTGCTGTTGAGTTTGGATACACTGATGGAGATTTTGATCTTGGTGTCAACACAATGTTTGTCGGCCAGTTTGTAGGAAAATTTGATGAAAAAGAGAGCAAATGGAGCCTCTGTCGAGGTTGGAAAAAAAATGGAAAAGACCTTAATTTTCGTAATCACATAAACATTTACAAGCCTCATGGCAGTTTGGATTGGTATGAGCGTAATGGTCACCCGATACGGCATATGTGGGATCTTTCTTTGCCCCCACTCATCATTACACCTGGAATCAATAAGTATAAAAATGGATATGAAAGACCTTTTGACCGCCATCGGGAACTGGCCAACGCAGCAATTGATCAAGCCAAACGGTTCCTGATTATAGGTTACGGATTCAACGATAACCATTTGGAAACTCATTTGACCAAGAAAATATATGAAGGCACACCGACGGTATTGCTTACCCAAGGGCTGACTGATAAATCTATCACGCTGACCAATAATTGCCCACATATACTTTCTCTCGACCGGGAAATCCGGGATAATATTGATGGCACAAGGGTTATCACAGATGGAAACAAGGATTGGATTCCCAATGAATCCTGGTGGGATTTGCGTGACTTCGTTGTAAAGGTGATTGAATCATGAAGGAAACTGTATCAGTACTCAAATTTTCCGGTGAAAACAAAATCGGTGTTGTTAAATCTGTGGACACAGGTCGTGTTTTTATTGATGTCACCAACTCTGCACTACTGACCAGAATCAGTATAGGTGGGCTGACCGCGATTCAGGGAACAACATCATCAGAATTCCTGATTGCCTATACCGAACGAGTTACGCGCAATCAACGCGAGGAAAAGCCCGAATTTTCCGATGACAAAACTGAACCTCCTTTTGCCATCCCCAACGATGTGGTGCAAGCCATGTTGATTGGTACCTATCGAACCGTCGAAGGCAGTAAACAAAATACTTTCAAGCGTGGTGCCGACAGCTTTCCACAAATAGAACGCATATGTTATGTTATTGAAGGAGAAAATCTCCAAAGATTCATGGGTATTCTTGGTGCCGGGTATGAGGAAAATGAGCGGCTGAAACTGGGAAAATTTGTGACAGATCAAACCGCTGAAGCCATAGCCAGTGGCGATAAATTTTTTCAACGACATGCAGCCATTCTTGGAAGCACCGGATCAGGCAAAAGCTGGGCAGTGGCCTTGATTCTTGAGCGGGCTGCCAAACTGAAATATCCCAACCTCATTGTATTTGATATGCATGGTGAATACGCACCGCTTGCCAATCCAGAAAATGGTTTTGCAAGCTGTCTGCGCATTGCCGGTCCTGGGGACCTGACTGATCCTGGTAAAGATGTTCTATTTTTACCCTATTGGCTTTTAAACCGTGATGAAATGCTCTCTATGATCCTTGATCGCAACGAGCAAAACGCACCAAATCAAACGTCGAGGTTCACTCTACACATCCGATCTCTAAAACAAAATACGTTGATTCAAGAAGGGAAAAATATAATTGCAGAAACTTTTACAGTTGACTCACCAATACCCTATGACATCAAATCTCTTATCAGATTGCTTGACAATGACAATACCCAGAAAGGTGTTGGTAAAAATGGTCCAGTAAAAGGAGATTGGGAGGGTCAATTAACCCGTTTTCTTTCCCGTTTAGAAACAAAGCTCAGTGACCGACGCTATGGCTTCATGTTCAAGCCACCGGAAGAGGCTTGTACCTATGGATGGTTGGCAAGCCAGCTTCAGCACCTACTGGGTTCAGGAGATGGAAAAGGAATCAAGATTGTTGATTTTTCCGAAGTGCCGGCTGATGTTTTACCCATTGTCACCGGCACCCTGGCACGCCTGCTTTATGACGTTCAGTTTTGGATGACGCCTGCCAAACGAACACCAGTGACGCTTGTCTGCGATGAGGCACACCTTTATCTGCCGGTGCGTGATCATGCCGATGCCATACAGAAACAGGCGCTCGGATCATTTGAACGCATTGCCAAGGAAGGTCGCAAGTACGGATTTTCCCTGTTGGTCGTCAGTCAAAGACCATCGGATGTCAGCACGACCATTCTCAGTCAATGCAACAACTTTCTCTCCCTCAGACTGACAAACGAAACAGATCAGACTGTTATCCGCCGTCTTATGCCCGATTCATTGGTCGGGTTGACCAATATTCTGCCACTCATGGATACAGGTGAGGCATTGCTGCTGGGCGATGCCATGCTTTTGCCCACACGCATCAAGCTTGACGAACCAAAAATCAAGCCCAACAGTGCCACCCGCGATTTTTGGCGGGAATGGGGATCGTGCAAGCCAGCAGAAGATGCCATTGCCCAATCCGTGGAATGCCTGCGAAGCCAAACCAGACCAGATCGGTAACACGAAGCCAAACCGGATCGGTAACACACTGTAAAATTTTGTTTTTCCAAGATAGACAATATCCAGACGGAAGTCATGGCCGTTTTTCTGAAATTTTTTCAGTGAAGAACCAGCCCCATGTGGCTAGACTCCGGCAATGCGGTGAATCGACCAAGTAAGCGAGGATTGGCTGACAGATAACGGACTCTGGGCATGGAAGCGTTGGAGAAGCGATTGGAAAATCAGCAAGAGGAGAACGCACGTTCCGTTCCTTGGCAATCTGTTTTATTCCTGTTCATTCTCGCATTTCTGACTTGGTTTGCCTTTCTGGGGTATCGCGATCTGCGCGACCCGGACGAGGGACGTTATGCGGAAATTCCCCGCGAAATGGTGGCGACCGGGGATTGGCTCACTCCCCGGCTGAATGGTTTCAAATATTTTGAAAAACCCCCCCTGAACTATTGGGGCACGGCCCTGTTTTATAAAATGCTGGGCACGGATCAGGGTGTATCCAGGCTCTGGTGCGCGGGATTGGGATTTCTCGGCATCCTCTGGACCTTCTGGCTGGGACAACGTCTCTTCGGAACCCGGGAGGCCCTCTATGCTGCCCTGTTTCTGACCAGTTCCCTGCTCTATTTTGCCATGGGTCACATGCACACCCTGGACATGGGAACGAGTGTCTTCATGACCTTTGGCATCGGGGCACTTCTGCTCGCCCAGTCGCAACGCCAGAATCCCGGCCAGGTGCGCAATTGGATGCTTGTGGCCTGGGGAAGTCTGGCCGCCGCCACCCTCAGCAAAGGCCCCATGGGCGTGGTCCTGCCCGCCGCCGCAGTCACTCTCTATTCCCTCTGGCAACGGGATTGGGCACTCTGGCGACACCTGCACCTGGGCAAGGGCTTGTTGTTCTTCCTGTTGTTGACAGCCCCCTGGTTTGTGGCCGTCTCCCTGCGCAATCCGGAATTTCCCGACTTTTTTTTCATCCGCGAACACTGGCTGCGCTATACCACGACCATCCACAGCCGCAATGCCTCCAATTTTTATTTCATTCCCGTATTGCTGGCCGGCTCTCTCCCCTTCATGGCCCGGGCCGTGACCGCCCTGGCCAGACCGGCCTTTGCCTGGCGTCCGGCGGATGCAGGCACGTTTGCCCCATTACGCCTGCTGTGGGTCTATATTGTCTTCATCTTTCTGTTTTTCTCCCTCTCCAGTTCCAAGCTGATTCCGTACATACTGCCGGTCTTTCCCCCGCTGGCGCTGCTGGTCGGCCACCACCTTGTGCGCATCGATCCGGAAAATGTGCGCCTGGACCTCCGCATCCTGGCCGTCATGACGGCCATTCTGGTTGGTGTGGCCATGCTGCCGGACATCATCGCCCATAAATCACGCCTGACGCCCGAAATTCTCGCCCAGTTTCGCTGGTGGCTCCTGGGAGGAGGCGGAATCCTGGCCGGCGGCATGCTCCTGGTGCGCCATTTTCAATACCAGGGCAAACAAGCCGTCATCACCCTGGCCATCACCGCCCTGCTCGCCTTCCAGACCATCCATGCCGGCTACCAGACCACGAGTCCGGTCTATTCGGCCCGCCAACTCGCCACGGCCATGGCCCCTTTTGTACAATCCGGCACACCGGTGTATAGTGTCGATTGCTTCTATCACTCGCTCCCCTTCTATCTGGGCCAGAACGTGACGTTGGTCCGCTACAAGGGTGAGCTGGATTTTGGCATCGATCAGGAACCCCAACACTGGATCTCCGGCATGGAAGCGTTCTATCAACAGTGGCGACAGGCACCACGGGCCGTGGCCGTTTTTCACCTCAGGGACGGTCTGTTCCAGCAGGCCCAAAAAGAGCTGTCACCCCTGCGGGTCATCTACCAGGACACCATCCGCATTGCCGTGGCCAAGCCATGATACATTCCGAAAAAACTCCCGACATTTCCATCGTGATCCCGGTTTACAACGAAGAAGATGTCCTGCCGCACCTGTTTCGGCGTCTCTATCCGGTCCTGGATGGCATGCACCGTCCCTATGAAGTGGTTTTCGTGGATGACGGCAGCCGCGATGCCTCGCCGATCCTGTTGCATCAGCAATTCAGGCAGTTGCCGGAAGTGACGCGGGTGGTCATGCTGAAAAACAACTTCGGCCAACATGCCGCCATTCTGGCCGGCTTTGCCCACGCCCATGGCCGCTACGTCATCACCCTGGATGCCGACCTGCAAAATCCCCCCGAAGAGATTCCCAAGCTCGTGAGCAAACTGGATGAAGGGTACGATTATGTCGGCACGATTCGGCGGCAACGTCGGGACCGGCTCTGGCGGCATGTGCTGTCCCGGCTCATGAACCGGCTGCGGGAGAGAGTCACCCGCATCCACATGACCGATCAGGGCTGCATGCTGCGCGGCTATGACCAGGCCATCATTCACATTTTGCGCGAATCGCACGAAGTGACCACCTACATTCCCGCCCTGGCCTTTCTCTATGCGGCCAAGCCAACCGAGGTGGTGGTGGAACATGAAGAACGCCAGTCGGGTCAGTCAAAATACTCCCTGTTCCGTTTGATTCAGCTCAACTTTGACCTGATGACCGGTTTTTCCACGGCACCGTTGCGCATCTTCTCCCTGGTCGGCATCACCATCTCCTGCGCCTCTTTCCTGTTTGTCCTCTATCTCACCATCCGCCGGCTCATGATCGGACCCGAGGCCGAAGGGGTTTTCACCCTGTTTGCCATCGCCTATTTTCTTATTGGTATCATTTTGTTCGGTATCGGGCTGATGGGAGAGTACATGGGCCGGGTCTACCAGCAAACGCTGGCCCGCCCGCGTTTTCTGATCCGCACGGTGCTGGAAAAAAAATCTGCTGCGGAGTCGCCTGCACCATGACCGCCATGCCGAACAATGCCGTTGTTTTTGCCTACCACACGGTGGGTGTACGCGGCCTGGCAACCTTGCTCGCCCATGGGTTCAAAGTGCCGCTGGTGGTGACCCATCAGGACGATCCGGGCGAAAATCTCTGGTTTGACAGTGTGGCCGCCTGGGCCGACCGGGAAGGCATTCCGACCATCACCCCCGACTCGCCCAATCTGCCCGAAGTTCTGGACCGGGTGAACACCTGCCAACCAGATTTTTTCTTTTCCTTTTATTATCGCCACCTGTTGGGAGCCGAACTTCTCGCGGTTCCGACCCGGGGGGCCTACAACCTGCACGGCT
>JADGCJ010000169.1 GCA_015229045.1 Magnetococcales bacterium
TTGACATCCAAGACAGTTGCTGGACCCCGATGCCAAAAAGCGATCATGGCCTCGGGTGTGCCAATTTCAAATGCGATTGCCCTGTCCAACCACCCGTGGTGACTTGAGATCGACCGGGCGGAGCGTTACCATGAGGCGCGTCGTTTTCTCAGCCCTGTCGACTGCCCCGGTTGTCCACCGTCATGATTCAGTTTCACGATGTCACGATGCGTTATCCCACCGGATACGAAGCACTCAAGAACGTCTCTTTTGCCTTGGCCAAGGGGTCGTTTCACTTTCTGGTTGGCCATTCGGGGGCCGGGAAGACATCGATCCTCAAACTGATCTATCGGGCTGAACTTCCGTCACAAGGGACGGTGGTCGTGGGTGGCCGCAATGTCGAGCGTCTGACGCAAAAACAGATTCCGGCCCTGCGGCGCGGCATAGGAGTCATTTTCCAGGACTATAAATTGTTGTATGACCGCACGGTTTACGACAACATCGCCCTGGCCATGGAGGTGGCGGGCCGTGAGCCGACCAGAATTCCTGGTCAGGTCACACGCACCCTGGAGTATGTCGGTCTCAGAGAGCGGATGTATCACAACCCCATCGCCTTGTCGGGAGGCGAACAGCAGCGTGTGGCCATTGCGCGTGCCATCGTCAATCGACCGCCGCTGGTTGTTGCCGACGAACCCACCGGCAACCTCGACAAGGGAATGGGGCGTCGTATCCTGGCCCTGTTTCAGGCTCTCTACCAACAGGGCACCACCATCCTGGTTGTCACGCACGATGTCGATCTGGCCAGCGAACTGGGGCATCCGCGTATTGAAATGGAGAACGGTCGCCTGCTGCATGTTCCCCCTTCCGCCCAGCCAGCGAGGGTGCCTTGAACGACGATGCCAATCTCCAACCCGATTCAGGCAAGGCCCCCGATGCCGGAGAATGCGGCAACGTATCTTCCACGCCGGTCGTGTATTCGCCTCCCGTTGCCAGCGGTTTTCCAGGCAAGACCCCCGATGCCGGGGAACGCGGCAACGCATCCTCCACGCCGGTCGTGCATGCGCCTCCCGTTGCCAGCGGTTTTCATGGACGCGCCCTGCGTCGTGCCTGGCGGCTGTTTCACGAGGGATCCCTTGCGCACTGGACCACGGCGACGATCATTGCCATCTCTTTGACCATTTTTGGCACATTGACTCTATTGCTGACCAATGCCGATACCCTCCTGAGTCGTTGGCAGGGGGATAATCTGGTGACCGTTTTTACCAGGTCCGGTGTCACGGCTGCACCTGTTTCGCACATGCATGACCGTCTGGCTGGCAATACCCTGGTGGACCCGGTGACCCTGCGCATCATCACCCCGGATGTGGCCATTGCCCGCCTGAAAAAAATGCTCGACACCGAGGCCGGCCTGCTCGACCAGTTGGAGGACAATCCTCTCCCCTTCACGCTTGAGTTCAAACTCAAGCACAACAACTTTCAACACACCAGCCAGGTGGCGCAGGAGATCCTGACCTGGCCCGGCGTCGAGTCGGTCTCCTATGACCGGCAATGGGCCGATCGCATGGCTGCTGTCATTCGAACGGTACGCTATTTGGGCAATATTCTCTCCTTGTTGTTGCTCTCGGCGGTGGCGTTGATCGTTTCCAACACGATCAAGCTGACCATCATTGCGCGCAGGGAAGAGATTGAAGTGATGCGGTTCATGGGGGCCACGGGTGGTTTCATCAAGGCTCCCTTCATCTACGAGGGAGTCCTCCAGGGCATTCTGGGTGCCATCGCCGCCATCGGTCTGACGGGCCTGCTCCATCTGGGCGCCGAAAGGGTTGTCAAGGATTTGGGCGCCTCTTTTGGTTTTCACCTGGATTTTCATTTTCTCCCTCTGCCGCATCTGGCGCTTATTCTCGCCATCGGCATGGGTTTGGGCCTGATTGGTGCTCTGCTCTCCCTCTCCCGCTTTTTGAAAGTCTGAATTTAGCTTGCATTTGCACACGAAAACGGATCGAATAGGGCCCATTCTTTCAGACAACATGCAATCGTTACAGGATGCCTTTCATGATTTTCACGCCCCCTGAGCTTAAATATACCAAGGAACATGAATGGGGCCGCACCGAAGGGGAAGAGGTGGTGGTGGGTATTACCCAATACGCCGCCCAACAGCTTGGCGATGTCGTTTTTGTCGAGCTGCCCAAACCTGGAACCATGCTCACGGCCCAATCCCCCTTCGGGGTGGTGGAATCGGTCAAATCCGTGTCGGATCTTTTTGCGCCTGTCTCCGGCGTCGTCACCGCCATCAATGAGGAGTTGACCGCCGCTCCGGAGAGGGTCAACGAGGATCCCTACGGCGTCGGCTGGATGATCCGTCTCCGTCCTGCCGATCCCAGGCAAATGGAGCAACTCTTGTCGGCTGCCGCCTACCAGGAGCTGCTGGCGCAATCCGGCCACTGAGGTGTGCGCGGGGCACCTTCGGGGGCAAAAGAGATGCGAGGGCCTCGCTCGTCGTTTTGGCCACCTGGGGCCTTGCCCCGGATCCCGCCAGGGCTCTGTCCTGGATCTGTCCGTCCGCCGGTCCCCTGGATCTTGTCGATGCAGCGGGCGCACGATCCGGAAATGGCGTCAGGCGTGACGTGTAAAGAGCGCCACCGTCTCGACGTGGTGTGTCAGGGGGAGCATGTCGAACGGTTGGACCAGCTGCAAACGGTAGCCGTTGTGGGAGAGGTGTGCCGCGTCGCGGGCGAAGGTGGCCGGGTCGCAGGAGACATAAATCACCCGTTCCACGGGGGAGTGGCTCAGACAGGCCATGATCGTCTTGGCGCCGGTGCGCGGCGGATTGATCAGACACAGGTCGGCTTCGGCCAGTTCAGGTATGTCAAGCCTGTGGCTGCCGTGAAGGTTCATCTGCCGGAAATGCAGTGTGGCCATGCGGTTGTTGCGGGCGTTGTTCTGGCCCCGTTCCACGGCGGGTCCGTACCCCTCGATGCCTGCCACCTGCGCGTAGCGATATCCCAGCGGCAAGGTAAAATTGCCAATACCACAAAACAGGTCGACGGCCTTGTTGCCGGAACCGGCCAGTTCCAGGATCTGCGTCACCAGGCGACGGTTTTGGGCAAAATTGGCCTGGGTAAAATCGCCAGGGCGAAAGCGCAGCGCCATCTCCTCCAGACGGTAGAAGGGGTCTGCTCCCTCCACCAGAGGAGTCAGGGTTTGTTTGCGGCCACTCTGCAACCAGAGTTGCAGCAGACCCCGCTCTTGGGCGAACCCACGCAGCCGCTCCTGATCCCGGGTCGGCAGGGGGTCCAGGTGATGGAGAATCACGGCGGTGCCATTCTCTCCCTGCACGGCATCCACCTGAGGCAGGCGGTCGGGTCTGGCGATCCGGCCCAGCACCTGTCGCAAGGGTGAGAGGAGGGCCTCCAGGGCCGGGTGAAGAATCGGGCAGCGTGCCACATCCACCAGGTGATGCGATCCCGGGGCAAAAAACCCCAGCAAGAGACGCCCCTGGATGTGGCGCACCTTGAAACTGGCCCGCTGACGATAGCCGGTATCGTCGGGGGCGGGGAGCAGGGGTCTGGTCAGGGCGTCGGCATCGGCGATGTGGCCAAGGCGTTGCAGTCCATCGAGGACAAACGCACGCTTGGCCTGATGGCGGCTGTCGCGTTGCAGGTGTTGCAAGTGACAGCCACCACAATGACCGTAGTGGGAACAAAGAGGTTCCATTCGTTCCGGCCCCGGAGAGAGGAGCGTCACCATCTCCCCCCGTCGATAATGGCGACCACCCTGCGTCAAACGCACCCGGAGATGATCCCCGGGGGCCGTGAAGGGAACGAAAACAGCGCCATCGGCGTGAAACCCCAGGCCATCACCACCAGGAACCAGACGCTGAATGGTGATCTCGATCTCTGTCATGCCCGCTCTTTTTCAGCCATGGGGTCAGTCACGATTCGGCTGGTCAACTTCGGGTGCCTGCTCCTACTCCTTCTCCTTTTTTTCGGCTTTGCTCTTTTTTCCGTCATCATTCTTCACTTCGGCGTCAAAATCGGCGACAAAGGTTTGATCGGTGATGGGCGGACGGACATACCCCTCATTAGGTTTGCGCGGCGGAAGTTTGGTCGGCTTGGGTGTCAAATCTTCGTAGGGGATCATGCGTAACAGGTGGCTGATACAGTTGATGCGGGAGCGTTTTTTCGAGTCGGCGTCCACCACGTACCAGGGGGCCTGTTTGATGTCGGTATGGGCAAACATTTCGTCCTTGGCGCGGGAGTACTCCACCCAGCGGTTGCGCGACTCGACGTCCATATCGCTGAGTTTCCAGCGCTTGCGAGGATCCTTGACCCGATCCTGAAAGCGTTTTTCCTGCACGTCGTCGCTGACCGAGAACCAGTATTTGATCAGAATGATGCCTGACCGGGTGAGCATGCGTTCGAACTCGGGGCAGGAGCGGAGAAATTCGCGATACTCATCCTCGGAGCAAAACCCCATGACCCGTTCCACACCTGCGCGGTTATACCAGCTCCGGTCAAACATGACCATCTCGCCGCTGGTGGGGAGGTGAGGCACATAGCGTTGAAAATACCACTGATTTTTTTCCCGGGTCGAAGGGGTGCCCAGAGCGACCACCTTGACGATACGCGGGTTCAGACGCTCCATGATCCGCTTGATCACCCCACCCTTGCCGGCGGCATCACGTCCCTCAAAAATGACGACCACCTTGAGTCCTTTTTGCCGGATCCACTCCTGGAGCTTGACCAATTCCACCTGGAGAATGGCCATCTGCTTTTCGAAGACTTCATTGGAAATGTCCTTTTTTTTGACACTGCCAGGCTTTGCACCCGGGGCAATGATCTTGTCTGTTTCCTCTTTCTTTTTCTCCTTTTTGCTTTTTTCCTCTTTCTCTTTCCTCTCTTTTTTGCTTTTCTTTTCCTTTTTGTCCTTGCCTGGTTCTTGTTTTGCGTCCTGATTGATCATATCTTCGGAAGTCGTCGTCATGATCGGAGCCTCTTGTCTTGTCATTGCCCTGGATTGGCTAACCACTCTCTAAACAATAATCAGCGATTCCTTATTTTTTTTCTTTTTTTCTTTTTCGTCTGCTCTCTTCCTGGCTTTTTTTTCTTCTCTCTTTTTTTCTTTTTCTTTCTTTTTCTTGATGATCTTCTTTTTCAAGTTTCCTTTGTTCTTTTTTTCCTTTCCCTTCTTCTTTTTATTTTTCTTGTCTTCATCCTTTTTTCCATCCTTTTGCGTTTTTTTTCCCTGGTCGATCACATCCTCGGAGGGGGGCATAGGGTCTCCTCGTCCTGGTCGCTATTTTGGATTGCAGAAAAGTAAGAAATCTAACGATAGGGCACAACTGTGTCCATGTCATCGATATTATTCACGGATCAGGTCTTTCTCCACTCCGGATTATTCACGGATCAGGTCTTTCTCCACTCCGGACAGCCTCTTCCTGGGGGAAGCGCCACAACATCCACAACAAGAGCAGCATACCTGGCAGGGCCGCAGCGGTGGTCAGGAGAAAGAAGTGGCTCCAACTCATGCGTTCGGCCAGGAACCCTCCCCAGGAAGCAAGAACCGTGCGACCGAAAGCCATGAAGGAAGAGAGCAGGGCATACTGGGTTGCCGTGTAAGAGACATGGCACAGACTGGAGAGATAGGCCACCAGGGCAGCCGTTCCCATGCCGCCGCTCAGGTTTTCGATGGCGATCGATATCCCCAGGACGGTGATGTCACGACCGGCGTAGGCCAGCCAGACAAACATCAAGGTGGAGGCCATTTGCAGAAAGCCGCAATAGAGCAATGCCTTCATGATGCCAAAACGATGCACGACAAGGCCGCCCAGGAGAGAGCCGACAAGTGTGGCGAGCAGACCAAAAATCTTGCTCATGTTGGCGATCTCAATCTTGCTGAAGTGCAGATCGATGTAAAAAGGCCCGGACATGACCCCGGCCAGGGCCTCGCCCAATTTGTAAAGGAGGATCAACATCAGGATGGCAAACCAGCCCCGGCGTGTCAAAAAATCGGCGAGAGGAGCCACCACGGCCACGGAGATCCAGCGTATCAGGGTGACCATCCACCCCTGCCCGGTAAAGTGGTCGGCAAAAAAGGCGTCGATTTTAAGCTCTCTCTGGCGGGACTCCGGTTCCGGGGGGCGCTCCGGCTCGGGATTGAGCAAAACGGTCGCGATGCCGATCCCCATGCACACCGCCATGACGGTGTAGGTGACAAGCCAGCCAAAAAAGGTCGCCAGATACAAGGCGCCCGCGCCCGAGACCAGCATCCCGACGCGATAGCCCAGAACGATCATGGCCGCCCCCGCCCCGTATTGGGATTTTTCCAGGATCTCCACCCGGTAGGCGTCGATGACAATATCCTGGCTGGCCGACAAAAAGGCCACCAGCAGGGCAAACAGGGCAGTCAGGCGTGGATCATGGGCCGGATTGGCACACCCCAGACCAAAGATGGCCATCGCCAGTAAAACCTGGATGCACAGCGCCCAGCCCCGGCGTTGCCCCCAGCGATCGGTCACCCCGGGTATCGGCAGACGATCCAGCAGGGGCGACCAGAGAAACTTGACCGTATAAGGGGCGCTCGCCAGGGCAAACAGGCCGATGGTCGATTTGGCAATCCCCGCTTCCATCAGCCACAAGGAGAGGGTGCCAAAGGTCAAGGCCAGCGGCAAACCACTGGAAAAACCAAGAAAAAAAATGGCCACCACACGCGGATGACCATACAGCGTCAGGGTTGTCTGCCAGGGAGTCCACATTGGTGTCATGGGTGTGTCTCAAAAACCGTCAAAAATGTATAAACTTTCAGCCTTTCACCATGAGGCACTTTGCCCCGAAAGTCAAAACCGGGGATGCTGATCCGCAGGGCAAGCGCTTTTTGGCATCGGGGTCCAGCAACTGTCTTGGATGTCAAGTAGCCTTTGCTA
>JADGCJ010000016.1 GCA_015229045.1 Magnetococcales bacterium
AGGGTTGCGATAGATGGCATGCGCCAGGGTATCCTTGAACGGCTCCCCGGCCAGAATAACCAGACGCACCGAGTCAGGCAGCGGCCCGGTGCGCAACAACGCCGCCATGGCCGAGGGGACCGTGTTGATCAGGGTGACCCGCTGCCCCGCCGCAACAGCCGCAGGCAAGGCCAGGGCATCGCGCACCAGCACGATGCTGCACCCCCAGGCGAGCGGCACGAACAGCTCGAAGACCGACAGATCAAAACAGATGGAGGTCGAGGCCAAAACCCGCTCGAACCACGCCCGCTCATAAAACTCCCGGGTCCACTCGATCAGGGTGACGGTGCTGTGATGTTCGATGGCCACCCCTTTCGGCAGGCCGGTCGATCCCGACGTGTAGATGACATAGGCCAGGTTGTCCGGGGTGGCGAGTGGCGACGGATTCTCTGCGCTGTGCCGGGCGATGGCCTCGGCCTCGGGGCCATCCAGGGTGACGATGCGGGCCGTGGTCGGGGGGATCCGCTCGCGCAGCGCACTCTGGGTCAGGAGGACCGGACCGGAACCCTGGGCATCCCCCTTCTGCATATCCTCCACCATGAAGGCGATGCGATCCGCCGGATAGGTCGGATCGAGGGGAACGTAGGCACCACCGGCCTTGAGGACAGCCAGGAGGGCCACCACCAGCTCCTGGTTGCGCTCCAGGCAGATGCCCACCAGCTTGTCGGGACCGACCCCCAGGCCGCGCAGATGGTGCGCCACCTGATTGGCACGGCGATTCAGGGCGGCATAGTCGAGGGTGCGACCATCGTCGCACACCAGGGCCAGGGCCTCGGGGGTGCGTTCGGCCTGCGCCTCGAACAACTGGTGAATGCAGCGCTCCCGCAGCGGATAGACCACCTCTGTCCTGTTCCAGGTGTCGAGGAGCAGGTGGCGCTCGGCGGCGTCCAGGATGGGCAGACGGGAGAGTATCCCATCCGGATCGGCAACGACGCTGGCCAGCAAATTCCTGAAATGAGTGATCATCCGCTCGATGGTGGCGGCATCGAACAGGTCGGTGTTGTACTCCATCCCCCCTTCGAGACCCTCGGCGGTCTCTTCCATGGAGAGGCTCAGGTCAAACTTGGCCGACTGACCGGCCAGCTCCAGCGGGGTCATGGTCAGGCCGGTCAACTCCAGGGATTTGGCCGGGGCATTTTGCAGGGCAAACATCACCTGAAACAGCGGGGAGTGGCTCAGACTGCGGACGGGATGAATCTCTTCGACCAGTTGCTCGAAGGGAATATCCTGGTGGGCAAAAGAGGCCAGGGCCATCCGCCGCACCCGGCCCAGCAGCTCGCGAAAGGGCGGATCGCCGGTGAGATCGACGCGCAGGGCCAGGGTGTTGACAAAAAAGCCGATGAGGGCTTCGGTCTCGGGCCGGTTGCGGTTGGCCACCGGGGTGCCGATCAAAAGGTCATGCTGATCGCTGTAACGGGAAAGCAGGCTGGCAAAGGTCGCCAGCAGGGTCATGAAGAGGGTCGTTCCCGCCGCCCGGCCCAACTGGCGGATGCGCTGCGTGGTCTCCAGGTCGATGCGAAAATAGATGTCGTGGCCATGAAAGGTCTGGACAGGGGGCCGGGGGCGATCCGTAGGCAATTCCAACAAAACGGGGGCATCGGCCAACTGGTTTTTCCAAAAGGCAAGCTGGGTCTCCAGCACGGCACCGCTCAACCATTGGCGTTGCCACTGGCTGAAATCGACATACTGGATGGGCAGCGGCGGCAGGGGCGACGCCTTGCCCTGGATGAAGGCGTTGTACAGCTCGGCCAGTTCCTGGATCAGGAGGGTGATCGACCAGCCATCGGCGGCCATGTGGTGCAAGGTGAAGAGCAGGATGTGCGCCTCTTCTCCGGTCTGGATCAGGGTGGCGCGCAGCATGAGATCGCGGGTCAGGTCGAAGGGCTTTTGCATCTCGGCGACGGCGAGCCGCTGCACCTGTTCCTGGTCGCCATGTGCCAGGTCGGGCGACTCCGCCTGCCCCGCGTGACGCAGATCGATGCGGGTGACGCCAACGGGCGCGGGCGGCGCGATGCGTTGCAGCGGTTTGCCATCCACGGCGTGAAAGGTGGTGCGCAGGGACTCATGCCGCTCGACGATGCTCTGGATGGCCCGTTCCAGGGCGGCAACATCCAGCTTGCCGGTCAGGGTGACGACAGCCGGCATGATGTAGGTGGCCAAGCCCCCGTCCAGTTGCTCCAGAAACCAGAGCCGCTGCTGGGCAAACGAGAGGGGCAGGTCGATGGTGCGCTTCGTCACCTGAATGGGCGGTGGGGGCGGCATGCGGTTGACCTGCTGGCGCGCCGCGTCGATCTGTTCGCTCATGCCGGCGACGGTGGGGGCAGCGAAGAGCAGGGTCAGCGGCAGCTCCAGGGCAAAGATGTCGCGCAGGCGGGCCATCACCCGGGTGGCCATCAGCGAGTGCCCGCCGAGGTCGAAAAAGTTGTCGTCGCGCCCCACCCGGGGCAGATCGAGCAGCGTACTCCACGCTTCGGCGACCATCTCCTCGGTCGGGGTGCGCGGCGGCAGATGCGTCGTCGCCGACGCCTGGGGTGCCTCCGGAACCGGCAACAACCGCCGATCCACCTTGCCATTGGGCGAGCGCGGCAACTTCTCCATCACCACAAAAACGGCTGGTACCATGTAGTCCGGCAGTTGGCGTTTCAGGAAGGTGCGCAGGTCGTCCGCTCGAGGCAGGGGTTGCTGGCCCTGCGCCTCGACATAGGCCACCAACTGCCTGTCACCGGCGGGACTCTCCCGGGTGGTGGCAGCGGCCTCGTAAACGGCAGGATGCCGGGCCAGGATCGCCTCGATCTCACCCAGTTCGATGCGAAAACCACGAATCTTCACCTGATAATCGACCCGCCCCAGGAAAGCGATACTGCCATCGGGCAGAAAACGCGCCAGATCGCCGGTCTTTTGCAGACGGCTCCCGGGATGGTCGCTGAAGGGGTCGGGGAGGAAGGTTCTGGCCGTCAACTCCGGCTGGTCGAGATAGCCCAACGCCAGACCATGCCCACCGGCGTAGAGCTGACCGGGCACACCGATGGGCACGGGTTGCAGATGGTCATCCAGGATGTAGAGCGGATGCAGCTCGGCCCTCGGTGGCCCGATTTTCAGATTGGTCTCGTCCAGATCGGCGCGACTCAGGGCATGATAGGTCGTGTGGACGGTGGTCTCGGTGACACCATAGAGATTGATCAGCCGGGGGTGTCGATCCCCGTGGCGATCGAACCAGGGGCGAAGGTTTTGCAGTTTGAGCGGTTCGGCGCCAAAAATGACCAGACGCAGGCTCAAAGGCTTGCCGTGCCCGGTCTCCTCCAGGCTGGTCAGGGCCTGAAACACCGAGGGGTTGTTGTTGAGGACCGTCACTTGTTCCGTGTGCAGCAGGTCGTAGAAGGCCTCCGGCGAGCGGGAGACCTCCCGCGAGACCACCACCAGGCGTCCGCCGAACAGAAGGGCGCCCCACATCTCCCACACCGAAAAATCAAAGGAGAAGGCGTGGAACAGCGACCAGACATCCCGTTCGTCAAACTGGAACCAGCGGCGGGTGACGAGAAACATGCGCGTCAGGCGACCGTGTTCGATCACCACCCCTTTGGGGCGTCCGGTGGAGCCTGACGTGTAGATGACATAGACCGGATGGTGCGGTGTCACCTGGGTGTGCGGATCGCTCGTCGGACGTTTCTGGATCTGGGTTGCCTCCCGATCGAGGACGATCAGGACGGCCTGGTTGGCGGGCAGGCGCTCCACCAGTGCGCTTTCGGTGACCAGCCAGGCGAGTTGCGCGTCATCGATCAACAGGTTCAGGCGCTCTTTGGGATGGTTGGGGTCCATGGGCACATAGGCGCCGCCCGCCTTGAGGATGGCCAACAAGCCGATGACCGTGTTCAGGGAGCGCTCCAGGCTGATCCCCACCAGCGAGCCTGGCTGCACTCCGGCAGCGATCAGGTGGTGCGCCAGTTGATTGGCACGGGCGTTCAACGCGGCATAGGTGAGGCTCTCTCCGGCAAAGCTGATCGCCGGGGCTGCCGGGGTTCTCGCCACCTGCGCCTCGATCAGGGTGTGGATGCAGGCCACTTCCGGTTCGGCGTGGGGGGATTGATTCCACACCGTGACCATCTGCTGGTATTCGGGGGCGGTGAGCAGGGGCAGGCGGGAGCAGGCCTGATCGGGATCGGCGGCAGCCGCCTCCAGCAGCCTCTCCAGGTGACCGATCATGCGCCGGATGGTGCTGCCATCATACAGGTCGGTGTTGTACTCAAACTCGCCGCGCAGACCGCCGTCCCGCTCCTCCAGGCCGAGCAGCAGGTCGTATTTGGCCGGCATGCTCTCCTGATCGAGCAGGGTGATGGCGAGATCGGGCAGCTCCAGGGCACTCTCCGGGGTGTTCTGGAGAATGAACATCACCTGAAACAGTGGTGAATAACTGCGGGTACGCGCCGGTTTGAGACGTTCCACCAGATGCTCGAAGGGGACATCCTGGTGGGCGTAGGCATCGAGGGTGGTGTGGCGTACCTGGTGCAGCAGCTCCCGGAACGAGGGGTCGCCGCCGCCATCGATGCGCAGCACCAGGGTGTTGACGAAAAAGCCGATCAACCCCTCCAGTTCGCTGCGGTTGCGGTTGGCCACCGGCGAACCGACAACGATGTCGCTCTGGCGGCTGTAGCGGGCGAGCAGCACGGCAAAGCCGGTCAGCAGGGTCATGAACAGGCTGGCCTGGCTCTGCCGACTCAACAGGCGCAGACGCCCGGTCAAATCGGCGCCGAAGGTGAACCGCTCCACGCTGCCGCGAAAGCTCTGCACGGCGGGTCGGGGGCGATCGGTGGGGAGTTCCAGCAAGGCAGGGGCACCTGCCAGTTTTTGTTGCCAGTAGGCGAGTTGCCGGTCCAGTTCGCCGCCACCCAGCCAGCGGCGCTGCCAGAGGGCATAGTCGGCATACTGGATGGGGAGTTCCGGCAGCGGCGCGGGGAGCGATGAGCCTGCCAGACCCTTTTTCGCCGCGATACGTGCTCCGTAAAGAGCCGCGACCTCGTTGATCAACACCCCCACCGACCAGCCATCGGCGATGATGTGGTGCAGGGTCAACAACAGGACGTGGAACCCATCCTCCAGGCGCAGGAGGGTGACCCACAACAGAGGCCCCTCGGCAAGATCGAAAACGTACTCCTCCCCCCGGGTGATCCAGCGTTGCAGCTCGGCCTTTTTCTCCTCCGGAGGCAGCGAACGCAAATCGATCACCGGCAAGTGAACAGGCGCGGGTGGATGGATGATCTGCACCGGCACTCCCTCTTCGACACCCCATGGGGTCTCTTCATCCGGAGGGAGAGCTTTGTCGGCCCTGCCGAAGGTGGTGCGCAACGCCTCATGACGCCGCACGATGGCACTCAGGCAGTCGGCCAGGATCGCCTCGTCCAGGGTACCGCGCATTTGCATGGCGGAGGGGATGTCATAGGTGGCGCTGCGCTCCAGTTGATCGAGAAACCAGAGCCGCTGCTGGGCAAAGGAGAGCGGCACCCCCTGGCCGGGCAGGCGGGCAACGACCGGAATGACCTGGGCGTCCCCCCGGGGGGTCACCACGGTGATGTCCGTGGCCGCTTCCGTCCGCCTGAGCTGGTCGAGAATCTCGCCTTTGCGATCGGCCAGGGTTTGGCGCATGGCGGCGGTCAGGCTGTTTTTGGGGGCGCTGCAGCGCAGATTGTCGCCATCGGCCCACAGTTGGATGCCCCGACGCCGCAGGTCGGACAGGAAGATCTCCAGGGGGGATGCCGTGTCGCTCAAAAGACAAACTCCTCTCGCTCTTCACCCGGGTGATCGACAGCCACTCTGCCTGGCGTGGCGTCGATGCGTTCGGCCAATCCGGCAATCGTTGGATATTGAAAAAAGAGGCGCACCGGCAACTCCAGACCCAGGCGGTCGCGTATCTGGGAGATGGCCTGGATGGCCAGCAGAGAGTGCCCGCCGAGATCGAAAAAGTTGTGCTGGATGCCCACCTCCGGGCGGGCCAGCAACTGACTCCAGATGTCGGCCAGGAGCCGCTCGGTCGGGGTGCGGGGCGCCATGTGCGCATCGGCAGCGTTCTCCTCGCCCAGGTCGGGCACGGGGAGCGCCCGCCGATCCACCTTGCCGTTGCTGGTGACGGGCAGCGCCCCCAGGAGCACGAAATGGCCGGGAATCATATATTCCGGCAGGCGCTCGCGGAGAAAATCACGCAACGTCTGCGCAGCGGGCGCCGGTCGCTGCCGGGCCACCAGACAGGCCACCAGGAGGGTCTCCCCACCCGCTGTCGTGTGCGGCTGCACCACCGCTTCCGCCAGGTCGGGATGGCGCATCAGGTTGCTCTCGATCTCGCCCAGCTCGATGCGGAAACCGCGCACCTTGACCTGGGTATCCAGGCGACCGAGAAACTCGATCTCCCCGTCAGGCCGATAGCGGGCGCGGTCGCCGGTTTTGTACAACCGGGCGGTGGATCGCTGGCTGAAGGGGTCCGGAATGAACTTGTCGCGGGTAAGATCGGGGCGGTTGAGATAGCCCCGGGCCAGTTCGCTGCCGCCGAGGTGCAGCTCGCCGGGCACGCCGATGGGAAGCGGCTGGCCGTGCGGATCGAGGATATAGGCAGTACGGCGGCCCAGAGGACGCCCGATGGGAATGGCCGTTCCGGTGAAACCGGGAGCGACAAGATAGGCCGTGGAGGTGATGACCGCCTCGGTAGGACCATAACCGTTCCAGAGCTGGACACTTCGCAAGGGGGTCTGGAAATAGGCGTCCAGCACGTTGACCGGAAACGCCTCTCCCCCCACCTGGATGAGCCGGAGGGTATCCTGAGGTATCTCGGTCGGCTTTTTGCTCCACGCCTGCACCAACTGTTGAAAATAGCTTGGGGGCAATCCAACCACGGTGATGCCATGCCGCTGTACCTGTCGGTTGAACTCCACCGGGGTCCAGATCTCCGGACCACGCAAAACCAGTGCCGCCCCGGTGACCAGCGGAATGAAAATATCTTCTACCGAAAAGTCAAAATGGAGGGCGTTGAACTGCAGAACCCGGTCATTGGGCGTCACCTGGAGCAGGTTGCCAAAATCCAGGCAGTGGCGCACCACGGCGTGATGCTCGACCACCACCCCCTTGGGTTGGCCGGTGGAGCCGGAGGTGTAGATCACATAGGCCGTATTCTCTTCCCGAACACCGCTGTCGAGGTTGGCATCGCTTTGCTGTTGAATCTCGGGCCAATCGGTATCCAGGAGAACAACCGGGGGCAGTGCCTCGGGGAGGGCCGCCAGCAGGGAGCGCTGGGTGAGCAAAACCCTCGGTTTGGCATCCTCCAGGAGGAACGCCAGCCGCTGTTTGGGCTGTTCCGCATCGAGGGGCACATAGGCCCCGCCCGCCTTGAGGATGCCCAACAGTCCCACGATCATGTCGAGGGAACGGGCGACGCAGATCCCCACCAGCGACTCCGGCCCGATCCCAAGGCCCCTGAGATGGCGGGCCAGGCGGTTGGCCTTGGCATTCAACTGGCCATAGGTGAGAGATTGGTCGTCCAGGATGAGGGCCACCGCCTCCGGCCTCTGCCCGGCCCGGCGCTCGAACCCGTGGTGCAGACACGCGACGACCTCGCCATGCTGCTCGGAGAGGGGCGCAGGCGGCGGCTGATTCCAGGTTTCGAGCAGTTGTCGGCGTTCGGCCTGGGTCAACAGGGGCAGGCTACGCACCGAGGCGGGGGCCGCATCCGCCTGGCTGGCATGGACGATAGCCGTCAACAGGGTATGAAAATGGCCGGTCCAGCGCTCCATGGTGGCGGAGGCAAACAATTCGGTGCTGTAGTCAAACTCGATGACCAGCTCGCCACCAATATCGGTGACGTTGAGGCTGAGGGCGTTGTCCAGGGAGTGGATCGGCTGGGGGAACCAGGCGGCCTGCAAACCCAGCTCCGCTGCCAGCTCGATGGGGTGATCCATGTTGAAGGTGGTGATGACCAGGGGCGAGCGCATCTTGTTTTTGCGCGTGTTCAGGTGATCGATCAGCCGGGCGTAGGGATAATTCTGGTGTTCCATGGCCGACAGCAGCGACTGTTTCACACCCTGCAAAAACGCGACGAACGACGGATCCCCCTGCATCTGGCTGACAATCGGCAGAATGTGGGAGCAATAACCGATCAGCGGTGCCTGGGTATCGGGGGGGCGTCCGAGGACAAGAATGCCCACGACCAGCTCATCCTGACCGGAGAGACGATGCAAAAAGAGCTGATAAGCCGCCAGCAACACCATGAAAAGGGTGCTGTTGAGCCGGGTACTGGTCTTTTTCAAGGCCTTGTAGAGGTCACCCTCCAGCCGCAAAACGGCGCGGGCCGCCTGATAGTTGCTGAATGCAGGCGGGGGACGATCCCAGGGCAGCTCCAGGACAGGAATCTCCCCGGCGAAGCGGGCCAACCAGTAGGCCTCGTGGCTCTGCATGGCAGCGGATTGGTCGTAGGTCTGCCGCCATGCCAGATAGTCCCTGAACGACAGGGGGGGGTCCAGAACGACAGAGGTGCCCCGGACGGCTGCCGCATACAGGGTGAACATTTCACGCAGCAGGGTCACCAGGGAAAGGCCATCGATCAGAATATGGTTGGCGGCGATGACCAGACGATGCAGCTCCGGCTCCAGACGCAGCACGGAGAGACGCAACACCGGGGCCTGGGACAGGGGCACGGGCGTGGCCGCCTCCCGCTCCAGCCATTGGGTCAGTTCGACCTGCCGGGCTGCGGCATCGAGTTGGGAGATGTCGATCAGCGGCAGGGTGAACTCGACCTCGGGCAGGACGGTTTGATGCTCCCCCCGGGGATCGATGGTGGTGCGCAGGGCCTCATGACGCGCCACCACCTGGCGAACGGCAGCGCGCAGCAGCTCCGGTTGCAGCCTGCCCCTGAGTTGCAGATTGGTAAAGCTCAGATTGGTCAGGGCAGCCTCCGGACCGATCTGATCCAGGGTCCAGAGCTGGAGCTGGGCCGGACTCAGCGGAAAGGAGTGTTCGTGTGCCGGCGTGTCGGACGACGGCGGTGTCGTGCCACCCTGGGATCCAGGAAAATAACCGGCGGCCAGCAGCTCCTCGATGGTCGTCTTGACCGCCGCAACGACCAGCTCCATATCCGCATCCGTGTGGGCGGTGGAGATGAAGCAGGTACGTCCCTCCCAGAGATAGATCCCCTTGTCGATCAGGCCGAAGTGGAGCAGATCCATCTCCAGGGGCTGGTAGGTGTAGCTGAAGTTGCCGCTCTGCACGAAGCGAAAGAGGGAGCCAAAACGGGCCAGCCGCACCGGAACGTTCTTCGCCTTGAAGAACTCGTGCAGGGTCTCTTCGAGGTCGGCGGCGCGTTGGTCGAGACGTTCGTAGAGGGCAGGCCCCTCCTGCTTCAGGTGTTGGAGGACAGCCAGGGCGGCGGCCAGGGAGAGCGGGTGGCGGCGGAAGGTTCCCGCCCCGGCCACGGTGGTCTCCACCTGGGGAAAGGAGCCGGGGTCGTCAAAGTTCCACCGGCCACCATCGACCTGATCGATGAAACGTGCCTTGCCCGCCACCACCCCCATGGGCAGACCACCGCCAAGGATCTTGCCATAGGCGGCCAGGTCGGCCTGGACGCCAAACCACGCCTGCGCTCCCCCCGCCCCGATGCGAAAGCCGGTGATCATCTCGTCAAAGATCAGGGGAATATCCAATTCGCTGGTCAGGGCACGCAACTGTTGCAAAAAGGCCCTGGGTTGCAAGTTGGGCTGTCGGCTGGGAACCGCCTCCACCAGGACGGCGGCCAGGGAGTCGGCATGGGCACGGATGGTCTCCAGGGCATCAGGTTTGTCATAGTTGAGGATCAGGGTTTCGCTGGCCGGGCCGGGGGGGACGCCGGGCATCATGGGCACGGTGCAGGTCTCTCCGTCCACCAGCCCGGCCATGACCAACACCCCATCGGAGTGACCATGATAGGAGCCGGAAAACATGGCAATCTTCGTCCGTCCCGTGGCGGCGCGGGCCAGGCGGATGGCCGACATGACCGTCTCGGTCCCGGTGCAGCAGTAGGCGACCCGTTCCATGCCTGTCAGTTCGCAGATCAGGCGAGCCACCTCGCCGCTCAGGCTGGACTGGGGACCGAGATGAATCCCCAGCGCAAGCTGTTTTTGCATCGCCTCGACCAGAAACGGCGCACCGTGACCGAACAGGTGGACGCCGAAACCATTGGCCAGATCGACGTAGCTGTTGCCGTCCAGATCGACGAAGCGGCTCCCCTGGGCACGCTCCGAGACGATCGAGTAGGTCAGGGCCTTGGTCTCCGGGCGCATGCCCATCAAGGAGCGCACATCGGCCCAAGAGGAGCGATCCTCCTCCGCCCGTCGCCGGGAGGCCTGGGTACGCCGCACATAGCGGACGATAAAATCGTCCAGATAGCTCTTCTGCGAAGGGGTCAGCGCCCGCGCCTCCATGTCATGGAAGGAGGCGAAGTGGGATCCCCTTCCGGAGGCGACTACGGCGGTCTCCCCCTTGGGCGGGGGGGGTGGCGTCGGTGTCACCCGGGCTGCCGTCCGGGCAACCTGTTCCGCCAAAGTCGATCCACCCCGCAACAGCTCCAACTGCTGCGCCATCAACTCCAGTTGGCGCATGACCACCTGTTCGACGGCAGAACCGGCGACGGCACCGCTGCCAAGGGCCGCCTGGAGAGCTGCGGCAGGTTGCACAGTCGCTGCCGATGCGGTCGGGGGGGGCGCGGCGAGAGTGGCAGGCGCCTCCTGCCCGGCAATCGTTGACTCCGGGGGCGGTGCATCGGACCAGTCCGGCGGCAACTGCTGCGCGATCAGGTCGGCCACGGCGGCCGGGGTGGCCAAATCCTCGAAGATGCGGCGAATGGCGATACGCACCCCGAACTGCCTGTCGATGTACTGCAAAATCTCCATGAGCATGAGGGAGTCGGCACCCAGTTCGAGAAACGGGGTGTGGGCGGTCACCTCTTCCGGCTGGGCACGCAACTGATGGGCAATCTTCCGTTGCAACAGCTCGAAGACACGGTGGCGCGGTGCGACCTGAGGGGGGGGCGTCATGTTGGCGGATTCTGGGGCGGCGGCTGGAGGTGGCAAAGATGAGGCGGCTTGCGGTGGTTCGCGGATAGCTGTGGTTGTCGGGGCGAGGGGGGCAGCACACCTCTGTGCCCTGCCCGGCACGGCTGAGAGCTGGAGCACGGACGGCTGCGATTCGGAGGACGCGGAGGGTGGAGGGAGGCTTCCTCCATCCATGAATGTTATTGGGGCTGCGCCCCAAACCCCACCAAGACTCTGTCCTGGACCTGTCCGGTCGCCAGCCCCCTGGACCCCATTTTCGCCAGGCCTCTGCCCATGGCTGGCGACCTCGGTATACCAGCAGGGGGAGCGCTGGAAGGGGTAGGTCGGCAGCGCCACCCGCTGGTGAGGATAGGGGCCATAAAAGGCGGACCAGTTCACCGTCGCGCCATGGATGTAGAGCGTCCCCAGGGCGCGCAGCACCATCGACCAATCGCTCTGCCCCTCCTTGAGACTGCTCAACCAGAGCAACGCAGGATCCTCGTCCATATAGGCCATCTGCCCGAGACCCGTCAAAACCGGCTGGGAACCCATCTCGACGAAGGCGGTGCAGCCAAGCTCACGCGCCGTCGCCAGGCCGGCGGCGAAACGCACCGGCTGGCGCATCTGCTGCGACCAGTAACCGGGCGTGGCCATGGCGGGGGTGGCGCGTTGCCCGGTCAGGTTGGCGATCAGGGCCAGACGCGGCGGCGCCAGGGGGATGTCGGCAAGAATCCGTTCATAAGCCGCCAGTACGGGTTCGACGAGGGGCGAGTGGACCGCCCGGTCGCTCTTCAGCGCCTGGCTGGGAACCCCCTCCGCCTCGAAGGCCTTGCAAAGGGCCGCCACGGTCGCGCCATGACCGGAGAGGGTGCAATAGGCCGGACCATTGACAGCGGCGAGAGAGACCCTTTCGGCATGGGGCTGCACGGCCTGCAAAAGACGCTCTTCGCTGGCCGCCACCAGGGCCATGCCGCCCTCCGCAGGCAGGGACTGGATCAACCGGCTGCGCTCGACGACGATGCGCAGGCCATCCTCCAGGGAGAACATGCCCGCCGTCCAGGCCGCCGCATACTCGCCGATGCTGTGCCCTAGCAGGGCGGTGGGTTCGATGCCCCAGGAGCGCCACAGCGTGACCAGGGAACACCCCAGCGCAAAGATGGCCGGATGGGCATAGACCGGCTGCTGCAACAGCGCCTGATCCGCCGCCGAACCATACAACACCTCCAGCAGCGGGCGCTCCAGAAATGGCCGCAGAGTCCGGTCGCACCGCTGCATCATCTCGCGGAACAGGGGGTGGGTCTGGCAGAGCTGCCGCCCCATGCCCGCATATTGCGACCCCATGCCGGTGAACAGAAAGGCCACCTTGGGCGGCATGGGGTTCGGTTCGGCGATGCCGGGCAGAACTCCCGCCTGGGCGCGACCCCGCACAAAGCCCTTGTTGACTTGACCGGCAGCAAAGGCGCTCAGTTCGGCCTGCGGCGTTGGGACTGCCTCCTCGGCAGAGGGGGCGGTCGCGGCCACCAGGACCATGCGCCAGCGAAAGGTGGTGCGACAGGTGGCCGCCGTGGCACAGAGATCCAACCATGACAGCCCAGGCTGTCCGTCCAGGTGGGCGGCATAACGGTCGGCCATGGCCAACAAGGCAGCCCTGCTTTTGGCCGACAGGGGGAGAATGGCCAGCGGCGGTAAAACAGGAGGAGCTGTCGTCGCTTCAGGCCGGGCGGGGTCGGAGGCTGGCACAGGGGCCTTTGCCGGAACAGGCGCCTCTTCAAGGATGGTATGCACATTGGTGCCACCAAAAGCAAACGAGCTGATCCCCGCCCGCCGGGGTTCCCCCCGCCGGGGCCAGGGGGTCAGGCGGGTGGGCACCGTGATGGGTGCCTGGTTCCAGTCAATGTGGGGCGAGGGGGTCACCCAATGCAGATGTGGCGGAATGGCCTGGTTTTGCAGGGCCAGGATGGTCTTGATCAGGCTGGCCATGCCGGCAGCGGACTCCAGGTGGCCAAAATTGGTCTTCACCGAACCGATCAGCAGGGGGTGACTCGCCGCCCGGTCACGACCAAACACCTGCGCCAGGGCACCCACCTCGATGGGATCGCCCAGGGGGGTGCCGGTACCGTGGGTCTCGATGTAGTCGATCTGGCCGGGTTGCAGACTGCTGGCGGCCAGGGCCTGCCGGATCACCCGTTCCTGGGCAACGCCATTGGGCATGGTGAGACCGCCGCTGGCCCCGTCCTGGTTGATCGCCGAGCCGCGAATGACGGCGAGAATGGCATCGCCGTCGGCCAGGGCGTCCGACAGACGTTTCAGAACCAGGGCGCCACACCCTTCGGCGCGGGCATAGCCGTCGGCGCGGGCATCGAAGGTTTTGCAGCGCCCGTCCGGGGCGAGCATATGCCCCTTGGCAAAGGTGACGCTGATCTCCGGAATCAGGATGCGATTGACCCCGGCCACCAGGCCCAGATTGCACTCCCGCTGGCGCAGGCTCTGGCAGGCGAGATGCGTCGCCACCAGGGAGGAGGAGCAGGCCGTGTCGACCGAAAGGCAGGGGCCGGTCACCCCGAGAAAAAAGGAGAGCCGCCCCGCCGCGACGCTCGACGCATTGCCGGTGACGAAATAGGCATCGATGGCCTCCGGCGTGCGCGCCTTGTGCAGGAGCAGGCCGTAGTCAATGTTGCTGCAAGCGACAAAGACCCCGGCGGATCGGCCGCGCAGGGACTCCAGCGGCAGGTTGGCGCGTTCGATGGCCTCCCAGGTCAGCTCCAGCAGGAGGCGCTGCTGGGGATCGAGGCTCTCGGCTTCGCGACGGGAAATTTCAAAAAACTGGGGATCGAAGAGGGTCGGATCGCCGATGAAACCGCCAAAACGGGTATTGATCCGGCCCGGAGCGTCCGGATCGGCATGGTGCCAGGCGGCGGCGTTCCAGCGATCCGGGGGGACTTCGCTGATGGCGTCGGTGCCGCTTTGCAGCAGATGCCAGAAGCGTTCCGGATCATCCGCCCCCCCCGGAAAACGGCAGCTCATGCCGACGATGGCGATGGGTTCGCTCCGGCTCTCTTCCATGGCCTTCAGTCGGGCACGCATCTCGCGCACGGCCAGCAACGCCTGCTTGGTCGGCGAAAGGGCGTCAGGCGCAGACCCGGATGGCTCTGCGGGCAACGCGGTCATGACGCACCCGGCTCCCGGACCGCCTGTTCAATATCCTGCATCAACTCCTTCAGGAGCTGCGCTTCCGCCTCCTCCTCGGAGAGTTCCTTCACGCCGTGATCCGCCTTGGGAACAGCTGCCGCCGGGGTTCCCTGCCCCGGGCCAGCCGTCTGGGAAGACTCGGCAAACAGGGTGGTCATCAGGAAACCGGCCAGGGCATCGATGGTCGGATAGTTGAACACCAGGGAGGACCCCAGGGAGATTCCCACCTCGGCTTCCAGATTGTTTTTCAGCTCGACGGCGGTCAGGGAGTTGATGCCCAGATCGAACAACTGCACATTGGGCAGGACGCGATCGACGTTGGGAATGCTCAACACCTTGGCCACCAGCCCGCGAATGTGATCCACCAGCAGCGTCAGACGCAAAGCCTCCGGCGCACCCTCCAACTGTTGAACCAGTTCGGAGGCCGCCTGCGCGGAGCGGCCCTTTTCGGCAGAGATCAGCGGGCTGTAGCGCGGAATGCGGGTGACCAGAGGATTGGTCTCGGCAAAGGCGTCCCAATCCATGTGGACCACACCCAGTTGCGGCGGGTTCCAGCGTACCACCCGGGCAAAGGCCGCCATCGCCTGGGCAAGACCGATGCTGTGGATGCCGCTGCGTTGCAGACGCTGCTCCACCTCCTTGTCCCGGGCCGCCATGCCCACTTCGCCCAAGGCTCCCCAGTTGATGCTGGTGGCAGGCAACCCCTCCGCCCGACGCGCATGGGCCAGGGCATCGAGGAAGGCGTTGGCGGCGACATAGTTCCCCTGGCCGGCATTGCCGATCAGGGAGGAGACCGAGGAGAAGAGGGTGAAAAAGTCGAGCGCCAGGGAGCGCGTCGCCTGGTGCAAATGCCAGGCACCCAGGGCCTTGGGTTCCATCACCCGGGCCATGCGCGCCCGATCCAGATCCATGAGGAGTCCATCATCCAATACGGCAGCCGCATGCACCACCCCGCGCAGGGGGGGCAGGGTGCGACCGATGGTATCGATCAGGCCGACCACCTGATCGGCCCGGGTGACATCCATGGCCACAGCCAGAACCTGTGTGCCAGCGGCTTCCAGTTTGGCGACGGCCTGTTTGGCCTCCGCCGAGGCCGCCCCCTGCCGTCCGGTGAGGACCAGGTGTTTGACCCCCTGGCGCCCCATCCAGGCGGCCAGCTCCAGACCAAAGCTGCCAAAACCGCCCGTGATCAGATAGGTGCCCTCCTTTTGGAACAGCGGCGACTCCTGACGCTCCGGCAGAATGGCCGTCGCCTCGACGTTGCGCATCTCCAGGACCACCTTGCCCAGGGGGTTGACCTGCACCTGGTCAAAGGCGGCGACGGCCTGCTGCGCCGGAAACACCTGGGCAGGAATTGGTTGGAGAGTACCGGCCTGCAACTGCCCGGACAGCTCCTGCAAGAGACGGGGCATGATCTGTCGCTGCCTGAGCAGGCCATCCAGATCGACGGCGATGAGGGTGAGGTTGCGCTGCAGACCGGCGAGGCTCCAGGAGCCATCCGAGCCATCCTGGCGGGTCGGGTCGGTGTTGATCTCGACAAAGCGGCCCAGGGGAGCCAGGGCCGCGAGGCTCTGGCGGCCGGACTCCTCGCCCAGGGCGTTCAAGATCACATCCACCCCCTGACCGGCGGTGGCGGCGAGAATCTCCCGGGTCAGGGTCGGAGGAGAACCCTCCAGCACATGACGCAGACCCATTGCCTGGAGGGCATGGCGTTTTTCCGGCGTATCGGCGGTGACGAACAGCTCCGCACCCCGACTCTGCGCCAGTTGGATGGCGGCCAAGCCGATGTCACTGTGGGCGGCATGGATCAACAGCCGCTCCCCGGCTTGCAGGGCGGCGCGTTGCAGGCCATGGTGGGCCGCGAGAAACGCCAGCGGCAATACCCCACCGACCACCTCCCCGGAACAGGCCGGTCTGGGCAGACTCCAGAGGGCATCCACGGGCAGTGTGACATGGGAGCGGCAACCACCCGGCACGATGGCCAGAACAGCCTCCCCTACGGTCAGGGCAGAGACATCGGCTCCGGTGCGTACCACCACCCCGGCGATCTCCATGCCGATGCCGATGCCAAAAAAGCTCTTTCCGGGGGTCGGATCGAGGTCCATTTGTGTCATGCGCACCAGGTCGGCTCTGCCAATACCCGCCGCATGCACCTCGATCTCCACCTCACCCGGTCCGGGAGGGCGTCGTTCACAAGCGCGCAGATGCAGGGAAGTCACGCTGCCGGGTTTGCCCAACTCCAGGACAAAGGGTGATCCGGCGGCAACGACAGCCGTCCGGGCGGCGACCTGCTCGTCCAGGGTTGCGGCCTCCACCCGCAGCAGACGGCTCACCAGGCGCTGACCGGCGCGCCAGGCCACTTCGCTGTCGGCAGGATCGGCCAACACCTCGCGGGCGAGAAAGGCCAGGGAGGACAACGGATCGGCGGGATCGATATCCAGCACCGTGCAGCGCAGATTGGACTGCTCGCTGACACAGACACGGGCCAGGCCAACCAGCGGCGCCAGGTCGAGAGAAGAGATTTTTTCCCCTTCCAGGACAGGCTGGGCGCCCCGTGTCACCAAAAAGAGACGCGGCGGCTGCCGGGAGGCTCTCTCCCCCTCTTTGACCAGGGTCTGGATCAACTCCAGAAGATCGGCGACGCGCCTGCTGCCAACCGGGTCATCACCAGGCGCCGGGGCATCCAACCCCCAGAGCGAGACCACGCTGCGACACGCACCCACCGCTGCCAGAACCTGCCCAAGCATGGCGGGCTGCTGACGATCGAGCTGAAAATGATCGCCAGCCACCTGCCGAAAATCCGCGCCAGAGGTGACCTGGATCAGGCGTCCAGCCCCGGCGGCGGCAAGCTGTTGGATCACCCCCTGCCCCATGCCGCCCGCGTCCAGCAACACGACGATGGGCAGGTTGTCACCCGCGCTCTCTGTTGTCGCCGGGGCAGGCAGCTCCTCTTTTTCCCACGCCGGTCGATAGAGCCAGCCATTAGAGGCCAGGGTGTCGGTTTCGCTCTGGCTGGTCGGCACCGCCTTGCAGCGCAATTTTTCCAGCTCCACATACACTTGGCCCTGATCGTCGCACAGGGTCAGGTCGCACTCGATGAAGCGGGCATTGCGGGCGGTGACCTGAATATGGCCCCAGAAGGGGGTCGGCGGCGTGGCGTAAAAGCGCAACCGTTGAATGCCCACCGGCAGATAGAGCCCCTCTTCGGCTTTCATCACGACCAACAGGCCCTGAAAACAGGCATCGAGCAGGGTCGGATGCAAGCGACAGGCATGATCGGCGGCACGCCACTCCGGGTGGGCGTCTATCTGGAGCAGAACCGCATCCGCGCCCCGCCACAGTTGCCGGACACCGCGAAACCATGGCCCATAATGCAACCCGGTGGCATCGAGCTGAGCATAGACCTGCGCCACGTCCATCGCCTCCGGGCAGAGGCGGCGCAGGGTGGCCAACTCCAGGCGGGGGGTGTCGTGCGCGGTTTCGGCGACGATCGTACCGGAGGCATGCAACGACCAGTGGTCAGGTTGATCCGGTCGCTGGGTGTGGGCGGTAAACCGCCTGCTTTTGGCATCATAGGCCATGTGCAGCGTGGGAACCGCGCCGCTGCCCAACATCATGGCCTGATGAAACTGGAGATTTTCCAACAGACACGGCCCCTCTCCGGCCAGCGCCCGCTGCATTGCCAAACCGATCTCGACATAACCGGCTCCGGGGAACACCACCGCGTGTTCCACCTGGTGATCGTTCAGATAGGGGAGTGCCTCGGTACTCAAATGGCTCTCCCAGGCGGGATGGGGCGTATCGAGCCGCTGCCCCAGGAGGGCGTGATCGACGCGGTAGAGGCGGTCGTCCAGGGCAGCCTCGGTTTCCGGCCAATAGGTATCGCGCTGCCAGGGGTAGCTGGGCAGCTGCACATGGCGCTCGGCGCGGGGCGGGTGGAGTCGTTGCCAGTCGATCGGATAGCCTGCCGTGTAAAACCTGCCCAACGCCTCCAGCATGGTCGCCCGTTCCGGTTTGGAACGATTCAACGAAAAAAGGGTCTCGCCCACCGCACCATGCTGCCGCAGACACTCCTGGATGGAGGTGGCCAGCACCGGATGCGGTCCCACCTCCAGAAAGAGGGCAAAACCATCCTGGATGACCTGATCCATGGCGGCGGCAAACAGGACCGGGTCACGAATGTTGCGCACCCAGTAATCAGGCCCCAACTCGGCCCCCCGGACCTGGAGGCCGGTGACCGTCGAATAGAGGGGTGTGATCGGCACACGCGGCTGGATCGGGCGCAACACCTCGCGGAACTCCTCCTTGATCCGATCCATCACCTGGCTGTGATAGGGTATTTCGACGCGCAAAAAGCGGTTGAACACACCCCGCGCCTCCAGCTGTTTGGCAATGGCGGCCAGGGCCGTGGCATCGCCGGAGAGATTGGTCGAGCTGGGACTGTTGATGGCGCCGATGACCACCTTGCCCGCGTGGTCGGCGAGGATCTCCGGGCACTCTTCCGGGGTGAGGCCCACCGCCAGCATGGTGCCGGCCCCGACCAGGGTCTGTTGCAGCCGACTGCGGTGATAGCTGACAAAGATGGCATCTTCCAGGCTCAAGGCGCCCGACACATAGGCTGCCGCCACCTCGCCAACGCTGTGCCCGACAAAAGCCGCCGGTTCCACACCCCAGGAGCGCCACAAAGCCACCAGGCCCACCTGCACGACCAGATTGCCTGGCTGGGCAAAACGGGTCTCGGTGATGCGCGATTCGGCCTCGGGGCGGGTCATCTCCGTCAGGATCGACCAACCGGCGATGCGCTGCAACCCGGCATCGCACGCCTCCGCCGCCTGGCGAAACACCGGCTCTTCGGCAAGCAGTTGACGACCCATCGCCCACCACTGCGGTCCCATGCCGGTGAGGACAAAGAGGGGGCGCCTGGCCTGTTCATCGCTGAGGATACGCTTGGGCGGCGGCAGGGCACCGGGCGCGGTGATCTCGCGCAGCTTGTCGGCCAGCGCCGCCGTCGAACCGGCAATCAGGGCACGCCGTTTGTCAAGATGGGTGCGGCGCAAACTGGCAGCCCGGGCCAACCGGGACAGGGACGGGGGATTGGGCGCAGTGACCAGGTCCAACCAGCGCCGGGCCAGGGCGTTCAGGCCAGGCTCGCAGCGCGCCGACAGGGGAAACATGAACTCCCGCTCCCCGGATGGCACATCGGCGGCGGCCTGACTGACCGGAGCGTCGGACAAAAGGGCGTGGGCATTGGTGCCGCCATAACCAAAGGAGTTGACGCCGACAAAGGCCGCTCCCTCTCCCGCTGGCATGGGTTGCAGGGTGCGCGACACCCGCAGGCGCAGCTCTTCGAAGGGAATGTTGGGGTTGAGCGTCTCCAGGTTGGCCTGGGGCGGAATCTGCCCGTGATGCAGACACAACACTGCCTTGATCACCCCGGCCACGCCCGCTGCCGCCTCCAGGTGACCGATGCTCGACTTGACGGAACCGATGATGCAGGGTTGGTCCACCGGACGTCCGGCACCATAGGAAGCCCCCAGGGCCTTGCATTCGGTAGGATCGCCCAGCGCCGTGCCGGTGCCGTGCGCCTCCACGTAACGAACGCGCCGGGGATCGATGCCCACCTCGGAGCAGACCTTTTGCACCAGGGCCAGTTGGGCATCGGCGTTCGGCACGGTGATGCCATTGGTATGGCCATCCTGGTTGGCGCCGGTGTTGTGGACCAGGGCGTAGATCCGGTCGTGATCGCGTTGAGCAGCGGCGAGCGGTTTGAGGATGACGATGCCAGCCCCTTCGCCGCGACCATAGCCATCGCCACGGGCATCGAAGCTCTTGCAGCGGCCATCCTGGGCGAGAAACTGCCCCTTGTTCAAGGCGATGGAGTACTCCGGGCGCACGATGAGATTGACCCCTCCGGTCACCGCCAGAGAACACTCCCCATGCCACACCGCCTGACACGCCTGATGAAAGCTGACCAGCGATGACGAACAGGCCGTATCCATGGCGATGCTCGGCCCGAGAAAATTAAAGGCATGCGAGATGCGATTGGCCAGCATGGCCAGGTTGACGCCAATGGCCGAACTGGAGTTGAGGAGAGTGCGGTTCAACGGACTCAGAATGGTCGCCGTAAAGTCCAGCATGAAGCCGCCGATATAGACGCCTGTCGGGGAACCGTTCAGACGTTCCATGTCCTGGCCGGCATCTTCCATCGCCTCCCAGACCACCTCCAGCAACAACCTTTGCTGGGGATCCATGTTCTGGGCATCACGCGGGGAGATGCCAAAAAACAGAGGGTCGAAGCCATCGATGGGTTCCTGGAGAAATCCGCCCCGGCGAACGGCCATCTTGCCGGGTTGGGCGGGATCCTTGTCATAGAAGCGTCGCAGGCTCCAGCGTTCCGGGGGGACTTCAACCACACCATCGCGACCCTGGGCCAGCATCTCCCAGTAGGCTGCCGGGCTGGTCGCGCCTCCCGGAAAACGACACCCCAGGCCAATGACGGCCAGAGGTTCCCGGTGCAACTGGCGGGGGTGTTCAGAGCAAGAAAAGGCGTCACCAAGTCTCAACAAGCCATCTCTGTTGTCAGTCATCGCTACCCCTCACACGACCAGAGCCGGTACACCACAGAAAGAGAGAGTGATCAAACCAAAAAAGCGGATGGTTTCCAATCCCGTGCGCCCGGCATTCTGTCTAATTTTTCTCATATTGTCCAGAAATTCCACTCAACGCTCCTGCATGGCGAAGCGCATGGAACGTAAAACGGGGTTCAGCAGATAGGCCAGGACGCTGCGCTCCCCGACCAGGATGGCACAGGCGACCTGGACCCCCGGATAGAGCCGATACACGTTGCCATCCCGCTCGAAACGATCACCCTCAGGACGGACACGGATCCGATAGTAGGAGTTGCCTTCCGGGGTGACTGTGGCGTCCGGACTGACCTGGAGCACCTCCCCGGAGAGTTGACCGAAAACGGGGGCATCCGCCGAGGCCAGGGTCAGGCGAACCTTCTGGCCAGCGCGCACATAGCCGATCTCGGAGACCGGCAGGCGGGCATCGACCACCAGGTGATCGCCTATGGGCACGATCTCCATGACCGTCTGGCTCCCCTGGATCACCCCGCCCTCCGTCACCACGGCCAAGCTTTTGATGATGCCGTCCACAGGTGCCCGCAAGACCGTGCGCTCCTGGATATCCTTGAACTTGCTCGCCCGTTTGGAGAGTTCGTCATAACTTTGTCGTGCCTTTTCAAGATCCTCCGTTGAACTCTCCACAAAGCGGGTCTTGAGCATGATCAGGCGCTCCTTGGCCTCCTTGATGGCGGCCTTGATCTTGGGAATGCTGGCCTGGTCCCCTTCGATCTGCCCGTGCAAAAGCTGTTGCTGACGCAACAGATCGAAATGCAGCATCTGGCTGGTCAGGCTGCGTTCGAGCAACTTGCTGCTGATTTTGACCTGTTCCCCCTGCAACGCCATGGATTTTTTGTTGTTGTCAAGACGCACCTTGACCTCTTCCAGCTCCTCCTGGTGTTGATCGACCACCGCCTCCTGGATGCGCAGTTCGTTGTCAAAGCGGCGCTTGCGGGTCAAGAACACCTTCTCCGAATTGCGTACCAGCTCGGGCTGTTGCCGCAGCAGATCGTCCGGATAGGTCGGCTTTTCCGTCCCGGATACATCGGCAACCAGACGTGCCATGTCGGCGCGCAAGGCATGCAGACGGGCGGTGATCTCTTCGTGTTCGGACGTGGCACGCAGGGGATTGAGTCGCATCAGGGGTTGGCCCTTGCGGACCACATCCCCTTCCGTCACCAGAATGGCCTCGACGATCCCCCCCTCCAGGTGCTGCACCGCCTTGATGCGACCAACGGGGGCCACCACCCCCGTTGCATAGCTGACCACGCTCAGGCGACCCACGGAGGCCCAAAGCAGCAGCGCCAACAAAACGCCAAACCCGGCATACAATAAACGTCCGCTCCGGCGGGTCCGCGAGGGGGTACGCGCCAGATGGGGAGAGTCGTTATCAGCCATGACCGGAGATACTCTGCGCGACGCTGCCCGTCACTCCTGCCAACTGCCCGAGATCCAGTACCTGGGAGGCACCGCGCAAGATGTTGGCATCGTGACTCGTCACCACAATAGTTTTACCGGCCTTGGCCAGGGCGATCATGACGGCGTAGAGAGCGTCGCACCCTTCCCGATCCAAACCCTCGGTCGGTTCATCGAGAAAGACAAAAGATCCCTCCATGGCCAGGGCACGGGCCATGGCCAGACGACGCCGCAAACCAGGGGACAGGTCATGTCCATCATGGTGCAAAACCAGTTCCCATCCCTGCGGTTGTCTGTCCAGCCAGCGCGTCATGCCGGCCTGTTCCAGGCATTTGCGCATCCGGGCCACATCGATCCCCGGACGGGCCGCTTCCAGGTTCTCACGCAGAGTACCGTCGAAGAAAACCGGCTCCTGCGGCAGGTAGGAGATCTGGTTGCGCCACCAGGAGAGAGAGATCTGCCGCAACTCCACGCCATCGACGAGGATTTGCCCATCATCCGGTTCACGCAGACCACACAGCAGACGCAGCAGGGTACTCTTGCCAGAGCCATTGGGGCCGGTCACCACCAGCACCCCACCCGGAGGCAGACGCAGGGAGACCCCGGAAAACAGGGGTGCCGGGGCATCCGGCCAGCGACAGGCAACGGCACGCAGCTCCAGCTCTCCATGAATGTCGTGCAGAACCGTCCCGCGCTCCGGCTCGCTGGTGATGCTTTGGGCAAGCTGGCGGGCTTCCGCCAATTCGCGATCGGCCTGGCGCAATCCCTGCCGCATTTGCAAAATGCGCGTCAGGGGTTGCAAGGTCCGATTGGCCATCAAATTGATCCCGATCAACAAGCCGATGTTGAGAAGACCCTCCACCACCAGGAGAGACCCCAGCGCATAGATGGCCACCACCATCCCCGCCTGGATCAACTGGATGTGCGACGCACCGATGGCCTGTTCCCGGTTAAGCTCCTCGCGACACTGGTGCAACTGGTTCCAGGTCGCTTCCCAGCGCCCCAGCAACAGCGGAACACCACCAAACTGACGTATTGTCTCCGCAGCGACGTCGGTCAGCGTCACCAGATTGGCCACCAGGGCGTGAATACCGCGCAGGGTCCGGGCGGCTTTTTCCTGCTCCCGGCGAGGCTGCCACACCAGCCATGCCGTCACCAGCGCAAAGCCCCCCACTATCATCCCCATGGGCCAGGAAACAAGCGTGATGATCGAGAGAAATATCAACGAAAAAGGTATGTCCGAAAGGGCCGTCAATCCGGAAGGACCAAGGACGGCGGAGGCCTGCTCCAGACCCCGTATCAGGTGCTGGCGCCGGGCTTGCGGTATCTCGTCCAGGGCGGCATACCGTGCCGTCAGAAAAAGTCCATAAACCCCTTTGGCCAGCCGGTCGTCGGTCTGCTCGACCATCTCACGCGCCAGGTCGAAACGGATGGTGCGAAACAGATGCTCCCCGACCATGGCAATCAGCACACCTGCCGTCATGGTCACCAACGTGCCAGTCACGCCATAACTGACAAAACGGTTGAGTACCTGAATGGCATACAAAGAGACGGCCAGCCCCAGAACGTTGATGATCAGGGCTGCCAGAAACAGACGCAGGGCAGCGGCGGGGCTATGCCGCAAACGTTGGATAATTTCGTTCATGTCACCACGCTGCCTGCACGATCAGGTCACCTTCCGGGGAAAATCACGCTGTCGTCACAGACTCCTGGGCAGCCTGCAAGCGGGCCACAGGGATAAAACTCTCGTCAAGCTCCTGCCAACGAATCCCGGTTTCATGAAAGCGGTTCCACAAATGGGTCCACAGCTCCTGTAACGCTCGCCGACGTCTGGCATTGCTCAGAATGCTGAAGCGAATATCATAGGCAGCCACCCAGTGACCATTGACGCACTCCACCCCGACAAAGAACACCACCGGCTCCTGATCGGCATTGTTGATGACGATCTCCTTCAACCCTTCAAGAATGACCTTGACCTGCTCGACAATCTGCGCCGGGTCATGACGTGGATCGAGAAAAAGTCGGGTGCCGGTATTGATGCCGTTGGCGCGGCTGAAATTGTGGACCTCCGCCTCGGAGACCTTGCCGTTGGGCAGGGAGACCATCTGGCCATCGAACGACTCGATGCGCGTGGTGCGCCAGGTGATGTCCACCACTTGACCGGAGAGGTTGTTGATCTTGATCAGGTCGCCAATGGAAAAGGGGCGCTCCAGGTTGAGGACGATGCCGGAAAAGACGTTGGCAATGTTGGCCTGGATGGCCAGACCGATCACCATCGCCGTCAGGCCGGTGGTGGCGAGCAGACTGGTCAAGGTCTTGTCAAAGACAAAGGCCACAACACCGAATATGGCGAAAAGATAGATGCACAACGAGACGATCAGTCGAACGACATTGGGAATCTTGCGTCCGCTGCGCCGTTCAAGGGGAGTCCAGACAAAACGCTCCAGGGAGATGCCCATCAGTCGCGCCGGAACCAACCACCACAACACCCGATAGACAAGCAACACCATGTCAATATTGGCCGTGGAAAAATTATTCAGGGCATAGTCCAGGGAGAGGTTGCCCGCCGACAACAACAGCAGCGGCCAGCAGACCAGACGCAATCCCAAACTCTGAATTTTCCAAAACTCCCCCCGATCCTTGCGATCCAGAAACACGGGCAGCATGGCACCGATCAAGGAAAAGATCGCAAGAAAAATAAACATGTTCTTGGGAATCACGTCGCGCGCGTCGATGCCGTCCGGCCTCAGGACAATGCCCATGTCCAGGCGCGAAAACATGGGGGACGCCTTGCCAAAACCGACAAACTGGGGCGCCCCCTGACTGGTCTGGATGGCATAATCCTGAGAGACCCAGGCCCGTTCGACCAGCCAGCCACTCAACGCCGCCAACACCCGCGAGCGCACCAGCAGGTCCACCAGGGGATCGATACCCATCCCGCCGCTGGCAATCATCCCCTTCAGCTTTGCGAACAACCCCTCTTCGGCCGTCTGTCCCCCCTTGCCGGGTTGGGTCAGATTGCCGGCCTTGAGATGGGAAGTCAACGATGAGCGACCCGTGAGATTCATGCCGAGAACATCGCTGACATACATGAGGTTGTTGCGATTGAGGATACGATGCCTGAACACCGCCCCGACCAGTTGGGTGCCATAGGCGCGTTCGGCTTTGGAGTAGTTGAGAAAAAACCGGCCACTGACCCGATAGGAACGATAGGCGATATCCCCGCTCTGCTCCTCCCGATCAGGCTTTTCCAACTTGACGGGAACCACGGCGTTGGTAAAAGTCACATCCTGGGGATCGAACTTGCCCCGCCAGCGAAACCAGATGGTCATATCCAGTTCCGCCACATTGGCCGCAAGATCGAGTCCGGCAATTTTTTCGATGCGGATTCCCGTATAGACCACGTTGGTTTTGTACATGAAACGATCGTTGACATAGAGCGCCCGACCGTTGACGATCTCCTCCAGATAGTTGGAAACCCCCTCCTCCCGGATGGGCCACAACTGAGTCATGGCAGCCACCAGGTCGCCGCCATCCTGAATCCCCACCATGGTGGTCGGCGCCGCGATCTGCTTGTTGTCGAAAAAGATCGGTCCTGCCGTGCCGTCAAAGGCGCGTTCCAAACGATCATGGCCGGTCAGCAGATTCCGCACCGTATCGCGTACGGATTCAGGTTGATCTTTGTTGTCGAACGGCGCCTCTCGAAAGGCGGTCACCAGGAGTTTGGCCGCATCGAAGGCATTGGCCGCAACCCAATCGGGCGGAGTCTTGTACGCATCGATGAAAGTGCTGCGAAACGATTGGGCGATCTCCCCGGCCGTATCGAACAGCAGCGGTGTCGTCACCAGCATGCCATGCAACGCCGAGCTGGCGGACCCTTCGCCCTTCCAGAACCGGGCCAGATGCTCCGTGAAGGAGGTCGTCGCCAGATTACGCAACCCAATCCACTTGTTGCGCACACCGGCCTGACGCAGGGCAGCCAGGGTGTGTGCGCCAAGCGCCGTGTCGCCATGATAGAAAAGGGTGCCGATCAGCTTTTTCTCCTTGATCTCGGCGCTGATGCGGTCAATATCCGCCGCCACGGTGGGCGAGGCCGGATCAAGGGTCCATTGCGACAGGATCTTGGTACCGAAACGTTGCATCGTTTCGTCGAAGGCGTTGGCGACAACCTCCCCGGCGCGACCCTGTTCGCGAATGATGGAGACGGTCTTCTCCCCAACGATGTTGCGCACATAGTTGGCCAGAAAACGGGCCTCCGTCACCTCGTCGAAGGCGGTCTGGAACAGCCACGGGCTGGCCGACAAATCCCCGGGCTGACCCATGGCGAGGGCGAGCAGAGGAACCTTGTATTTGGCCAGGAGATCGAGCATCGGCGCGACCGTTTGCGTCGACCAATACCCAACGACACCCAGCACCGAAGGTTGCCGCAGGATCTCTTCGATGGTCTGTCGCAGCCGTGCGGGATCACTTGTCTCATCCACCTCCACCACTTTGACCTGCCGCTCACGCACCCCACCGGCACGATTGGTCTGATCGGCCAGCAACTGCGCTCCCGAAAGCATGGCACGGCCGATCGACGCATCCTTTCCGGAGTGGGGGCCTACCACAACCAGCTGCACGACATCCGTATGTGACTTCTTCAGGAAAGTCAGATAAATCACCAGAGAAACAACACAGGCCACCGCAACCGCCCCGGCCAGTATCCGCAAGAAAACGACCCGCTTCGATGCTGCATCAACGTCGAGGACCATACACAAAGCCTTTTTTCGGAGAAAAATACAAAAATGATCAACCACCCATCTTCAGGGTCACCCTGCCATCGACGACGAGAGACAGCTCGGCAGGATGGCTGGTCGTCTATTTTTTGTCAATCTGTCAATCAACACGCAGGCATGGGCGGCATCGCCCTTTTTTCCGGATGACTGCCATATTTCGATTCGTGTATCCTTCCCGGTCTGGTGGGAAGACTCGTCCGGAAGGTGGATTCCTCTCCTGACCCATCAGGGAACGGACCCTCTTGTGCCAATCATCAACCCTACTGCACCATTTCAGGGGATCACGAAATGTCTCTGGACAACTCCAGGATTTCCGGCTGGCATGGGCTGTTGTGCTTGATATTCTCGATGGTTGTGATCTCGACCGCCCAGGCTGCGGGCGATCCGTCTCCAGCCGTCGGCAAGGCGGTACCTGCCACCCCGGGTTCTTCCCCGGATAAAAAAACAGACATCGACAGCCTGACGCGAGAGTTTGGTCAGGTTCCGATTGACATCGGACGCATTCTGCGCCGTGGTCGGCTGATCGTTGCCATGATCGCCAAGGATCAGCCCCCTTTTGTCATGAAAAACAAACAGGGCGATCTGATGGGTCTCGACGTCAAAATCGCCCAGGGGATCGCCGACCAATTGGGCGTCAAGGTCGAGTTCAATCGCAAGGCGACCACCTTCAATGGTGTCGTCGATCTCGTCGAAAAAGGGGAGGCGGATATCGGCATTTCAAAACTCAGCCGCACCCTGGAGCGGGCCAAGAAGGTATTGTTCTCGCAACCCTACATCGTTTTGCGACAGGGTCTGATCATCAACCGCCTTGGTCTGGCCAAACAGGCTTACGGGCGCCCCGTTTCCGATGTCCTCCAGGATCTCAAGGGCAAGATTGGCGTGATTCAGGGAACCTCGTATGAGGAGTTTGCACGACAAAAATTTCCACAGGCCACCGTGGTTCCTTTCCAGGATTGGGATCAGATCGTCGATGCCGTGTTCCGCGGGGAGATATTGGCCGCTTATCGGGATGAGCTGGCCGTCAAAAAAACCGTCAAAAGCAAACCGGAAGCGAGCATCGATCTGCGCATCGTCATACTGCCCAAGTCTTTCGATCCCATTGTCGTTGCCCTGCCCTGGTACAGCACCCATTTTCGGGATCTGATCAACCTGTATCTGGAAACCATCAAGCTTGATGCGACAACGGACAAACTCCTCGATCAGTGGGTCGAATTCGAGTCGCAGCCCTGATGGTCACCCTGTCATTGAACACTGTCCATCGCCAGCTGCCCGATCGTCTTGAGGATGGTCAGGGCGGCGATGGCCACGTCCGCGTCGGCGGCGGCGGCATCGCTCTGGGCATTGATGACGGTGGTCTCACCGGAAAGGACGTCGATCAGAGAGCGTCGTCCCTGAAGACGTTCCTCCTGGGCCAACCGTAAAAACTCCGCCGCAATCCGCACCTGATTGGCGAGATGGTCGGCATTCTCTCTGGCCGTGATGAGGCTCTGCCAGGCGTTGCGGGCCTGTTCTTCCACAGTCGTTGCAGTGTCCTGAAAACGCGAAGCGACCGCCAGCTTTTGCTCCCGGGCCGTATGCAGGGCATCGATACCCGCCAGTCCGGCATTGAAGGCATAGCTCAGCTCCATTTTGACCAGCTTGTCCTCCTTGTTGCCGGCGACTCCGGTATCATTGCGGCTGAATTTGGCCTCGCTGACCAGGTTGAGTTTGGGCGCCAGGGAGTCTGCCTTCACGCGATCGATCTCCAGATCGGCCGATGTCCGACCGAGTTCGGCATTCCTGAGTTGCAAGTTTCGCTCCCGGGTCAGGCGAAGGGCCTCCTCCAGGGAGGATGGGAACCGATCCTGCGGCATTCTCAGGGGGCGCACATCCTCTCTGCGCGGTGGATCGGCCTCAAATACGCTCCGATAACGGTTCATGGCACTCACCAACCCCCCTTTGGCCCGGGAGTGGCGCGCCTGGGCACCGGCCAGTTGACTCTTGGCTTGCAGGACATCCGTAGGAAAACCACTGCCCAGATCGACCCGACTCTCCTCGAGACCGGCCTGCTTCTGGATGTTGTCCACGGATTGCTGCGCAAACTCGGTCGTAACATAAGCGCGCAACAGGTTGATGTAGGCTGACATCCCTTCCAGGAGCAAATCCTGTTTGGCCAGTTGCACACTGTTTTCCGCCTGTTGCACGGCGATGGCCGCTTTCGCGGTCTCCGCCGAGGTTTTGCCGAAATCCCAAAGGAGCTGATTGACGGAAAAATTGGTATGACGCATCGACAGATCGGTATTGGGCGTCTCTCCCGGGTTGTTGATCGATTCCCGCCCGGTATCGCTGGTTATTTTCAGATCGGGAAAAAACCCGCCCCGGGTTTTGGCCAGAGCGGCGGTGGCAGCCCTGAGGTCAGCTTCCGCAGCCTTGATCCGGGCATGCTGTTCCAACATACGTGTCAAGGCCTGGGGCAGGAGATCCGCTGTCGCTGTCACGCCCGCCAACCTCTCCGTTGACACCACCACAGGCCCCGCCAGTGCCGCGATCGACGACGCTTCAGGGACCGAAGATGTCTCCGCCAACAATGCCGAGGGCGCAGCAGTCATCACCGAAGAGGCTTCCGCCAGCAATGCCAGGGGCGTGGCGGAAGTCTCCATCGACGCTGCTTTCGATACTGGCAACCTGCCGGCAGGCAACAACCCGGGTGTCGGCAACGGACCAGGGGTCGGCAATGGATCAGGAGCCGACAACGAACCGGGAGTCGGCAACGGACCAGAGGTCAGCAACGGATCAGGGATCGGCAACGGATCAGACGTCGGCAACGGATCAGGCGTCGGCAACGAACCAGAGGTCAGCAACGGATCAGGGATCGGCAACGGATCAGGCGTCGGCAACGAACCAGGAGTTGGCAACGGACCAGGAGTCGGCAACGAACCAGGAGTCGGCAACGAACCAGGAGTCGGCAACGGACCAGGGGTTGGCAGCCTGACTGCCGATGACGTTCCGACTGCTGTCGGTTTGTGCGTCGATGACGTCTTGGTTGCCGTCGGCCCGTCCGTCGCCCCTTCCACAGGCGATGCGATGGATGCCGTCATCATGCCAGAGGACAACACCCCCGGAGGTTGGGGAGCTTCCAACCCCAGGAGATCCGACCCTGCCGACGACACCGACCCTGCCCAAAGCAGGCCCAACGCCAAACCAAACAACAGGCGCCCGCGCGGAATTGCGAATCTCACCACAAACTATCGCTCCTTGAATGCCTCCTGGACGGCCTTGCTCACGGGATGCAGGAGAGTCGCCAGTACGGAGCGACTGCCGAGAGTGATATCCACCTGGGCCAGCATGCCAGGCAGGATACGGTTGACACCCGGTATATCGCCGACAAAATCCTTGGCCAGAGTGACCACCCCCTTGTAGAAGGGCTGTCCTCCCTCCTGTACCAGCGTACTGGGGGAGATGTCCTGCAATCGTCCGGGGAGAGTGCCAAAACGGGAAAACTCATAACTGCTCAATTTGACCATCACCTCCTGTCCCCGGGCTATACGCCCCACCTCCTGAGGCGGAATACGCACCTCCACCTGCAAATGGTCGTTGACAGGAACAATCTGGGCCAGGGTCTCTCCCGGCTGCACCACGACGCCCGTGGTCTGCACCTTCAACTCCTGCACCAATCCTCGCACCGGACTGCGCACGTCCAGGCGTACCACCTGATCCGAAATCCGTGTCAAAGAGTCGCGGATTTGCGAGAGTTCGTTCATGGTCACGGCAAGTTCGGTACCGGCATCGTGACGGGCATCGGTAACGAGCTTATCGCGACGCTTCAAGGTTTCCGTCAAGGCGCCGCGGATGTTGGCGATCTGCTTTTGCAGGCGTTCGACTTCACCCTGGGCTGTCAGGTTGGCGCGTTTTGTCTCCAGATAAATGACCCTGGAGATGGCCTGCCTCTCGACAAGATCCTGGCGAATTTTCAACATGTCGGCGGTCACGATCTCCTGTTGCTTGGCAATGTCGAGTGCATCCTGGACCTGTTTCAGGTCGGAACGACGTTGGGCAATCTGGGCATCCAGCACCGCCAGATTGCCGTTCAGGGATTGTGACTGGTGTTGAAAATTTCTCTGCTGGGCAGCGACCGCAGCTGCAAAACGAGGAGAGATCTCCGAAAAATCAGGTTCCTTGCCGGCCTCGAAGGCACGCAGGCGAATGGCGTTGGCCTGGAGGGAGGCAATCTTCAATTCCGTCTGTTCCTGTTCCGGTACGCTCTGGTTCTGGTCCAGGCGAAACATGACCGCGCCTTTCTCCACGAGCTGACTCTCACGTACCAGAAGCTCCGCGACAATTCCCCCTTCCAGATGCTGTACCACATGGACGGATCCGCTGGGCATCACCTGGCCCTGCACATGGGAAACATCCTTGAGATCAGCCACCAGCGACCAGATCAGCAGGGGAAGAAAAACCAGCAGGACAATGCGCCAGGTATTGCGGATCAGCTCAGCCCCCCCCGTGTCCCGGACATCGCCGATGGCTTCCAGGGGACGTATCCGAAAAGGGTCAGGTTTTGCCGGAAACAGATTCATGATCGGGCAGGTCCATGTGCAAAGGTGGTGATCAGGCGAAAACCGCCATCCGCCGAACCGTGGTCGGGATGGCTCCGTCCACGGTAACCGGAACGCAAGAATACGGGACCGAAGCTCCAGGCACCACCGCGTCGACTCCGACAGGGGGTGTGTTCCTGGCAAAGAGGATTCTTTCGGGTCGCTTCGGGTTTGTCATACATCTGTCCATCGTGGCACTCGGAACACCACTCCCAAACGTTGCCGTGCATGTCGTGCAACCCAAAGGCATTGGCTGGAAACAGGCCGACCGGGGTTGTCCCGCGACGATTCTCCCCTTTTTCACCGGCAGCGTAAACCCCATTGCCGTCATAATTGCAATGGCGGGTATGCAGTGTGTCGCCAAAATGGAAAGGGGACTCCGTCCTGGCGCGGCAAGCGTACTCCCACTGGGCCTCGCTGGGCAGAGTGTACACGATACCGGAGTTCTGGCCAAGCCAGGACGCGAACTCCAGGGCATCGAACCAATCGACACAAACCACAGGATGGGTATCGTCCTGATCGAAACCCGGTTGCAACCAGTCCAGACGCTCCTGCCGTCCCCAGCCACTCTTGCCCATGCCGGTGGCCCATCCAACCTTTTGCGCATCGGTCAGAAAGAGCGTCGCCTCGGCAAAACGACGCCATTGGCCGCGTGTCACGGGGACAACTCCCATCCAGAAGCCGTCGAGTTCCACGCGATGCCGTGGCCGCTCCTGGGCGAACCATTCGGCATACTTCGTCTCACCGAAACTCTCCAGGAGATGGTCCCGTTCGGCATCCGTCTGGCCGATCAGGCAGCTTCCGGGTGGCACCCAGACCAATTCAAGACCAGCCACCGGGTCACGCCAAAGGGTGCCAGGTTCGGGGAAGGGCAGCGCTCGGGGTCGTGTCGCCCTGACCAGGGAGAGGTGGCTTGCCCGTTGCCGATCACGATCGGCCTCACGCTCCTGGCGCAGGGCGGCCACCAGATCGGCAAACGTGGGGAAACGCTCGCGGGGATCCTCCCGCAGGCAACGCTCCAGGATGGCCACACATTCGGGCAGATCCTGGCGTACCCCGGCTGACCAGTTGAATGCGTTATACTGTCGCCACGCGGCACGACAGGGCATGGTCAAAGGTTTCTCCTGGAACGGATGGTAACCCTCCAAAATGAGAAAACCTATGAGGCCATAGCTGTAAACAAGCGCAGTTTCGCTGACAAGCGACGTTTTCTTGTCGATGAGTTCGGGGGCCAGATAGGCATCGGCGGTATCCACCCTGGAGTAGTCCGCCGCCCCCTCGCGAAACAGGCTGCCGACATCGATGATGCCCAGCTCCAGCGGACCCTGCTGGCATCGATGCAGGAGAATGTTGTCCGGTTTCAGATCCGTAACCAGAAAACCCGTCTCCTGACGCAGGCGCAACAAGGATTCCGCCAGGTTGAGGAGCAGGGCACGTTTCCGGACCGGAGTGTAGCATTTTTCCTTCAGCAGGTGCTGGATACACCCCTTCAATTCCCAGGGCCAATAATCCATGTAGATGAGCCCATAGATGGCCACAGGGGAGTCGGGACTCATCTCCCGATACTGGAAATGGTCCCGAATACGCACCAGGCTGGCATGATGCAGTCTCTCCCAGCTGGTTTTGATCTGGACCCAATCCCGGGTGATGTGTTCCCGATTGTCCATGCTGCCATCGGCGGCCTCTGCCGTGCGAAAGGCGAGAGGCAGGATTTTGACGGCCACCCTCTTCCACGCATCCTCGGCGAGAAACACCTGACCGTAGGCGCCGCTCCCCAGCAAACGAACGGCGCGGTAACCGGGCGTAAAATGGCCGATCATCCGCGCCGCATCGTCAAGGGAGAGCCTGCCTTCAGGTTTGGCTGCGTTATTCCCTTCAATGTGCATGGTTCTCTAAGGTTTCTGCCACTCTTGCCAGTCGGGGTTCTTGATCCAACCAACCACCAGACCTGTCTGCGCAGAGAGGGCCTTTGTCGTTCTCAAGACATCGTGGTAACTGGCGAAGGGGCCAACCAGGAGGCGAACTATCTTCTTGCCATCCGGTGTACGCACGGCATCCACCCAGCTGGGTATGTTTTCGGCGGCCAGGTCGTCGGCCAGGCGGCGGCACTCCTGTTCATTGCGATAAGCTCCCAGATGGATGAGGTAGGGACCATTCCTCAAGAGCTGCCGTTGTTCCGGATAAGTATCCCTGGCCGGGTTGGCCATGGGCAGGGAAGCGCCAATGGCCGTGCTCTTGTCGTACTCCGCAGGATCGACGGCACTGGCCAGGGCCATCGTTGGCATATACTGACGCAGAATGTTGGCAACAGCCCGATGTGCGCGCTCGGGAACAACCTTTTCCGCAAGAATCGCCGAGGTGTACACCTCCAGCAGGTTGTCGAGGGCATTGGTCGTCTCGGGATTGCTGGCCAGGTTGCTGTCCAGTTTACCAGCCGTGCCGCCAGGTGTCTCGCTGATCTGGCTGGATGGCGTTTTGACGATATTTTGACGAACCAGTGTTTCTTCCTGGGCAGGCCCTGTCGCACTCTTCTTCAGGTTCTCGGTGAGCTGCCCAATGGCATCCATCAGCAAATCTTCGGTCAGGTCATGGCCTTTTTTATATTTTTTCTCTTCGGGAACCTTGTGTTCCGGTTCCGTCTGGGTACCACTCTCCTCTTTTTCCGGTTTTTCCGGCTTGCTGGCCTGCTCCGGTTTGGCAACCCGCACCGCTTGCAGATGGGTCAAACCGCTGCGAGTCGTCAAATCCATGGCGGCCAACACCGCCGGCTTGTTGCCCCGGCTGTCTCTGGCTCTGTCCGTCTCCAGCAGAGTGACAAACGAGGTCGGCGAATCCGGGCGCAGGGGAACCCCCAGGGCTTGCCAGAGCCGGACTCGCGCCAACTGCTCCTGGTAGCGGTTGCGGATCAGGTTGGTGTTCAGGGTCAACACCTCATATTGAACATCGAGCAACTCCAACAAGGTACGGGTTCCGGCCTGAAACTCCTCCTCCATGCCGGCCAAGGCCCGCTCGCTCGACTGCAACGCCTTGGTCAGCCAGATGATGGAGACCTGTTGATTCTTTATATCCATTCTGGCCTGGTTGACATCGCGCATGGCCTGGTTGCGCAGGGCTTGCAATTGGGCCATGCTGTTCTCTTTGCGGCCCTTGGCTTCGCGAATGCGGGCGTTGGTCTCACCGCCGCTGAACAGGGGAACGTTGAGACTGACCAGCAGGGTTTGGGCATCGACGGTATCCTTGACCGATGTGCCTGAACTGCCGCCCAGCTCCGAATCCCAAGTGCGGCTGGCCTGATAGCTCAGGTCCACGGTCGGATAGTGGGAGGAGCGTTCAATCTTGACCGCAACCTGGGCCGCCTCCAGACGAGCTTCGGCTGCCTGGATATCCGGTCTGTTTTCAATCCACTTTTGCAGTTGCTCCTGCATCTTTTCCGGCTCTTCCCAATCCACCGGCTCCCGCCAGGAAAGCTCCGGCAGGGTCATATCCGGCGACGGGTTGGCACCAACCACCTCCCGAAAGGCGATGGCTGCCTTTTCCAGGGTGTTGAGAGACTGGACGTAGGTCGCTTCGGCCTGTTCGGCACGGGATGATGACGTCTCCACATCGGTTGCCGTCGATTCGCCAGCCTTTTGACGGACACGGTTCACATCCCGATGGCGCTTCGTCACTTTGCGATATTTCTCCCCGAGGTCAAGAACCTCCTTGGCCTCAAGCCAATTGGCGGAGACCGTAGCCACACTCATGGCCACCTGCTGCCGGGCATCTTCCATGTCGGCCAGGGCGGCCCGCACCACGGCATCGCTCTGGTCATGCCCCAGGGCATCGTGCCGATTGTAAAGCGGCTGCCGCAGGGAGAGCGCCACAACGGACGAGAGATTTTTGCTGGTCACATTTCGATTGACGTAGTGGGTTTCGTCATAGACATTCTTTCCAGCCCGCAGATTCGCCAGAGGCAGGAGTTTGGCCAGCGTCTTGGGGTTCTCTTCCAGCGTGGCGCGCAGCAGGGCCTCCGCCTTGTGAATCTGCGGATTGCTGGCCTGGGCATTGTCCACAGCCGTCCAAAATGAACGTATATCCGCCCCTCCAGGTTGGTGTACCAACAGGATGATCAGGGAGACACACCCCCCGATCACCGTCGAACGTTTCCAAAACACACAGGGAGAATGCGGCATGGGAAACCCCTCGCCAGAAAAGGACTGTGAAAAGACTCGGCAAGGGGAACAGCAATACCCGGGCCAATCATATCCAAACGATGGATGGGGCGATCTTCTGGAAAACCCCGACCGGCAAGGCCGGACACCGGGTCCCGGAATGGACGCAGTTTGATTGTCTGAAAGGTAACGTCAATTTACTCTGGCCCAGGGCAATCGCATTTAAACTGCGTTTACTTTGGGACACGTCGTTTTTCTTGTTTGGAAAAAAAGTTGGTATGAAAGACTTTATCGGGGCTTCGCCCCAAACCCCGCAAGGGCTCTGCCCTTGACCCGCCAGGGAGCCAGCTCCCTGGACCCCGTTTTGACAGGTCCCCGAATCACCATTCATGGTCCTCGAAAATCTCAAATGCGATTGCCCTGACCCCGATTCGTTGCCCGGTGCTGAATAGTTACAAACATGCTACCCTCGGAAATCGGAACGCAGTCAAAATCGGCCCGTTTGGCGGCGGGTCGACACCAACGAAGGTGCAAGCAACGCAGGGGATCGTCGATGAGTCTTGACGTGAAGATCACCAAGAGTCTGTCCGATATCAGGCGAGGTGGAGAGTTGTCTCTGCCCGCCTTGACCTTGCTGCTGTTTCTTGGGGGGGTGGGTTCGGCATGGGCCGCTGCGGAGACCCATGCCACGCCCGTGGGCGCATCGGTCGCGGAGCTGCTGGATCTGGCCCGGGGCATGAATCCCGAGTTGGCGGCGGCAGCTCTGGAAACGGCAGCAGCCCAGGCCCGGGTGGAAGGAGCGGATGCCCTGCCGGATCCTAAATTGCGGGTGACGCTGGATGACATTTCCGAGAATGCCCGCGGTTTGCCAGGGTGGGCAGGAATCTACAAATATACTCTCCAGCAGGAGATTCCCTGGTGGGGCAAGCGGGAGACCAAAAGAGATATCGCCGCCGCCGAAAGCCGCGAGATGGCCAGCCAGCAGGCGGACAAAGTGGCCGAGGTGGTCATGAAGGTAAAGATGGCCTATGCCGACTATCATCGCGTTCATCTCACCATGGACCAAACCGGCGAATTGATTCAGGTATTGCGCGCCCTGGTGGAGTTCGCCCGCCTGCGTTATGCCCAGGGAATGGGCGGACAGCAGGAAGCCACCGCCGCCGAAGCCGAACGCGGTGGCATGTCTGCCGACTTGATTCGCCTGGAAAAAGAGCGCCATCGCATTCGCGCCCGCCTGAATGCCCTGGTCAATCGTCCACCGCATGCCCCCCTGGTGGAACACCCGCAGTTGCGTTCCCTGCCCACGAAAGCCGTGTTGGATTATGACAAGCTGCTGGAGCGCGGCCTGGCTGCCAATCCTGCCTTGCGCATGGGTCAGGCCCGTCTGGAAGCCGCCGAAGGCACTGTCCGTTTGGCGGCAAAAAACTGGTTTCCCGACCTGGAATTGGGCTTCGGATCCGTGAATCGCCGCAGTGAAGGAACCCAGGATGGCTTCGAGGCCATGGCAACGATCAACCTGCCTCTGCAATGGGAACCCCGCAAGGCGCAGGAACGGGATGCCTCCCTGAAAAAACAGATGTCCGAAGAACGCCTGCATGCCGAACGTTTGCGCATCGAATCAGGCTTGCGGGAAGCCCTGCTGAGCCTGGAAGAGGCACAACAGGTGGAGGAGGTAACCCGGGAGAGTCTGTTGCCTCAGGCACACATGGCCCTGCAATCGGCCCTGAAGGGGTATGAAAACGGCCATACCGAAGCCATGACCGTTCTGGACGCCATCCAGCGGCGCAAGAAATTTCAAATCGACCTGATCAAGGCGCAGTTTGAGCAGCAGGTGCGTCTGGCGGAGATCGAACGGTTCGTAGGGGAAGAGCTATGAAGAGGGAAAGAGCGTCATGTCGACCATGGTTGATATGTTTGGAAGAGGCATCGATTCCGGCCATCCTGGTTCTGTTCCTGATGAGTGCCGCCACGGCCTGGGGTGCGCCGGAAAATCATGCGGGGCACGGCACCCCCCCACCGCAAGCGGCGGCCGTGTCCGATCACGCCGGACATGCTTCCCCCGCAACGCCGACCGTCAACACAGACAAGCGCAAGATTCTCTACTATCGCAATCCCATGGGTTTGCCCGACACCTCCCCCAGCCCCAAGAAAGATGGCATGGGCATGGATTATGTTCCCGTTTATGCCGATGAAACGGCCCCGGAAGGAAGCAACGCCGTGCGCATCGGTCTGGACAAGGTGCAAAAACTTGGGGTCAAGACCGAAGCCGTCGCCTTGCGTCCCATGGCCCGTTCCATTCGGGCTGCGGGAACAGTGCAGGTGGATGAGCGCAAACTGCACGTCGTCACCCAAAAATATGAGGGGTGGATCGAAAAACTCCACGCCAATGCCACTGGCCAGGCCGTGCGTCGGGGAGAACCCCTGATGGAGGTCTACAGTCCGGCTTTGGTGGTGGCGCAGCAGGAGTATCTGGCCGCCTTCCGGGCCGGGGAGAGACTGCGCGGCGCCGATGCGGAGAGTCGGGACACGGCGGGCGATCTGGCGGCAAGCGCCCTTGCTCGCCTGCGTAACTGGGATATTTCCGAGGCCCAAATCAAACAATTACAAACCAGGAGAGAGGCCAGCAAGAGCATGACCATCCTCGCCCCGGTCTCCGGCGTGATCCTGGAAAAAGGGGCCATTCAAGGCATGCGCTTCATGCCTGGAGACATGCTCTACCGCGTGGCTGATCTCTCCACGGTGTGGGTGGTGGCCGATATTTTCGAGCAGGACCTGGGGATGGTCCACACGGGACAAACTGCCGAGGTGACATTGAACGCTCTGCCGGGGAAAAGTTTTTCCGGCAGGGTCTCGTTTATCTACCCGACCCTGAATGCCGAGACCCGCACCGTCAAGGTGCGCCTCGATATGCCCAATCCGGATGGAGTTTTGCGTCCCGCTCTCTATGCCACGGTGTTGCTGGCAGCTCCCACAAGTGGCGGCGAAGTGATGACCGTGCCTGATTCCGCCGTGCTGGACAGCGGTTCCCGCCAGGTGGTCCTTGTGGAACGGGGCGAAGGACTCTACGAGCCACGGCCAATCCGCATGGGTGGCAAGGGGAGCGGATATGTGGAAATTCTGGAGGGAGTCAAGGCCGGAGAAAAAGTGGTGGTGCGCGCCAACTTTCTTATCGATGCCGAGGCCAACCTGCGGGCTGCGCTGGGGCATTTTTCGCATTGATGCCCGGTCCCTGATTTTGGAGACAACATGATCTCTGCCCTGATCCGCTGGTCCTGTCACAATGTCCTGCTGGTCTTGCTGATGACCCTCTTTCTGGTCGCCGGTGGCATCTACGCCGTCGTGCGCATTCCCCTGGACGCCATTCCGGATCTCTCCGACGTCCAGGTGATTCTTCTGACCGAATACCCCGGTCAGGCACCGCAGGTGGTGGAAGATCAGGTCACCTACCCTCTGACCACGGCCATGCTCTCCGTGCCCAGGTCCAAGCTGGTTCGGGGCATCTCCTCCTTTGGCGTCTCCTTCGTTTACGTCATTTTTGAGGATGGAACCGATATCTATTGGGCGCGCAGCCGGGTACTGGAGTACCTCAACTTTGCCGCCAGACGGCTCCCCCCCGGGGTGACACCCACCCTGGGTCCCGATGCCACCGGCGTTGGGTGGGTCTATCAATACGTCGTTCTGGCCAAGGAGAAGAGCCTGGCCGAGCTGCGCACCCTCCAGGACTGGTATCTGCGCTACCATCTCGCCAAGGCCGAGGGTGTGGCAGAGGTGGCGAGCGTCGGAGGTTTTGTCCAGCAATATCAGATTGTCGTCGATCCACAAAAGTTGCAGGCGTACAACATTCCATTGTCGCGACTCAGCCAGGCCGTCGCCATGAGCAACCGCGACGTGGGCGGACGGGTCGTCGAGATGGCCGAAACTGAATATATCGTCCGGGGTCGGGGCTATCTGCGTGGGGTCGGCGATATTGAAAAAATTGTTCTCAAGGAGGTCAATGGCGCCCCTGTCCGCGTCCGGGACGTGGCCCGCGTCGAGCTGGGACCGGATGAACGTCGCGGCATGGCCGAACTCAACGGCGAAGGCGAGGCGGTCAGCGGCATTGTCGTGCAACGCTTCGGCCAGAACGCCCTGGCGGTAATCCAAAGTGCCAAACAGCGTCTTACGGAGATCGCCTCCAGTCTGGGAGAAGGGGTACGGATCGAGGCAGTCTATGACCGTTCGGAGTTGATCCTGCGCGCTATCGACACCTTGAAACACACCCTGATCGAAGAGAGCCTGATCGTGGCGGCTGTCTGTATCGTTTTTCTGTTGCATGTACGCAGTGCCCTGGTGGCCATTCTCATGTTGCCGGTGGGAGTATTGATCGCTGTGTTGCTCATGCAATCTTTGGGTATGACGTCCAATATCATGAGCCTGGGCGGTATTGCCATTGCCGTCGGGGCGATGGTCGATGCCGCCATCGTCATGATCGAGAATGCCCACAAACATCTGGAACGGGCCGCACCTGGTGTTCCGCGTCACCGCATCCTCATGGAAGCCGCCAGCGAAGTGGGACCACCCCTTTTTTTCAGTCTGCTGGTGATCACCGTCTCTTTTTTGCCGGTCTTCACCCTGGAGTCGCAGGAGGGGCGCCTGTTCAAGCCGCTGGCCTTCACCAAGACCTTCGCCATGGCCGGGGCGGCGTTGCTCTCCGTGACCCTGGTGCCGGTGTTGATGCTCCTGTTTGTGCGCGGACGCATCCTGCCCGAACACAAAAACCCCATCAACCGCCTGTTGATCTGGATCTACCGGCCTGTCATCCGGCTGGTACTGCGCTTCAAGAAGAGTTTCATCCTGCTCTCTCTGGTGATCATGGCAGCCAGCGTCTATCCGGCGTTGCGTCTGGGCAGCGAGTTTATGCCGGCCCTCGACGAGGGCACCCTGCTCTACATGCCTACGACCTTGCCAGGTCTCTCCATGACCAAGGCCGAAGAGCTCCTCCAGACTCAGGACAAGATCATCAAGAGTTTTCCGGAGGTGGCCTCGGTGTTGGGCAAGGCGGGGCGTGCCCTGACCGCCACCGATCCCGCCCCGACCGAAATGTTCGAGACAGTGATCAACCTCAAGCCGGAAACCGAATGGCGCCCGGGCATGACCACGGACAAGCTGGTCGCCGCAATGGACGAAGCCCTGCAAATGCCAGGCGTGAGCAATGCCTGGACCATGCCTCTCAAGGCGCGCATCGACATGCTTTCGACGGGGATTCGTACCCCCATTGGCATCAAGGTGTTCGGCAAAAACCTGGAAGAACTGGAACCTCTGGCCCAACAGATCGAGACGGCTGTCAAAACCGTTCATGGCACAACGAGCGCCTATGCCGAACGGGTGGGCGGTGGCTACTATCTGACCATCGATCCGGACCGGGATGCCATCGCCCGCTATGGTCTGACCATCGGCGATCTGCAAGAGGTGATCCTGACCGCTCTGGGCGGCGAGAATGTCACCACCACCGTGGAAGGTCGAGAGCGGTTTTCGGTCAACGTGCGCTACCCCCGGGATTTTCGTTCGGATCCTGATGCCATTGCCCAGCGGGTTTTGGTCCGCACCGAAAACGGAGCACAGATTCCGCTCGGACAACTAGCCATTGTGCGTCTGGAAAAAGGTCCGGCGGCGATTCGTACCGAAAATGCCTTGTTGTCAGTCTATATTTTTGTGGATATTCGCGACCGGGACATTGGCGGTTACGTCGCTGATGCCCGCAAGGTGGTGCAGGAACAGGTCAAGATGCCCTCCGGAACTTTTCTCCAGTGGAGCGGACAGTTCGAGTACATGGAACGGGCCAAGGAGAGACTCAAGGTTGTCCTGCCTCTGACCCTGGCGATCATTTTCCTGCTGTTGTACCTGAACTTCGGTCGCCTGACCGAGACCCTGATCGTCATGCTTTCGCTGCCCTTCGCCCTGGTGGGTGGCATCTGGCTTATGGATCAGCTCCACTTCAATCTCAGCGTGGCCGTGGCGGTGGGATTCATTGCCCTGGCCGGGGTGGCGGCGGAGACTGGCGTCGTCATGCTGATCTATCTGGATCACGCCTTGAAGGAACGCCTGGCCCGGCGCGCGGCAGAGGGCACCCCCCCCACGCGTGGCGACCTCTATGACGCCATCATGGAGGGAGCCGTCGAACGGGTGCGTCCCAAAATGATGACCGTTGTGGCGATCATGGCCGGGTTGCTTCCCATCATGTGGAGTACCGGAACCGGCTCGGAGGTGATGCGTCGCATCGCCGCCCCCATGGTGGGCGGCATGCTCTCCTCGACCCTGCTGACCCTGATTGTCATCCCGGCCATCTATGCGCAGATCAAGGAGTTTGGCTACAGGAGTTCCGAAAAACGCGATCAACAATGACGCATGCAAGCCTGCCAAACCGCGTCTACTTTGGAATACGTAGTTTTTTGTGATCGAAAAAATATTGACATGAAAGATTTTATTGGGGCTTC
>JADGCJ010000170.1 GCA_015229045.1 Magnetococcales bacterium
TGCTCAAGATGGCGTCCACGAGTTCCAGGCGCGCCGTCGGGGTGAGTTTGCGGGCTTCCGCTTCGATGGCGGTGACGGTTTTGTTCATGATTTACGCTCCACGGAAAGTCCTCACGTCTTTCCATAATATGTGATTGGCAGGTTGCTGGAGGAATATTTCACCCCTTCCACATGATAAACCTTGGCTGATTTTTCAATATATGTAAGAGCGGGGCTAAAGCATTGTTTTTTGGTTTCAATGTCAATTCCGAGGAAATCAAAATCACTAGCCTGCTGCCCCTTTTCAGAAGGTGGAACGGATTTATAGAACAGATTGTATCCGATAAGGATTCCTGGACCGTCGTCATCATGGTCCACATCCGGATAGAATGAGAAATCCTGCCCTTCCAAGCTGCCAGAATCGTCAACCGTGCATGCGTGGTGAAACAGGACAAGATTCCCCCCATCACGCTCTTGGGCGGAATTGTACAGAATGCCATCGAATCGTGGGGAATGATGGTGAGCCAGGTATTCAGCAACAGCCTGAGTTGCGATGTATTCGAGGTCGGTATTGCTGGGCAGTATCGGGCGGCTGATCTCAAGCGCAAAATGGTTCAGAAACGTTGAGAACTCCTGCGCCTTTTGAAATTCTGGATCAAACGGGCTGAGTGATTTGATGGTGTGTGAGAGGTTCATCAGATCAAGTATCCGCAATGGACGAGTGATGGTAAATCTCCCGATAATGACCGATGACCCAGTGGGCAAACGGAGTTCAGCCAAACATGTCATGGTATCCATGGAACCGTAAAAAGCGACGATTCCAGCAGGATTCAGACGGTTTGCTCTGGCCACTCTTGCGGGGGGGGCTCCGAGTTGATTGGCTGGGTCCCTCAATAAATCAACGATTGCCTTTTCATTCCGGAAGTCCACTTCGCGAGCGCGGAATACCGAATCGATCTCCGTACCTGGGCCGATGGTGCGGATGATTGAGGCGTTGATCCATTTATGCACGATTTCAAGGTCATCAAAAACCCTATGAAGTTGCTCGGTTGATGTCTTGGAGAAAAAACGAGCCTCGTGTTTGATGTGCTGCTTGAATTCATGCCAGGAATCAATAGGACCTCGCCATTGTTGATAGTAAGGGGAATTAAGCTGTATGTATGTGAAATCATCTGAAAAGAACGGAGAATCCCCATCTCTTGGATCGCACCCAGGTTCGTCACCAAAGAGAGCTTGTGCAATCAGCTCATTGACCGGATCGTCCCAGCCAGCAAACTCATAAAGCATTGTTTGGAGATCATCACCTTCTGCTTCACCAAGATATTGGTTGTAATCTCCGATGCCATGGTGGAGCTTGAAAGCCGTGGCGATTTGTTCAAGCAGGTCTGTGATAGGAATAGATTTTTGATTTTCACTCCCACATGCAGAGCAGGGTTGAATGCTTCCCTCATTGATAACGCGCTGCTGTAAGAAAGCATCTTTGATGCAGGCAGCGCAGATTGTGCTTTCGTTCACAACTTCCCCCAGAAAGCGCGTTGACAAAGTGCGCCGAACAGAATGATCCGCTTCGGGTGGACGGTTTCCCCGATGCGGGCGCTCATGGCGGAGATGTCGGCGTCGGCGATGGTCATGGTTGGCGCTCCATTGAACAGGTCACCACTTTCCCTTGTTGGGCCGTTGGGTCAGGGCCGAACCGGCAGCGCTTTTTCCGGCTTTGCTGGTGCCCGGGCTTTTCAGCGCCTTGCTGGCGGCGGATGCGGCCTTGGGGCCGGTCACCTTGGCGTTGCCGGTTTGCGCCAGGGCCGAGCCGGCGGCGGACTTGGCCGCCTGGCTGGCGTTGGGATTGCGCAGCGTCCTGGCCGCCGCCGAGGCGGCCCTTTTGCCAGTGCTTTCAGAGTTCTTTCGAGATGCCATGATGGGCTCCTGCGCCAATGATATCACGCCTGTCCGGGCCGGGTTTCCATGAGGATGTCCATCTGGATCCTCTCCCACGGGTTGCTGGAATCCTTGAGACCCGTGATGCGGGCCCGCAGGGTCTGGCCCCGGTCCAGCATCTGGGAGACCGCCACGTTGGCGGCCCGGGGGACGTAACCCAGTTTTTTCCCGTTCCAGAGCACCATCACCGCCTTGCCGTCATAGGCGTTGTCCGCCTCCCGTTGCAGTACCAGCGGCTGGCCCGTCCGCAGCCGGGACCAGAGCCATTCCCCCTGGTGGTATTGGAACCCGGCCACGGGCGAGGTCTGGAGCAGCACCTCGGTGGGGGGCGTTTCAGGTTCCACCCGGGGCTGGGCTACGCCAGTGCGCGCCCCGCCGAACAGGAGCGCGGCCAGACCCGCACCCGCTTTCAGGAATCTTCGTTTCGAGAGGTTCATGGTCGATCTCCGTTGAAGGGGTTGCCTGCCCCTCTCCAACGCAACGCCCGGACCAATCGAGACGCTTCGTTTGAATGAACGACTTCTCCTTGCTCTTCAGCATGTTGCAGGTCAGATCCTGAACCGACTGCCTCCTTGTTTCACGCCGCAATCATAAACAATATTCTGGTTTCATGATATTTCTTACTCTGACGCCGAGCCGATGATGTCTGATACCCTGCGCAACAGCGTATCCACCCGGAGGACGAGATCTTTCCGGTCCAGGATGGCGTCGGCAGCATCCCATGCCTCATACCGGAAATGCACGGCAAAGGCGGTCAGGTCGATAAAATCCCACTCCCTGGTCACATCCTCGCCGGCTTGCTGGAGCAGTACCAGCAGCAGGCGCAGGTTATGGGTTCGAGGGACTTCCTGGTCACGATGGGCAAGCCATGCCTTGAGGGATTTCTCCACCGCCTGTTGGGCGTGCAGACCGAAAATCTCATCCGGAAAGCGTTCGGCGTCCTGCATGTTGACGATGGCTTGCTGGTCACGACTGGCGGCTTCCAGCATGCGCCGGGCGGTTTCATGATCGGGCATGGAGCACCTTCCCCTCTCGCAAGGCGCGGGCGACGACGTGGTTGGTGGAGGATTTCAATTGCTCCACCTCTTCGCTGGAGTAGACCAGGATATCCGTCGGCACCGGAATGGTCCCCATGGCCCGCTCCAGCCGGTTGATCTCCTGGAAGCGGCTGCGCTGGGGGCCGAACGGCTCGGCTTCGATCACCAGCAGGTCCACGTCGGCATCGGTTTCGGCATCACCCCGGGCCTGGGAGCCGAACAGGATGATCCTCTCCGGCTGGGCGGCGGCGACGATGGCACGCACCATGGCGGCCAAGTGGGTTTCCATAGTCGTCATCACAACTCCCCCCGGAAGGCGCGTTGGGTGAGGGACTGAAAAAGGTTGGTCGATTCAGATTTTTGTTGCTGATGCTGTATGGTTAATATTTCTATTTGGCGGACTCGCTCAATGAATTTCTGTTGCAAGTCGATTGGAGGAACCGGGATTGGCAGGGCTTTAAGTGTTTTTGGGTTTAGAAATGTAAATGCGTTATCTTTCTCATTACTGCGTAGCCCGCCCAGCCTGTGCGAACAATAGGTGAATAAAAAAACAAAATATTCTGAAGTCAACTGTGCATGATCTAGGACGACGCGAACCAGATTTGTGTTGATAATTGATTGGCGGACTTCAGGTTTGGCGATACACATTCGTCCTACAGTTCCAGCCCTGGAAATAAGTATATCGCCATCAGTCACTGAATATCTCTTTAACTGCTCATATTTCTCCTCGGCAATGAAGAGCTTTGGGGTTGGTACGAAACGGTTTTGCCCAACGTTATCAATGTTCCAAACTGGAACACCCTCACTAACATATTCATGTTTTTTCAAAGCGCTCCCAAAGGGGCCAGACTGGGTTCCTGAGCGTTCTTTGCTGAGCACTGATTGCACTTTTTTTATTGGAAATCCATTTGGGTTGGTGACGGGGTCGCCAAACATGTCGAGGAAGACAGCGCGGAGGAACTGGTCGGCCAGGGCCAAGGCTTGGCGGCGCTTGCGGCGGATGGCGTCGGCCTTGTCCAGAATCGCAGCGATGCGCTTCTGCTCCGGGAGGGGGGGAAGGGGAACTGTTAGCTGGCGCAGAACGTCCAGCGTGATTCCCTTGACAGTGGCTCCCTTTCCAAATGACTCAATCAGACCTGCATTAGCATTCAAAAAGTGGAGCAAATACCGAACATCCACCTCGGGCTTGCAAAATAGAGCTTTCAAATCCTGATTGATTGCAATGTCGATGGTGTTGATTGCAGCCCTTCCCAACGCCATTCTCGTGGCTGTGACAATATTCCCAGAGGGGATAATGTTCGTTGCGCTTTGTTCGACTGCCTCGGGCGTGATTGACTCAAGCGTTTCAGAAAGAACTGAACCGTTTAAATCTTTGACCGTTGCCCATGGGATAGAGCCATCCCAATAGGTAGGGTTGGATCTGCTAGGAGTGCCGCCACCTTTGATATCTACTAGGCTCCCAAGAGGTACAGTGTGCAACTGCGTCATCCCACCATCCCCCTCAACTCTTCCAAATCCGCCATAATCGCCCGCTCCAGCTCCACCATCCGCTCCAGAATCTCCCCAGGCGGGTCGTATTGCTCCTCCTGGTAAACCGTCTCCTTGTAGCGGTTGATGGAGAGGTCATATTTGCCATCGCCGCGAATCTCGGCCACGGGGACGCAAAACGCCTTGGCGGTGCGGTCGGTGAGCTTTTTCGGGTCACGGGCCTTCCACTGCGCCAGCAGGTCCGGCAGGTCGTCCTTGTCCGGCGTCGGGGTGCGCTTATCATCCAGGCTGAAGCCGTCGGCCTGCACATCATAGAAAAAAACCTGATCGGTCTTGCCCCCCTTGGTAAAAACCAGCACCGCCGTGGAGACGCCGGCATACGCCAGCTTGGGATGACGCTCCGGGAAGGTGTTGCTCAAAGTGTCCTGATAGTGGATGTCCGGGGCATCGATGCCATGGAGCAGCAGGTTCATGGCGGCGATGCGCAGCATGGTGACGTCGAAGTCGAACCCCCGGAACATGCGGCGCTGGATGTGCTCCCGATGGGGTTCCAGCAGGTCGCCGTGGTAGATCTTCTCCCCGGATTCCGGGTCGGTCTCCACCATCTCCGGGGAGGTGTATTCCCGCATCAGGTATTGCATGGCCTCCACCAGGAAGCCGGCGGTGCCGCAGGCGGGATCACCCACCACCTCGTCGGGGCGGGGGGCGACCATCTCCACCATGGCGCGGATCACATGGCGCGGGGTGCGGAACTGGCCGTTGATGCCCGCCGTGGTCAGTTTGCCCAGCAGATACTCGTAGAGATCCCCCTTGGTGTCCCCGGCGGTGAGCGGCAGGGCGTCGATCATCTCCACCGCCTTCACCAGCAGACTGGCCTTGGCGATCATCAACTGGGCCTCTTTCATGTATTCGCCGAACTCGGCCCCGTCCACCGCCACCTTCTTGAAGTGGGGAAAAACCCGGTCCCGCACCAGGGGCAGCATCTCCTCCGCCCCCAGGTGCTTGAAGTGGGACCAGCGCAGTTCCTGCTCGGTTTCGCCGAAATTGCGGCGGCCCTGATGGCCCGTGCGGGCGTCGCGCTTTTCGTTGCGGGACTCGGCGATATCCAGCAGCCGGGCGAACATCAAAAACGAAATCTGCTCGATGACGGTGAGCGGATTGGTGATGCCGCCGGTCCAGAATTCTGTCCAAAGTTTGTCCACTTTCGCTTTCAACTCACCAGTGATCATGCGGTGGTGACTCCAGATTGTACTCTATTGGCTTCGTGCCGTGCAGGGGGTTTGAAGGCTTCCAGGATGGCGATGAGGTCATCCATCTGCGCCTCGTCGCGGAATACGCCATCGGGGCCTTCGCTGTCCACGGTGGTGAACGGCGGCTCATAAAGCCGGTCGATACTGATGACGCCGAACTTGCTGATGTGGTTCTTGAGCAACCCCAGAAAGCGGATCTGCCGGGCGTTCAGCTTGGGATGGCGGCGGACGAAATCGGCGAAGTGCTGTTCCACCGCATGCGCGTCCATGCCGATGATGGAACGCAGAATCTGCGCCAGCCCGCCGGCGGTCTCCTGGTAGAACTCCAGCAGGATGTTCAGGTCCACGTCGGGCCGTTCGGTGTGGATCAGGGCGTTCAGGGCGTTCAGGTCCGCCTCGGTCACCGGCTCGCCAGCGCGGATCTTCCTCATGGTGGGGTTGCTCTCGAACAGAGGCGTAAGAACCTCCTCCACCCGCTTGCGGTAGGCGGCCAGGTCGTTGGCAGTGATGTTGGCCTTGCGCTGAGCGAACTCGACCCCGCCATCGGTCACATCCACCACCCGCACGGTTTCACCAGGGCGCTCCCCCGGACGACGGTGGTGCATGATGCCGCGCAGGTCCTGCCTCATGCTTTCCAGGGCCGCCACCGTCACCCCGCCCCAGAAGGCGGGATCCTTGAAGCGCTTGATGACATCGCCCTTTTCCCGCACCGGGTTCAGGTGCATCTGCAACTGGGCCACCTGATCCAGGGCCTGATCCCGGTAATCCTCGAAGCGGCTGGTTTTTTTCAACAGTTCGGTCTGCATCAGGGCCATGAGCCGGTCGAACTGCCAGGCGGCGGCGTGGTCGCGGATGTCGATCCACTGCATCAGCGGGGCCATGGTCTGGCGCAGCAGGATCACCGTTTCCGGGGCGAACTGCTCCAGAACGTGGGTCTGCTGGACGGTGCGCTTCTCCCGCCACTTCTCCCGCACGGCGATGGTCTCCTCGGGCAGGGCGGCCAGATTCTTTGCCAGCAGCTCCGCCGCCAGCTTGAAGGCCGCCGGTTCGGACTGATCCAGGGCGGTCTCAGCCAGATCGATGCGGGCCTCGAACACCTGCTGCATGAGGGATTTGGATGGAGCCGGGTCGGCCTCTTCAAACTCCTCGGCGAAGAATTCGAAGTTG
>JADGCJ010000171.1 GCA_015229045.1 Magnetococcales bacterium
AGGGTGGGGGGGATTGGGGGGCGGTTCACCGCCCCCCAAGGTCTTGGTTTTTTGTCTTTCCGAAACATCAAGCCATTTTTTTGTCGCCGGGCTGTTTGCCTGCAACCACTCACAGATGCGCTCTTTATACCGGATCTGCTTGGCGCACAATCGCCAGCCTTTCTATTGGCAGGGGTTGCAGAACCTGCCCATGCAATGGTTCACTATCGGCAGCCAGACCATTTGCCATACAGGGAGGAGAAAGATGCAGCGGTTTACACAATGGGTGATTGTACTCTTGTTGCTGGCCATGTCGGGGCCGGTGGTTGCCCAGGATGATCTGGCTGCCGTGCGCAAGGCTGCCGAACAGGGGGACGCCATGGCCCAGAACAATCTGGGTGTGCTCTATGCCACGGGTCAAGGGGTGCCCCGGAACCATGAAAAGTCGCTCCACTGGTATCGGATGGCCGCCCAGCAGGGGCATGCCATTGCCCAGTACAATCTGGGCGGGCTCTATTATCAGGGTCAGGGGGTGCCCAGGGATGAGCGGGAGGCGGCCAAATGGTACCGGATCTCTGCCCAGCAGGGATATGCGGCTGCCCAGTACAACCTGGGCAGAATGTATGCGGTGGGTGAAGGGGTGAGCAGGGATCTGGCACAGGCCCACCACTGGCTGGATCTGGCGGCTGCCCAGGGGGATGGGGATGCCATGCACGATCGTGACCTGGTTGCCAAACAGATGCCTCCCCCAGTAGTCGCCCAGGCGCAGAAGGTGACGAGGGATGAGAAGCCGGTGCAACAGGAAAAGCCGGTGCTACGAGAGGAAAAGCCGGTGGTGCAGGAGGAAAAGCCAGTGATGCAGGAGGAAAAGCCGGTGCTGCAGGAGGAAAAGCCGGTGGTGCGTGAGGAAAAGCCGGTGGTGAGCGAGGAAAAGCCGGTGATGCAGGAGGAGAAACCAGAGCGGGAGTTGCGCAAAACGGAGGTTGCGCCACTGCGGGTGGTGGCCTCTCCCTCCCAGGCCGAGCCTCCTGCCCAGGCGGACGCGCCCTCCCAACCGCTCCCGCCCGCCGAGGAGATTGAGCAGACCGTCCAGGCCTGGGCAAAGGCGTGGGCATCCAGGAATGTGGAAGAGTATCTCTCTTTTTACTCCAGCAACTCTTTTGTTCCCACAAAACATCCCAACTGGGATGCCTGGAAAAGTCATCGGCAGAACACCATCCAGTCTGCCCGCACCATACGGGTCTCCCTGTCGGCCATCCAGGTCAAGATGATGGATGCGACCCATGCGCAATGTTCATTTGTGCAGGACTTTTCGTCAAACACGCTTCAAGTGAAGAGCAACAAGGTGCTGACGCTGCAAAAGGAGGAGGGAGGTTGGAAAATTGTGCGGGAGCATAACTGAATGGTCGCCGCAAAGGTCAAGCGCATTGGGTGACAGAGGTTTGGAACCCTGGCTCTGCGGTCATGGATGCGGCTCAGGGAAACGGGAGACGCCTCCATTGGCTCTCTCCGGCTGTTTCGTTTGTGTTTCGCCTCGCAACCGCAAGGCCTCATACAGGTTTGCTGGTCCCAACAAAATATCCCGCAATCCCTGGCGCACTTTCTCGGAGTCCAGTGCCTGTTTGCTCATGGTGGTGTGCGCGGTAAATGCGTCCATGATGGCGTTCATCAGTTCGCTGGCCAGATCAGGGGAGTTGGAAAACTGCTCCTTGGAGTTGTTGGTGGCCTGCTGGACCAGTGTGTGCGACTCCAGCAATTTGCCCTTCAGGACGTTGTTCACATAGATCAGCTTGTCGTCGTCGGAGAGTTCGCCCTCGAACAGGGTGTTGACCTTCTGGATAATCTCGTCCAGCAAAACCTTCTCTTTCTCCTGTACCGCACCACTGCCCGCCTCCGTCAGTGGTGCGAGCTTGTCGGCCTTTCCCTCAGTCAACGGCATATTCCGCTTGCCCTGGTTTTTAAGCTTGTGGTGGGTCAGAGTCACTTTGGAAAGATCGACCCCCTCCCGTTCACGTCCGAACTCCAGCAGCGGCAGCAGACGACGGAAGAAGATCGCCCGCTTCTCGATGGCGGTGTTTTCGTAATGAAACAACTGCGCCAAGAACACATAAACCCGCAGAAATGTCCCCAGGTCACGCTTGAACAGGAGCAGCACGTTCATCTCGTCCCTGGCCACTTGTTCCCCTTGCGCGTTGCCAACCGCCTGGGCGACCTGCAGCGCAGACTTTGCTGCGGCAAACCGTTTGAGCAGACAATCCGCCACTGGTCCTACGGCAGCCGTCAACTGGGCTTGGGATGCTCTTTGGTCTATTTCGACCATAACCACTCGCTCGACCTCGGCATCACTGTACAAGCCGGTGGCGTCCAATTTGGCTCGCAGGTCGTAGACCAGATCGGGGTTGGTGACACCGGCCAGTTCCGCCGTCTCATAATAGATTTTGAAAGCGGCCAGAATCTCCTCTGGTTCGTTGACAAAATCGAGGATGAACGTGGTCTCCTTGCCCGGATGGGCACGGTTCAGACGAGAGAGGGTCTGCACCGCCTGGATACCCGTGAGCCGCTTGTCCACATACATGCCGCACAGCAGCGGTTGGTCAAAGCCGGTCTGGAACTTGTTGGCCACCAGCAGGATCTGATACTCATCCGTGTCGAAGGCTCCCCGGATGTCACGGCCTTTCAGGTTCGGGTTCAGCCGTGTGCTGGTCTCGGTGAAAGCATCTGGAGCGGACTCTTTGTCGATCACTTCACCAGAGAAGGCTACCAGAGTGTGGATTTTGTAGCCGGATTGCCTGATATAGCTATTGATTGCCGACTGCCAGCGCACCGCCTCCAAACGGCTGCCGACCACCACCATCGCCTTGGCCAGACCGCCCAGCAACGGCGCAACATTCTCCCGGAAGTGTTCCACCACCACCTGAACCTTCTGGCTGATATTGTAGGGGTGCAGACGTACCCAGCGCATGATGCTTTTGACAGCTTCGCCGCGCTCTACCTCTTTATCATCCAACTCCTTGCCGGCCTGGGCCAATTTGAAGGCCAGTTTGTACGGCGTGTAGTTTTTCAGTACGTCCAGGATAAAGCCTTCTTCGATGGCCTGACGCATGGAATAGACGTGGAAAGGGGCGGGCAGGTTGCTCTGGCTGGCGGGTTGAGCAGGGTCGGGGCGGCGTCCGAATAGTTCCAGCGTCTTGGCCTTGGGGGTGGCGGTGAAGGCCACATAGGTGATGTGGGCCTCGTTGGCCCGTGCGGCCATTTGCGCAAGCAGCAGATCTTCGCTGCTGACCTCGCCGCCATCTTTCAGCTCTTCTATTTCATGCGCGGACAGCACCATCTTGAGCCGGGAGGCCGCCTCGCCGGTCTGGGAGGAGTGGGCCTCGTCGGCGATCACTGCGAACCGCTTGTTCTGGGTGGCCGCCAGTTCATGCACCGCCTGCAACGCGAAGGGAAAGGTCTGAATGGTGCAGACCACTATTTTTTTGCCTCCTGACAGTGCCTGGGCCAGTTCGCCGCTCTTGCTCTGCTGCTCACCGGTAATACTGGCCACGACCCCAGCGACGCGCTCAAAGTCAAAGAGGGCATCCCGCAACTGGGCATCAATGACCGTGCGATCACTGACCACCAGCACCGAATCAAACAGCTTGGTGTTGTCGGCATCGTGCAGATCGGCCAGAAAGTGGGCGGTCCAGGCGATGGAGTTGGTTTTGCCCGAGCCTGCGGAGTGCTGGATCAAATATTTCTCTCCTGGCCCCTCTTTCAGCACTGCCGCCAGCAGTTTACGGGTGACATCGAGTTGTTGGTAGCGTGGGAAGAGGATGGCAGAGATTTGCCTCTTGCTGTCCCGCTTGGTGACCATGTAGCGACCGAGAATTTCCAGCCAGGAGTCCCGCGCCCATACCTCTTCCCACAGGTAGGCGGTGCGATGGCCGTTGGGGTTGAGGGGGTTGCCTTTGCCGCCCCCATCGCCCCGGTTGAAGGGCAGGAAACGGGTGGTGGCTCCCGTCAGTTTGGTGGTCATCCACACTTCAGAATTGCTGACGGCAAAATGGACCAGGGCACCGCGTGGAAAATCCAGCAGCGGTTCGGTATGACCCTTGAGCCTGGGGTTGCGGTCGAAGCGGTACTGGTCCACCGCATCCTCGACGGACTGGGTGAAGTCGCTCTTCAACTCGACCGTGGCCACGGCCAGGCCGTTGACGAACAGCAGCAGGTCGAGGCTGTTCTCGTTGCGGAGGGAATAACGCACCTGCCGTACCACCCGCAACCGATTGGCCCCGTATTGGGCTTGCAAGTCGGGGTTCATGGCGAGTGAGGGTTTGAACCGGGCGAGGAGCAACGGCTGACGCACTCCCGCCAACTCTACGCCATGGCGCAACACCTCCAGGGTGCCCCGGTCATCCAACTGCTTGCGAACGCGATTGAGCAGGGTGGTTTCGGCTTCCGCACCATGGTTTTTGTGCAACGCTTCCCAGGCCTTGGGCTGGGTCTCCTGCAGCCAGGCCAGCAGGTCCGCCGGGAACAAGGCCCGCTGGCGGTCGTAGTGCGCGGCATCGTTCGGGTCATAGAGCCAACCCTGGGCGGCCAGATGCTGGCAGATGTCGTTTTCGAGCTCAACCTCTTTGTGCAGGCTCATGGCGCGTCTCCTCTTGGTCGTTGTGTCTGCTGCAATCGACACAACGGTATTTGTGTCTCATATTTTTCAAAATTACAGACACAAATCTGTTTGTGTCTGTTGCGTCAGACATAAGGCCGCTATAAAACATCTCGGCCTTCGCTGCAATTCAGCAAGTCGCGAAAGGCAAGAATGGCGGGACGCCGTCCGCTTTGTTCCTGGAGTGGCTGGAGGATACCGACCTCGCGCAGGTGGTGCAGAAAAGGCAAGGCCGTTTTCTTGGGAATGCCAGAGCGTTGGATAAAATCATTGGATTGAAAAATGGGACGGTCAAACAGGGTGTCCAGTATCCGCATGGCATGCTTCGAGCGGGTCAGTTCCATGATCCGATGTTTCATCTGTTCATAAAGTGCCAGGATTTCCCGCACTTTGTTGCTGTTGGTATGAGCCTGTTCCATGATGGCTTCCAGAAAAAACTCGATCCAACTCTCCCAATCCTTCTCCTGGCTGATGCCACGCAGGCGAGCGTAATAGAGGTCGCGGTGACTCTCCAGATAGTCACTCAGGTAGAACATCGGGCTGGCCAGGGTGCGTTTCTGGAACAGGAACAGCGGTATCAGCAGGCGTCCAATGCGGCCATTGCCATCCTTGAACGGATGGATCAACTCAAATTGCGCATGCACGATGGCCACCTGTACCAGGGGATCAAAGTCATCTGCTGCGAGGTAGAGTTCCCAGGCTTCCAGGTGATCCCGCAGTTGCAGGGGAGAGGGGGGTACGAAAGTTGCCTGTTCCATCGTACATCCCGCCGCGCCGATCCAGTTTTGCTCGACCCGGAATTGACCGGGGGTTTTGTTGGCACCGCGCACGCTGTCCATCAGGAGCGCATGCATTTGGCAAACCAGCGACAGGGTGAGGGGGCGGTCCGCCAACGCTTCGGTGGCCAGTACCAGTGCCTTGCGGTAGTTGACGATCTCTTGAATATCCTGGGCCTTCTCCCCACCGAAATCGATGCCCGCCTCGTATCCCAACACCTCGTCGACGGTGGCTTGTGTTCCTTCAATTTTTGAGGAAAGCACCGCCTCCCGGTTGGTCAGTGGTGACAGCATGATCGAAGGGTTGATGACGCTTTGCAGCAGTCCGTCATACCGGGCCAGGGCCGCATTGGCGAGACCAACCTTGCGAATGATGCGGCCATAATCCAGGTCGGGTCGTGGCAGGGATTGGGGGATGTAGGGAATCATGGGGTTGTCTCCACGGGAACAAGACCGCGCACGTCGATCTTTCCAGTCACAGCGGCAGAGATCAAGGCGGAGCGGCGTTCTTTGAGAAAGTCAATGGCGCGCTGGGCCTCGGCGATGAGGGTGTCGAGTTGGGTAGTTGCTTGGTCGAGGAAGGCGACGATGGCGGATTGTTCGCTCAATGGCGGGGATGCCACAGACAAAGAGACAATTTGGTCCACATTCAGGTTCATCTGTGTGCTGATTGTTGCTGTCATCAACATTGGCTGCTTCATCGCCTGCATAAGATAAAACAAGAAAAGCAAATTACCATCAAACTTTGGCACGAGACCAACAATGCTGTCTGGGAAATATGCTGGAAAGTCTAATATTGCGACATCTCCGATATTTGCAGCGATAGCCATGACAAGAGTACCTTGCGGAAACTCCTTGCTGACAGCAGCACCACGGTAATTCAGCGTCTGTTTAAATTCGGTGACATATTTTGTCGAGCCTGTAATATCACCAGTCTGGATAAATGGAAACTCGCCATCGTAAAATGCGGGGTCATTTCTTGGTCTGTGTGTGAACTTGCCCCGTAGTACGTCTGCAAAATATCTGATTTGCTTCACCTCCCAATGCTCTGGCACCTCCCCCAGCCACTCAACACCGCTATCCTTCATCAGCGCATCGGGGTTCAAGCCCTTGGTGACGGCGTGGGAGATGACGGCCTGCCGCTTTTCCTTCAACAGGGCAATCAGATTTTCCTGCTCGGCCACCAGCGCATCAATCTTGAGTGTCTCCCGGTCGAGGAAGGAGGCAATGGCGGATTGTTCCTTTGTGGGTGGTGTAATGATGAGGCACAATCCCAGCTCTTCAGCGTTCAAGTGTGGTTGTGCTGCACGCATTCTTTCAATGTCGATCTGGCCTTCTTTTAAGTATTTGCTCAACAACGCAAATTGCACGAACC
>JADGCJ010000172.1 GCA_015229045.1 Magnetococcales bacterium
TCTGCCCTTGACCCGCCAGGGAGCCAGCCCCCTGGACCCCGTTTTGACAGGTCCCGAATCACTACTCATGGTCCTCGAAAATCTCAAGTGCGATTGCCCTGGGTGGGGTTCAGTTCCAGATTTTGTTGTCTCGTGGCATAGGGAGAATGCCGGCATGAGCATCATCAAGCCATCGACCTCTTTTTTATGGATCCTTTTGGCAGGATCCCTGGCGGTCAACCCTCTCCAGGCGGCTGATCTGTCTCTCAGCATTGGTACGCACATCGGAGGGGACGAACATAGTCGTCATCATCGTCACCATCGCCATCACGGTCAGCACGATTCCTATCGATACAATCATCCCGGAAGTCCCATAACCCACTCCTCCGATTGGTACCGTGGTCACTGGGAACATGGTCGTCACCATGGGCACAATGGATGGTGGTGGGTCGTTGGCCGGAATTGGCATCTTTTTCCCCGCGTGGTCTATCCCTATCCCGATCCCTACCTGCGACCGGAAGTTGTCGTTGTTCGGCAGACTCCCTCTCCTCAGGTTGTTTATGTTTCGCAGCCGACAGCCTCGATGCCATCGCCTTTCGGGGTGCCATCAATCCCTTCGCTGCCACCACCGTCGGCACTCCCGCCGATCTCTTCGTTGCCGCCTTCCCCACCACAGGAGGTCCAAAACCTGGCCCAGCAGACCCCATCCGGACAGATCTGCCGCGACATTCAGACAACCATCGAGATCGATGGACTCAAGTACCCAGGCAAGGGGAGAGCCTGTCAGCAGCCGGATGGTTCCTGGCACCTGGCTCATTGATACACTCTCCGCGTTGACGCGAAAAGGATGGACTCTCTATGAAAACAATGAAATGGATCCTGGTGTTGTGCGTGGTTCTCTCCGGCGTGGCCAGCACGAGCGACGCCCGGGCGGAGTGGGGACACCACCACCGCCATCATTCACGGCTCAGTGTGGTTATCGGCGCTCCTTACTGGGGGGGGCCTTACTACTATCCCCCAAGCTACTACTACGCGCCACCGCCGGTGGTGATCGAGCGTCCGCCGGTTTATGTCCAGCAACCCGTTGTCGTTGCGGCTCCTCCGGCGCCAGCGCCCGCAGCAGCGGCCAATTACTGGTACTATTGCGCCGCAACGAGAGGTTACTACCCCTACGTCAAGGAGTGTCCCGACGGCTGGCAGAGAGTGACACCGCAACCACCCGGTCAACCTTGAGTTGCAGAAGGATTTTGCCATGAGAGGATCCCTTCTTTTTCCGCCGGTGCTGTTGATTTTGCCGTTGCTGGCCGGATGCGCTTTCGCGCCGAGCGGACCAAGCATCCTGGCCATGCCCAGGAGTGGTCGCAGCTTTGACCAGTTCCGTGTCGACGATGCCGACTGCCGCTCCTACGCCCAGCTCCAGTCGGGAGGCTCCGGAGCGATCGATCCCGGCGTGGCCAGCGCCGCTGTCGGTACGGTTGTGGGTGCCGTCGCCGGAGCAGCCATCAACGGGCATCGCGGGGCTGGTGTTGGTGCCGGGGCTGGATTGCTGGCCGGCAGCCTCTTTGGCCTTGAGTCGAACCACAATTCAGCCTATGTGGCCCAGCGCAGCTACGATCATGCCTACATCCAGTGCATGTATGCCAAGGGACACCAGGTGCCGGTTCCTGTCGGCGTTGTGCAGAGTCTCCCCATGCCGACCTACCAGATCAATTCGACGCCATCGGGTGTTGGTTATCCGCCGCCGCCCCCGTCGGATGACGCGATGCCACCTCCTCCTCCGGGTTACACGACACCACCACCGCTGTATCCGTGAGAATACCTTGAACCTTTCAACCGTGTCTGTCTTGGGATACGTCGTTGGCCCGGTCTTTGCATCTCGATCTCCGGACCACGATCGACGCACAGCGGCGGCTCTTGTGCAACGGGACCGTACTCCCTGAAATGCAACCGTGGGCTGGTGCCGCCCTCCGTGCTGTGGTGATCCGATCAGGAATCGAAACCCCCGGCATGTCCCTGCCCACAACCAGCCAGAAAGTGCCCGCATGAGCGAGAGCCTGGAGATACGCCCACCGGCCATACAGGTACAGTCGTCACCGCAAAGCTTTCACGACCTGACCGCAGAGATCACCGGGCATTTCCTCGAGGCCATGGAGCTGCGCACCGGACTGGTTCTCAACGTGGCCCGGCGTGTCACCATCCTCATGCGTGCCACCATGCTCTACTTCGGCCTGCTCGGGGTTCTGCTCAGCGTGATCATTCACATCCTGACCATCCAGATGGGCGATCTCATCTCCACCGTGGAGATCATCAACCGGCACTTCACCCAGATGACCAAAGACATGGGGACCATGCAACGCGAGGTCAGTGCCATCGGCGCCAAGGTACACACCATGCCGGTCATCACCGCAGAAGTGGTCAAGATGCAGGAGTCGATGCAGCGCCTCGGCACCAGCGCCGAATCCATCAGCACCCTGATGAACGGCATCACCCTCAATATCGGCCAGATCAATGGCGATGTCAGCCGGATGTCCTACACCTTCCAGGCGATGGACCATGAGGTTTCCGGGATCGGGATGGGGGTCAACCGCATGTCGACGCCCATGAAAATGTTCAACTCCATCATGCCGGTACCACGCTAGATTGTGTCCATTTTGAAACGTGTGGTTTCTTCGTGGTCAAGAAAAGTGTTGATATGAAAGGCTTTATTGGGGCTTCGCCCCGGACCCCATCAGGAAGAGCACAGCCCTTCCTGGACCATCCCAGTCTTTCAACAGTCAAAAAATTGTAACTATTCAGCACCCGGCAACGAATCGGGGTCCAGGGGGCTGGCGACCGGACAGGTCCAGGACAGAGTCCTGGCAGGTCCAGGACAGAGTCCTGGTGGGGTTCGGGGCGAAGCCCTGACAAAGGCTTTCATGTCCAGGCCTTTCTTGGGGGGGGGTACTGAATAGTTACAAAAAATTATGCATCTCGAAGTGGATTCGGTTTGGCCATGGATGAACCAACGCATGACACCTTGTCAAAGGACAGCCTTGTGACAGATCAGGTTGCCGCAAACGCAGCGTCGACGACAGGCGCAGCGATGCGCAAAGAGTCGCCGGACCGTGTCGTCGCTGCGGATCAAACCCCCGCCGATGCCCATTTGCTCTCCGCCATCGAAGGGGTACGCGACAGTATTCGTGGCTTCAATACCCACATGCGCGAACTCGACGCGAGGGGGAGCAGGATCGCACGACGCACCTCCCTGGTGATTCACGGTGTGCTCGTGCTGCTGTTGCTGCAGGCGCTCTTCATTGGCTACCAGATCTCCGGCATGTCCGGGATCATGGAGGTGATGTTGAAAAACATGGAGACCATGTACTCCTTCTTCGGACAAGTGACCCATCAGGTCGAAGGGTTGACAAAAGATGTCTCTGGGATGAACACGGATATTTCCGGCATGCCCGAGATATCGGAGCGCATGGTGCGCATCAATCATTCTGTCGCTGCCATGACGGACAACATCGAGCTGGTTGCGGGAAACCTGCAGTACATGAACGACAGCGTCAGCTCGATCAACCTGGGCGTCAATAATATGTCCCGTCGTTTTGGTCATCTCACCTTCAATGTTGGCCGCATGAATCGGGACGTCTATCAAATGTCTCGCCCTTCGGGCATGATGACACCCATGGGAAATTTTCCCTTTCCATGATCTCTTTGTACAGACCAGGTTTTTGCTGCGAAAGTGACGCAGCGACTCTCATGACCGGAGGGTGGAGGGGGGCTCTTCCCATCCGTGAAGGTTGGCTGGCAGGGCCATCGCATTTGAAACTGACACGCCCGAGGCCATGATCGCTTTTTGGCATCGGGGTCCAAGGGGGCCGGCGACCGGACAGGTCCAGGACAGAGTCCTGGTGGGGTTCGGGGCGAAGCCCTGATAAAGGCTTTCATGTCCAGGCCTTTCTTGAGGGGGTACCTGGACAGTTACAATATTCCAACAAAGTTAAACCGCGTCTGCTCTGGGATACGTCGCTTTTTCGTGATCGAGAAAAAGAGTGACATAAAAGATTTTATTGGGGCTTCGCCCCAAGTCCCATTGGGGCTTCGCCCCAAGCCCCATTGGGGCTTCGCCCCAAGCCCCACCAGAACATGAAAGATTTTGTTGGGGCTTCGCCCCAAACCCCATTGGGGCTTCGCCCCAAACCCCATTGGGGCTTCGCCCCAAACCCCACCAAGGGGGCAGGCGGAGCCTCCCCCTTGGATCCCCCAACCACTTTTAATAATAAAAAATTTTATTGGGGCTTCGCCCCGATTTTCAGGCATCCTCACCCAAACGACTCAACAATTCGGCCTGATGATGTGTGGCCAAAGCATCCACCACCTCGGCCAGATCCCCGGCCAAAATGGCGTCCAGCTTGTGCAACGTCAGATTGATACGATGGTCGGTAAGGCGGTTTTGGGGAAAATTATAGGTGCGTATGCGTTCGGAACGATCCCCCGAACCCACCTGGGTACGACGCTGCCGGGAGCGCTCGTCGTCGGCGGCCTGTTGTTCCCGGTCGTAGAGACGGGCGGTCAACACCTTCATGGCCTTGACCTTGTTCTTGTGCTGTGATTTTTCATCCTGACAGGTCACCACAAGACCCGTGGGCAGATGGGTGATGCGCACGGCGGAGTCGGTGGTGTTGACGCTCTGCCCGCCCGGACCCGAAGAACGATAGACATCGATGCGCAAATCTTTCTCTTCCACGGTGACATCGACAGCGCTGGCTTCGGGCAGAATGGCCACCGTGCAAGCCGACGTATGGATGCGCCCCCCCGCCTCGGTGGTGGGAACCCGCTGCACCCGATGCACCCCGGATTCAAATTTGAAGGTGGAGTAGGCAGCGTGACCCGATACCATGGCAATCACCTCGCGCATTCCCCCCAGAGCCGTGGGATTGGTCGACAAAATCTCCACGCGCCAGCCACGCGATTCGGCAAAACGGCTGTACATGCGAAAAAGGTCGGCGGCAAACAGGGCTGCCTCTTCTCCACCCGTGCCGGCGCGAATTTCCAGAATGACGTTCTTGTCATCGTGGGGATCGGCAGGGATCAACATGAGGCGCAACTGTCCCAGATGGTTTTCCAGACGATGTTTGATGGCATCGGTCTCTTCACGAGCCATTTGGCGCAGTTCGGGGTCAGAGGAGGGGTCGGCGAGAATGGCCTCCGTTTCCTGGGCCTCCTGGTGCAGTTGCTGATACGCCCGCCAGCTCTCCACCACGGGATCCAATTCGGAAAACTCCTTGCTGCAACGGGCAAAAAGGGTCGAATCGGCCATGGTGGAGGGTTGGCCAAGACGATCTGCCAATTCGGCGTGGCGCCGTGCCATGACGGTGAGTTGGTCAAACAGGGCCATGGTCACTCCGAAAGGTCGGTCTCATCGTGGATGGGGGAGGCGGGGTCCAGATCAAAAATCTGCCGGGCTGCATCGACAAAAAGGTCGCTGTCACGACGCACACCCAGCTGACGCAAACGGCTGACAGGAATATGCAGAATCTTGTTGACCAGAAGCCGGGCCATCGCCTCGACCCGCTGGCGATCCGGATCGGTCAATCCTGGCCATTTGGCGATGGCCCGCGCAACTTCGGCATCACGAATTCCCTCCAGACGTTTGCGCAGATCGACGATGGTGGGAAGCACCCCCAAAGAGTCAAGCCACGCCGCAAAAGCCGGTACCTCGATGGCGATGATGCGATCGGCGGCCTCGGTCGCCTGATGCCGCACCTGACGATTCTGCTCGACGATACGGTGCAAGTCGTCCATGTCGTAAAGGAAGGCGCCGTCCACATCGGCGATACGGGGGTCAAGGTCACGCGGCACGGCAATGTCGATGAAAAACATGGGGCGCAGCTTGCGCCGCTTCAGGGCCGCCCGAACCATGACAGGATCCACCAGATGGGAGGTCGAGCCGGTGGACGAAATGACAATATCGGCGCGGTCCAGGTTATCGGCCAGTCTCTCCAGGGGAAAGGCATGGCCGCCAAAAAGTGCGGCCAGGGTTTCGGCGCGTTGCCAGGTTCGATTGGTGACCAGGACATGGGCAATGCCATTGGACACCAGGTGGCGGGCAGCCAGTTCGCACATCTCCCCCGCCCCGACCAGCAGACAACTCTTTCCTGCCAACCCACCAAAAATTTTACGTGCCAGCGCCACCGCCGCATAGGCGACGGAGACCGCATTCTCGGCAATGGCCGTTTCGCTGCGCACCCGTTTGGCCACCCGAAACGCCTGATGAAAAAATTTGTTCAGGATAGGCCCCGTGGTCCGGGCAGCCGTCGCGTCATGGTAGGCCTGTTTCATCTGCCCGAGGATCTGGGGTTCTCCCACCACCATGGAGTCGAGGCTGGCAGCGACCCGGTAGCCGTGACGAATGGCAGCAACATCCTGGAAAGTATAGAGATGGGGCGAGAGCTGATCAGGGGCAATCTGGTGAGTCTTGGCAAGCCAGGCGCGAACCGTGGCGGTTGCCATTTCCGGTTCCCGGCTGGCCAGATAGATCTCGACCCGGTTGCAGGTGGAAAGAATCACCCCCTCGGCGACGTCGTCCAGGGCAGCCAGGGATGCCAGATGTCCGGCAAAGGTCTCGGTAGTGAACGCCACTCTCTCCCGCAACGCGACAGGGGCAGTCTGATGGTTGAGTCCCACGACAGCGATTTTCATGGATCCTTTATTTTGAGATGCGTACCTCGAAAAAGACAAAAAAACAAGTAACTGCCCAGGTACCCCCTCAAGAAAGGCCTGGACATGAAAGCCTTTGTCA
>JADGCJ010000173.1 GCA_015229045.1 Magnetococcales bacterium
AGCCCCGCTCCAGGGTTTGCAGCAGCTCGGCATTCTGGGTGCGTGCCCGCTCGTAGATGCTGCTCCAGAGATAGTCGGGGTGGATGCAATAGTGCATTTTGCGGCGCATCTGCTTTTCGAGGGTGGGAATATCTTCGGCATTGTCTGCGTACCATACCGACAGCGGCGAGCGGCGGTCGTCCACTTTCAGCCTGGGATAGTCCGGCCCCAGCTCCTTCTGGGCTGCGGCCTCGTAGTTGTCCGAAAGGTAGCGCAGGAACAGGAACGAAAGCATGTAGTCGCGGAAGTCGTCGGCGTTCATCGCGCCGCGCAGTTCGTCGGCGATGGCCCAGAGAGTCTTGCCCAGTTGGTTGAGTTGGTCTTTGGTCATGCGCTCACACTCTCTTGTCGCGGTTCCGGGAAGAGTTCCGGGTTGAACCGGTAATTGTTCATAAAGTCCCGCAGGATCTTGCGGAAGTATTCCTTGTTCTCCGGCAGCATCTCCTGGGGCTCAAAGAGGGAATAATTCCCGTGGCTGAGCACGTTCACCAAGCGGGTGTGCAAAATGCCGTCCGGGTCGTCGCTGTCCCTATTGATGCAGTCGGAGAACCTTCGGAAGCCGTGAAAGGTGGCTGTCTTTTCTAGAAGATTGCGCAGGACATTAAAATGGTAGGTGTAAATCTGGCCCGATTCCGCCACTTCATGCAGCTGTTTGAGCAGCGCTATGTGGTGGAAGCGCGGGGTATCGCCGGTGTCTGTCAGCAGGAATTGATCCGCCTCCTTGCCCAGGAAGTATCGAGCGGCGTTGCCCAGTTCGTTGCACATGACGTTGAAGAACAGATGATGGTGGGTCGAGATCACTGTTCTGATCTGTCCGTTGGCGCTCTTCAGCAGTTGCGACAGATGGCTGGCCACAGCGATGGCGTTGTTGTCATCCAGCGAGGAGATGGGGTCGTCGATATAGAGGTATTTGACCCAGCGGTAGGCCTCCTGCCCATCCACCGCCAACTGGGCGACGGCGAGGAAGAAGCACCAGACGAAGATATTCTCCTCACCACGGGACACCTTGATATGCTCGATGGTCTCGGTATTTTCCCCGGACTGGACTTCGCGGACGAAGTTCACCGCACCTTGCTCGTAATCGATAAAAAAATCGATGTCAGCATAGCGGCGTAATAGCGGTCGGATGCGGTTCTCCATCTCAAGCTCTTGCAGACCATCGAAGAAGCGCGAATCAGTATTCATGCGCAGCACGCGCCGGGAATCGCCCTCCAGGTCATTGTCCCAGTGGAACAGGTCTTCGGTGAAGGCGTTGAAATAGAGGGTGTCGCGGGTTGTCTCTTCATTGCCCTCATCATCTTCGACAGTTTTCTTGCCCAATTCCTTGAAGACCATGGAAAGGCGCGTTTTGCCTGTGCCGTTGAAGGCAAAGAGCAGGACATACTTCTTCGCCAACCCATCGCGCAGATGCCGAGCCAGTTCGTCTAGGCTGGTAAAGGTTTGGGGGCCAGTCATGACGCTGTCCCTTTGCAATTCTTGATCTGACTCTCCACCTTCCTGCTCACCGCACGCGGCCCATCGGTTTGAACTGTCAAGGATTCCTTGACAGTTGCCTGGGGGTCCAACTCACCATCGGCAAAGATGTTGCGCAGATGCAGGGAGATGTTCTGCTTGGTGGCATTGAACAGCTCGGCCATTTCCAACTGGGTGAGCCAAACGGTTTGACCGTCGGCCCGCAGTTGTATCCGGCTCTGGCCGTCTTCCGTGGCGTAGAGGATCAGGTCGCTCATGCCCCCACCGCCTCCGGGCTGGGGAAGAGTTGCTGCATCAGCCCTTTTTTGTGGGTTTTGAGGGCATCGAGCTTTTTGGTATGGGCGGTGATCAGCGTGTCGATGGAGGAGAGGCATTCGGCGATTTTTTGTTGTTCGGCAGGGACGGGGAGCGAAGGTGTGTAGGCCATCAGAGCGTCGCGATTGACCTTGGGGATCTTGCCACGATCAGAGTGCTTTTTAGCATACTTCAAGAATTCATCGGTTAGGAGGGTACAGACAAGGTAATCCTGAAGAAGCTGAGATGTTTTTGGGCGAATCGGGTAAATATCGGCGCTGCAGATTCCTTTGAAATCCGGTTTAGCAACTTTGTTCAGCGCCGGTCGAATCTTCGAATAGAGGATGTAACTTTCATCAAAAACGTACTTACCGCTGATGAGATTGAGTTCTTTCGCTGTTCTAACGTTCAGGATTGCCCCAGTATCGCTCTCTATGTTCTCGCCACCCACATGCGGCGAGTCACAGTACGGCGGCTTAGTGGGGTCAACCTGTCCGGATGCAATTTCGACTACCCGACCAAGTGGTATTTCCTCCCACTCCCCCGCATCCTGAAACTCGGAAAAGCGCAGGCGGGGAACGGTTTCGCCCTCGCGGGGGAAGAGTTGCTGCATTAGCCCTTTTTTGTGGGTCTTGAGGGCGTCGATTTTGTCCGCCTGGGCGGCAATCAGGGCGTCGAGGGAGTAGAGGCAGTCGGCGATTTTTTGTTGTTCTTTGGTGCTGCTTGGGTAATGCAGTTTCACATTGCCTAGTCGGCTTGCAGAAAGCCCAAGCACCTTTGCACCTTGAGCCTCATGCTGAATTTGTTTTCTGGTAGCCTCGGATGAAAACAAATAAGCGCCAAAACCTAAAGTAAAACCGGCCGCGTCTGGCCTCGCAAGAATAGTATGCAAGCCACAAACGAGCGGTACGTCACCCGTATCAATGATCTCAATGGCTTTTCCAACGTCCTCCATGTCCTCAGAAGCATCCGCAAAAACCATATCGCCAGGCCTGCAATAATTTTCTGGTCTAACCGCCGAATGAGATTCTCCTTCATTTATGTACGGAACGGATTCAGCATCAACGCGGAAGTGCAAAGAAAACTTCGTATGGATATCGCCATAGTGAATATTCCTTAGAGACCCTTCGCCGTAATTCAGCTTGTCACGTGAAAGCGAGTTATTGCCTTTAAAGGAATATATTTCTGACATTGGTGATGAAGCCCAGTCCTCCCGAAACTCAGGAAACCGTAGTTTGGGCACCAAGGCCTTTTTCCCGTTTTTCATCGTCTTACTCATATGCCGCCAACCCCGATATTTCGCGCCCACCGGCCTGCTTCTTCAGAAAAGGCACCAACTCTTCCATCAATGCCAGTTCGGCCTTACTGCGGGCCTTCCAGCCCAGCTCCAGCGGTTCAAAAAGTTCACTCAACCGTTCACCGTCGAAGATCATGCGGTCTTGGATGCCAGCGACGAAGGCTTGCAGGGCGTCGCGTTCCAGCCGGTGCCGCTCGGCGAGTTCGCTGAGTTCACCCTCGGCCTTTTGCGCCTTGAAGCTCTGATAGCCGTCGCGGATGGCCTCTTCGCTAAGGCCTTTACCTGCCTCCAGGGTGTTGATGTAGGCGATGATATCCCGGCGTTCGTCCATCAGGTTGCTGTTGGCGGCGAGGAGGTTGATGAGCTGTTCGCGGCTCATGGTCTGCCTGCCGGGCTTTTCCTGAGTGAAACGGGCGACCAGGCCCATGATATAGTCGTAATCGATCATGGCCGAGGAGAAGAGGACGAATTCAAAGCTCAGTTGCTCGATGACCTCCCGGTCGTCGCTGGCCTCGTCACCTCTCTTGCCCTGCTGTGCCTTGAGACGTTGGGCGGTCTCCAGGTACATGCCCTTGAAGCCGCGCAGTTGGTCTTCCGGTAGGCGCTGCTCGATCAGTTCTTTTTGTTCGTTGCTCAGGTCGGTGTACTGGTCCAGCTGGGTCTTGAGACGCTGAACCTCCTTGAAGCGGTTGATGAACTCGGCGCGGGCGGCGTCGCCCTTGAGGTTGTTGACCGCATCGGGGGTGCAAGGCTGTCCTTGGGCCTGCATGAACTCTTCCAGTTGCCGAACAGCGGTGTCGAGTTTGTCGATGACCTTGGGGGCCGGGTCCACCAGCCAGATTTCGCGGGAGCGATCGGCATCCTCGCCGGAGAAGAGGGCAATGGCCTCGTCCACGCTCTTTTCCTGGGCGCGAAAGTCGAGAATGTTGCCGTAGGGTTTGGTATCGTTGAGCACGCGGTTGGTGCGCGAAAAGGCCTGAATCAGACCATGATGCTTGAGGTCCTTGTCCACGTACAGGGTGTTGAGGTACTGGGAGTCGAAACCGGTAAGCAGCATATCGACGACGATGGTGAGGTCGATCTTGTTCTTACGCGGGAAGTCGCTGTTGGGATGCTTCTGATCCTTGATGCGCTGCTGCACGTCCTGATAGTAGCTGTCGAACTCCCCGAGCTTGTGGTTGGCGCCGTATTGGGCGTTGTAGTCGGCGATGATCTGTTGCAGCGCGGCCTTCTTCCGCTCCGGGTCCTGCTGGTTGTCCGCCCGTTCCTGAGGCAGGTCTTCCTGGAGCTGATTGACGTCCCTGTTGCCCTCCGCCGGGGGAGAGAAGACGCAGGCGATGTTGAGCGGGATGAAGTCCGGGTTTTGCGCCCGGCACTCGGCCTGGGCCTGCTTGAATAGCTCGTAAAAGTCAATGGCGTCGTTGATGGAGGCGGTGGCCAGAAGGGCATTAAAGCGGCGATGATCGGTGGCGGCGTCATGCTTGGCCAGGATGGCATCGACCACGGCGCGCTGGGCCACTGGCCGAGGGGGCTTGGTGCTGCTCTTTTTTGCCTTGTCGCTGGCTGGCTTGTCGCCTTCGGATTTGCCCTCTGGTTTGAAATAGTCGATGTGAAAACGCAACACGTTGCTGTCATCAATGGCGTGGGTGATGGTGTAGGCGTGGAGCCGCTTTTCAAAGATGTCTTTGGTGGTCCGGTAGGAGCCAAGAGTGCCGTCGACCTGGGTGTAGCTGGCGTTCTCCTCGAAGATGGGCGTGCCGGTAAAGCCGAAGAGTTGCGCCTTGGGAAAGAACTCTTTAATGGCCTTGTGGTTCTCGCCAAACTGGGAGCGGTGGCATTCGTCGAAGATGATGACGACGCGCTGGTCGCGTAACGGAGCGAGCCGCTCCTTATAGGTGAGTTTACCCCTGTCCTTGTGCTGTTGGGCCTTTTTGCTGTTTTCATCCAGGGCCAAGCCGAGTTTCTGGATGGTGGTGACGATCACCTTGTCGGCGTAGTCCTCCGAGAGCAGGCGGCGCACGAGGGTTTCGGTGTTGGTGTTCTCCTCCACGCAGCCTTCTTGAAACTTATTGAATTCGATGCGGGTCTGGCGGTCGAGGTCTTTGCGATCCACCACGAACAGACATTTTTCAATGTCCGGGTTGTCCTTGAGCAGGGTGGAGGCCTTGAAGGAGGTGAGGGTCTTACCGCTGCCGGTGGTATGCCAGATGAAGCCGTTGCCACGGTTCTGGTGGATGCAGTCGACAATCGCCTGGACCGCATAGATTTGGTACGGGCGCATGATCAGCAGCTTTTGCTCGCTGGCGACGAGTACCATGTAACGGCTGATCATCTGGCCCAGCGCACACTTGGCCAGGAACTTCTCGGCGAAGTCGTCCAGGTGGGTTATTTTGCTGTTGTCCTTCTCGGCCCACTGGTAGATGGGTAGGAAACGCTCATCGGCGTTGAAGGCAAAGTGTTGGTTGTGGTTATTGGTGAAGTACCAAGTGTTATTGCGGTTGCTGACGATAAAGAGCTGCATGAAGCAGAGCAGCGTGTTGGCGTAGCCGTTTCCGGGGGCGTTGCGGTACTCGATAATTTGCTCCATGGCTCGACGCGGATTGATACCGACGCTCTTCAACTCAATCTGCACCAGCGGCAGACCGTTGATGAGCAGGATCACGTCATAGCGATGGTGGCTGTTGTCGGTGTTGATGCGCAGCTGATGGATGACCTCGAATTCGTTTTTGCACCAGTCCTTGAGGTTGACCAACATGTAGTGCAGCGGCGTTCCGTCTTCGCGCTCGATATAGCCGTACTCGCGCAGTGCCTTGGCGGCCTGGAAGACATCGGCGTTGACGATCTCATCGCGCAGCCGGGCGAACTCGGCATCGGTCAGACAGACACGGTTGAGAGTCTCGAATTTCTGACGGAAATTACTTTCAAGTGAGGTGCGATCACGAATATCCGAGCGATAGGTGTATTTGAGATCGCCCAGCCTCTCAATCAGCTTTTGTTCTATTTCCTGTTCGGTCATTGCGAATACCCGTTTAATATGCCCAAGCTGCTTCAGAACCCCGATTAAAAACGGCCCGCGCTACAGGCCTACCTTTTCTGATTCAATTTGCTTCCCTCCCCGGGGGTGGGTTCCTCGCCACTGGCCTTGACCAAGCGGTCATATTCTTCGATCGCCATCACGACCACCACGGGCCGACCATACTTCTCGATAGCTACGGGCTCTGCCCGAGAGAGATCGATAAGATGTCCAAAGCCATTCTTGGCGTCGCGCGCAGAGATTCGCTGCATGGGTTCCTCCTGTAGTTGGAGCTATTTTAGCCATTTCTCTCTGAGTCGCAATGCTTTACATCTTCAAACCATCAGGAAAATTTGCCTGTCAGACGGACATGAAAAACTGTCCCTTCAGGTTCCGGGGCGAGTTTTCGCAGCTTTTTTACGGAGAGGGATTCCGGCTGTCGCCCATCCAGAATGGCCTCCACCACATCGGGGCACCAGCAGGTCAGGCGAAGGGTGTGGTCAGGTCTCTGTAGCCTGCATCGGTGACTTGATGTACGGCGTTGCCTTTTTTTGCCCCTCTCCGCCCCCCCACCACCACCCGACACAAAAAAGCCGATAATTCCTTGACCGGGAGGGCAAAGGGCAGGAAAATCCCCCA
>JADGCJ010000174.1 GCA_015229045.1 Magnetococcales bacterium
GGCGAAGCCCTGACAAAGGCTTTCATGTCCAGGCCTTTCTTGAGGGGGTGCTGAACAGTTACGAGTATTTTGCTCACCTCAGGCGGAAAAAGGCGACGGTCTGCTGCAACCGTTGTGCCTGTTCGGCCAACTCCGAGGCGGTGGATGACATCTCCGCCGACTCCCCGGCGTTTTGTTGAATGACCTGATCCAACTGCTGGATGGCCAGATTGACCTGTTGCGCCCCCTGGTTTTGTTCTTCCGATCCGGCGGTGATCTCTTGTACGAGTTCGGCAGTACGTTCGATATCCGGCACCAGTCTCTCCAGGAGCTGACCGGCCCGCTCCGACACCGTCACTGTCGACGTAGAGAGATCCTTGATCTCCCCTGCCGCATTCTGGCTGCGTTCGGCCAGCTTGCGTACTTCGGCGGCCACCACGGCGAACCCTTTGCCATGCTCTCCGGCCCGGGCTGCCTCGATGGCGGCATTGAGGGCCAGCAGATTGGTCTGCCGGGCAATGTCTTCGATGATGCCGATCTTGCCGGCAATTTCGGTCATGGCCGTGACGGCCTGGGCCACGGCAACTCCCCCCTCCCGGGCATCTTTGGCGGCCTGCTGGGCCATTTTGCCGGTGGTGACGGCATTGTCGGTATTGTTGGCAATGTTGGCGGTCATTTGTTCCATGGCCGCCGAGGTCTCTTCGATGCTGGCCGCCTGGGACGTCGCCCCCTCCGAAAGATGCACGGCACTCTCGCTGACCGTGCCGCTCCCCGCCACGACATCCTGGGAGACACCCTGGATGGCGCCCACAATCTCTTTCAGCTTCTGAACCATGTGGAACATGGTGGCATAAATGCCCTTTTCAGTTCCGCAAGAACCTGCAAAGGTCACCGTGAGATCCCCTTCAGCCACCCGTTGCGTGACGCGCATCACCTCGGCGGGTTCACAGCCGATGGTGTTCAGGATTTGCCAGGTGAAAAAAATGCCCAGTCCACAGGCCACCAGAATGCTGCTGACGACAACCACCAGGTAAAGGGAGAAATCCAGCTTTGCCGAACGTTGCAGGTGGGTTGCCTTGGCCGTCAAATCCGCCGACAGGCGATCCTCGACCTCCTTCAGCAGGTTGATGCGGGTGGTGCTGGCGGCAAACCAGACACCGGAGTCAACCTTGACCCCACCACCAGCCGATTTGTCGAAGGCCGACTGACGCAGCGACTCCACCTCTTCCATGGCCTTGCCGGACAACTTTTCCTTGAAGAAAACCAACTGCTCCGGTGTGGCCATGGAGCGGAAAACATGCTGATAGCTCTCCTGCTCCCCCACCAGTTTACCGAATTGGCGCAACATGCCCGGAGCGAAACGATCCGCAGCGAATGTATTGGAAAGCACGGCCCGTTCCTGTCCGGCGCGCTCCTTGGCGAGCAGCAGGTTGACATAGGCGGCGGACTGACTCGCCATCGACACATCCGCAGCCAGATTGGGCAGATCCGCCACCGACTCCAGAAACAGGGTGATCATTCCGGTATAAAAGCCGATGGCCTCCGGGCCAGGAATCGAGAGGGCATCCACTTTCTGGCGAACATTGTCCAATCCATCCAGTTTTCGTATGGCGTCGCCCAGCCGACCGGAGAACCCCCCCCCGAAGGCGGAGGCATCAAAATCTTTTACATAATCCTTGAGGAGTCCTGCGACTTTATCGGTGCCTTCCGATCGTTGCCTGGGCAGTTCCGTCTTGAATTTTTCCCCCTTGCTGCCCAAGAATCCGGCCGACATGCCACGCTCCTTCTGGGTTTCGTGGACCACCGCGCTGATGCGGACAGCCAGACCTGTCAAGGACTCCATGGCTTCCATGCGTTGGGCAAGGTGCATTTTCTCCCACACCGCCACCCCGCCGAACCAGAGCAGTCCCATCAAGGGTAAAGTGAGCATAATCAAAAATTTATTGCGCAAACGAAGAGTGTTGAGCCATTTCATGGAGTTCTCCCCGACAGTTGCAGGATTGGCAGCCCTTCTTGCGACCAGGGATTCACCTGTCGACACACCCCCATGTTGTCGACAGGACGGCCAGACAGGCCGGAAAAATCCCCGCTGCCACGGATCCTGGAAGATGGATGATCAGAGCACCCGGGGGTTACAATACGGGCCATCGTACCCCTGGTTCAAGGGCTGGATATTCAATAGCATGGCATTATTCTTGCTAAGACTTGCCCGATCCAATGTGAGCAATGGCCGATGATCGCAACAGGAGCTTCACCCATGGCGCGGCAAAAGGGACGTGAGGTTGTCAACCCAGGTTCGGAGGAGATGGCGCGCATCATCGAGGAGATACGAAAGCTGGAGGGACTTGTCAAAACGGGAGCGATCGATGAGGCGATCCGCGTAGGCGAGGCTGTTCTGGCCCGCCTGCCGGGCAACGTCGATATGATGATCGTTCTGGCGGACATTTATTGGCAAAAATCCGCTTTCACCGAAGCGGAGGAGCTTGTTGCCCAGGCCCTGAAACTTGCGCCGGACAACTCCCGGTTGCATCTGCGCATGGGAGACATCGCCAGGTTCCGTGAGCAGATCGACACGGCGATGCAGCACTATCGGGAGGCGGCACGTCTGGATCCGGGCAACCTGGACGGACATTTTCAGTATGGCATCCTCCTGGCGCAGCGGGAGCGCTTTACCGATGCCATCGCGGCCTTGCAGCGGGTCTTGACGATCAAACCGGATATGTTTGAGGCCCACCTGTTGCTGGCAAGCATCTTCAGCCGGGAGAGCAGGCCGATCCTGGCCAATGTTCACGCACGTCTGCACGATCACTACAACGAAACAGGTCCGCGCCAACACTCCAAGGATCGCGTCCAGGATACCTATTTCCTGGACGGGCGGCAGGCGCTGGTCGTGGCACGACAGGGCCTTCAGGTCCAACTGGGCAAGGGGATCACCGGAGAGCAGATTTGTTATCATCACGGCCCGATCGAAGAGGCCGGAGAGGCAGGTTTGCCAACCCTCGTTCACCTGCCCATGAATCGCATTCCTGCCTTTTTCTTCGACCACAGCCTGCGACCGCCGACCACTGTCGCCTTCGATCCGGCCGATCCCCAACAGGCCTCGATGGCTCTGGCCGTGGCCAAGGTTGTTGATCGGTCCATCGTCTTGCGGGCCTCGGCCATCCAGACCACGGTGGCGATGAATATTCATCGTGCCCCACTCCGGGAGTCGGGGAGGAATGGGCGTGTTTTTCTGTTCGTCAGTCGAAACAATACGGCCGGGAGGATCGAAACAGGCCATATGGCCGACGCCATGCAACGTCTCGGGTGTGATGTTCATCTCGAAACGGAAAAAAACGGCATGGAAATGTTGGATACATACCATATTCTCAAAGCGCATTATGCCTGTAACCCGCACATGACGATCAATTTCAATCATGCCAATAACGCACATCTTCACCCGGATGTTTTCAATGTGATCTGGTATCAGGAGGCAGCCAGGGAGATTCAAGGTGGAAAAACGCCCGTTTGGCGGGAACGGGACAGGATTCTTTCAGCATCTCCCGACATCGACGTTCTGCTGAACAAATGTGGTGTGCAGGAGATTCATCGTCAGGAGCGTTGCTTTGACCTGACCTGTTTCAAGAACACGACCCCGCTTGCCCGACGTCACAAGGTGGTTTTTGTCGGCGACTCCCACCATCGGTATTTGCATTTTTTGCCTCAGGACAAGGTCAACGTCGTTGTCGATGTCCTGGGAGAGTTGTTTGAACGGGGCGTGGTCATTCCCGATGGATTGATGCAGGAGTTGGCCACCCAGGTGGGTTTGCCCTTCCCGGCCGTTCGTGAATTCATCCATCCCTATGTGGTACGCAATCATACTGTGGCCTGGTTGTGCGATCTGGTCGAGGAGCTGCATGGGGAGTTGGACATCCACGGTCGCTTCTGGGATGAACTTCCCGGGGTGGCACCTCTTTTTCGGGGTGGCCTGGCAGGCGCTGCGGAGGTGGCGGCGGTCTACAACCAGGCACGCTATGCCCTGGCACCTCATCCACGGCACATTCACACCCGAAGATTGGCTGAAATGGCTGCCTGTGGTTGTTTGCCGCTCGTCTATGACAATCGGTTGACCGCCACGCCCTCGCCTTGGGAGGACGCCATCCTGACCTTTCGCACCAGGGACGAGTTGCGGGCCTGCCTGCGTCGGGAGCCTTCAGGGGAAGCGGCCAAAATTGCCGACACCTTCTCCTACGACGCCATGGCACGGCGCATCCTCGACTGGGTCGAACTTCGTGCAAATCTTTGATAAATTGACCTGGGCACGGCGCATCCTCGATTGGGTCGATCTTCGTGTAAATCTTTGATAAATCTACATGTTATTTTAATGTGAACCGCGTCCATGTCGGAACATGTCGTTTTTTTGTGCTCGAGAAAAATATTGATATGAAAGATTTTATCGGGGCTTCGCCCCAAACCCCATTGGGGCTTCGCCCCAAACCCCATTGGGGCTTCGCCCCAAACCCCATTGGGGCTTCGCCCCAAACCCCACCAGGAGGAAGGGCACAGCCCTTCCTCCTGGACCTCCATCCCAGTCTTTCAATCATAAAAAACTACGCATCTGTCGCTGCGTACCTTTCACGGTCAAACAAGTCCGGTCACACGGAAGGGAATGAAAACCATGACCAGGCCAGAAGAAACAGAGAGTACCAACCCGGATTCGGGATCGCCTCATGCGCAACTGATGCAGGAGATGCAACGGGTTGATGGCCTTGTTCAGGCAGGTTTACTGGATGAGGCGATCCATATTTGTGAAAAGGCGTGGGCCGTCTGGCCGGATCATTTGGATATTCTGATCTTTCTGGTCGAAATTCACTGGAAAAAAGGATCTGCCGATCGTGCAAAAGAGCTGATCTTGCAAGGTCTGCAACGGGTTCCAAATCACGTTATGTTGCATTTTCTCATGGGTGAGATTGCCAAATCCACGCAGGACATGGAGACGGCATTGGTCCATTTTCAGGAGGTGATCCGTCTGGAACCCAACCATGTCGGTGGGCACTATCAATGTGGAGCCATTTTGGCTGCGCGTGGTCGGCATGTCGAAGCTGTCGCCGCCTTTGAACGGGTTCTGCAACTCCAACCAGATCTGGCCGAAGGCCATCAGTCGATGTCGCATGCCTACCATCTGGCAGGATGGAAACTCCTTGCCGACGTCCACTTGCGTCTGCACGACCACTACAGGAAATCGGGCAAGCCTCTCTATCCGGTGGATGATATCAAGGATACCTATTTTCTCGATGGCAGAAGAGCCTTGGCGGCAGCACGTTCGGCTTTGTCGGTCAAACTGTTAAACCACTTCTCCGTGCGACGGATCTGTTTTCACCCAGACCCTGGCCTTGCCGGGCAGGAGTTGGAGAATCTGATCTATTGCCCCATGGAGAAAATCTCGGCCTTTTTCCTGGAGACCAGGTTGCGCTTGCCCACCGTCATCGATTTTGCTCCGGGCGATGCCCAACAGGTGCAAAAGGCTCTGATGGTGGCCAGGGCTATAGATTTGATCCCCCTGATGTTTGAACAGGCCGCGCAGGCACTGTTTGACCAATGCAAGGAGCAAAGGGTCGATTTTGCTGCGGATCGCCCCTGGCGTGTCTTTGCGGCAACGTCGCGCTGGACAACCGTCATGCAGTATGCCTCGCGCAACGTCGTCGATGCCCTGGAGCGGTTGGGTTGTCAAGTCCACTTTGAAATAGAAAAGAGCGATCTGGAGGGGCCGAGCAGATTTCATGACCTGAAAAAACAGTATGCCTACAATCCGCATATCATCATCAACATTAATCGAAGGGGTAACCGGCACTTGAATCCAGACATTTTTAACATTGTCTGGTATCAGGATCCCATGAAGGAGATCCGAGAGGGAAATGCCATAGACTGGCGAGAGCGGGACATCATTTTTTCTGCCTATCCCGATTTTGATGATTTATTGCGCAAGACAGGCGCCCGGCATGTGCGTCGTCAGGACTTGTGCGTTGATTTAAATACCTTTTATGTCACACAGCCACGACATGAACGGCGCAAGGTGGTTTTCCTGGGCAGCTCCCACCACCATTTTCTGCATGGTGTGCCGGGAGAAGAGAGAGTTCTGCGCGAGTTGGGCGATCTGGTCGAACAAGGCGCGACCATCACCCGCGACCACACGCGCGACCTTGCCACCCGGACGCATCTCGATTTCAGCCACGTCAACGACTACCTCTACTCCTATGTGGTCAGGAATCGTTGCGTCGAGTGGCTGTGTGAATTGGCACCGGAGCTGGAATGGGATGTGGAGGTGTATGGTCGGCATTGGGATGAGATCCCCATCGTGGCTCCCTATTTTCGAGGGGAGGTTCCCCACGGAGCTGCCGTCGCGGCCATCTACAACCAGGCGCGTTATGCCCTGGCGGCACATCCGTACATGGTCAAGTCGCAAAGGCTGGCCGAACTCTCCGCCTGCGGCTGTATTCCGGTTCTGTTCGACGACCGGATCCATGCCGAAGGCCCCCATTGGGAGAATGAAATCCTCTATTTCAAGACCAGGGAGGCCCTGCGTACCTGTCTGGGCCAGGAACCGAAGGGCGATCCCAACGCCATTGCCCAGTCCTGCTCCTACGACAAGTTTGCCAGACGCATCTTGCGGCTGGTCGAGGAAGAGTTGTCACCATAGGATGAAAAACTGGCCACAGACAGTCTGGAAGTTGACAAGAAAAGCCTGGACATGAAAGCCTTTGTCAGGGCTTCGCCCCGAACCCCACCA
>JADGCJ010000175.1 GCA_015229045.1 Magnetococcales bacterium
TGCTGGCGACCAAGAAGGTTTTTTGTTTTATTTGAAGCGTGATCTGGTTGGATTTGTTGACCTTTTTGAAGATGTTCCTTATTATTTTTGATCATTTGCTTTTTATTCTAACTTGCAGGGGTTACGTCAATGGAAGGTTTGACAAAGTTGATAACGTCGCTTTCGCCATTCGCATGGCCAATTATTGTTATCGTTTTAGTTTTTAAATTTGCGAATCCGATCGGAGGTTTTGTCAAAGATTTTAGTAACAAAAAATTGAAAATCAAATTTGGCGAATATGAACTATCAATAGAGGAGGTGTCTGATCAGCAAAGGACGATCGTTGGTGACATTCAATTAAAAGTTGCCGAACTTGAAAAAAAGCTTTCCGGTTTTACCGCAACATTGCCACAAAATAAAGCACCATCTGTTCGTGAAGATTCTTTGAATCCGATCAATAGACGTATTCTTTGGGTTGATGATTTGCCAAGAAATAACGCTTATTTGGTTTCTCTCCTCAAAGAGAGAAATGATACGGTTGATATTGCCCGGAATACTGAAGAAGGTATGCGGAAATTACAGGAAATTAATTATGATATCATAATTTCAGATATGAAAAGACCCGAGAGCGATAAGGCAGGTATTGAGCTTGCGGAGAGGATACGCATCATCAACAAGAAAGTTCCTGTGTTTATTTTTTGTGGGGGGTGGGCTGCGCAAAATATGAAGGAGGAAGCGCTACGATCTGGTGTTAATGGAATCACATCTTCCAGCACAACATTGCTAAGCATGCTTGGTAAAAACTGACGTATCCAGAAAATTTACCAAGACCTCTCCGTTGTTGTTCGTACCAGGAGACCGTTGCCTCAAGTTCTGCAACAGCTTCCGGGTGTATTTCAAATTTGGCAAGGAGTTGCTCTGTCAACCTGTCGCGTACCTCATCCCATGACAGGCACGTTACTTTACCTGTTTTTACATCCCGCAAACGGCGGATAATTTCTTCTTGCCAGAGTACGTCAGCATGCGGGTCAACATTTTCGGGAAACTCAGGACTCTGAATCAGTTCTCGGGCCAGCGTGGCACGCTCCATTGATGACAGGCCAAGTGCCTGTTCCACGACTGTTTTTTCAGAGTTTATCATGCTGTTTTCTCGACGTTTATTTGTTGGAATCCGACCCGCTCTCCACTTCCACCATTCCATTTCGACAGTCTCCATGATACCAGACAAGGCAGTCCCTTGCCAGAGGGTGGCTGTTTGGTCTTTTGGCATTGCATTCCATGGGCAACGTTTCGATCATTCCGCTTCTGATTGGAAATGAAAAATTTAAAATTCCTGTAATGAGTTGGTGAGTTCAGGCATAGGGTGCGTGTCATGAGTGAAATAACCGATTTTCAGGAAAGTTGCGGCAACATTTTTGCAGACCTTGGCTTGCCGGATGCGGGGGAACTTTTGGCCAAGGCCCAGCTTGTCAGCAGGATTGGTGACTTGATTGATGAACAGGGGCTTTCGCAGGCTGATGCGTCCAGGATTATGGGTGTTGATCAGTCTGATTTTTTGGCACTTTTGCGGGGTCAACTGGAAAAATTTTCCATGGAACGTCTGTTTGGATTTTTGAATGCCTTGGATTGTGATGTGCAGATTATCATTCAACGCAGGCCACAATCCCGGCATGCGCATATCCTCGTTGTTCCGGTATGAGGAGACAAGCCAATCGCAAGGCAAGGCATTGTATATCTGTATCCGCATGGATCATTCTGTGGGCTACTTGGATGAAATCATCTCGGATTTCAGCCTGCCGCATCAGGAGCCGCTGAGAAGGCTGTTGTTGATGATGATGATGATGATGATGATGCTCGGGTGGAAGAAGTCGGACTCCTTGATAGTAGCTGTGAAGCCAGCGAACAAGACCGGGAAAAACCGAATTCCTGACCCGATTGTTCAGGAAACCGCTGGATTGCTCAGGCTCATGCATGATACAATACGGTCCGTGATTGTTTGTCTTGCAACCAACACATGATGCGGAATGTAATCGGTTTCGACGTTGGAGGAGCGTGAGGGACAATTCCTCAAGCCAAAATCTTATGATAGACGAGAGATTTAAACACTCTCCCAAAGCATCCGCTAAATTTCCAACCGATCCTGTTGTGTCAGGCAAGGCATGCTTGCCTGTTCTTGCGGGTTCGAAGAAAAAATCACAAAAGCGGTTTTTATTTTCTGAGAGATCCAGGGGAATTGAAAAAGCAATTCTGAAACGGCAGAGCAGATTTATTTGCAAATCAAGACGATCAAAATTACCAGAAATAAAATTTGCCGAACGTTGTGGTATTCCATCGTTAGATGTAACAACTAATGAAGAAAGATCCCTTGCCCCTGTTCGGTTGAAAAAAGCAATTCGCAGACTTGACTACAAATCGAGACGAACTCAATCATCCAGAAAAAAATCAAGTGATTATTCCGGTTCTGTTTCATTTGATTATGCTGTTTCTACCTCTGAGGGCAAACCGGGGATGCCATTTTTGGACCCCAGGGTCGTCTTGCCAGTTCCTGCCCGTGTTCAGGGCAGGATGACCAAACGCCATTCAGAAAATTTTATTTTTTCCCTGGAAAATGGTGCGACAGGATATTTGCCTGTTCCCTCGTCTATGGAAAAGAGTCTGAGTCGCAAATTAATGGATTATTTTCCTGACGGATTATTTTATGAAGGATTCAAGGTCGCGGAAACGCCACTCGGTTTTGAACTCTCCTGGCCCAAAGCCATGTTTTTTCATCCGGAATTGCTTGCCCTGGTTCACGAAGCCTTTTCCCGGGACGCCAATCCGTCCGGTGGAGAATCCATGGCCACCTACTACGCAGAAGATGCCGGTATACATCATCCCGGGGGTTTTGGTTCGGATGTGGATTTAAAGACATTGGAAACCCTGTTACGCCGTCGATTGTCCAGACTCTTGGGGGCCATGGCTTCTGAACCACGCAACAAACCTACCGTTCTCTTCCACGGCATCATACCTGACAAGGATTTTGAGCGGGATATCTGGAACTGTATTCCTGTCCACGCCGGCCTGGTTCCACAGGTGTTGGCTCTGGTAAAAGATACTTTGATTCTCTACTCCCAGTATTTTGCAGAACCCCCCGAAGAGCCTGGTTTGCGATGGGATGGCGAAAATTTGTATCTGCACCATGTCGCACCGATAGAGGTTCCCTCGGATGTTCCACAACTCAAAGTAATCAACATGACTCTGCCGCCGATACTCCCGGAGAACATGTAAATTTGGAACGATTCCGAATTTTTCACCTGTCAGATCTGCACCTGGCTGATATTGCCAACCGACTGAACCTGATCTCTTCAGGCCTGGACATTTGGTCTGGTGGATGGCGCTATCTGGCATCGGTTCTGGGATTGGACGAGCGTGGTTCCGTAAGCCTTGGAAAGCCTTCTACCTTTGACGGTCATCTCGCGCAACGGCTGACATATCTGTTGCAATCGCTGGTGAATGAAGCCAAGAGAGAGCGTGTCGCCAGCGCCATTCTGATTACCGGCGACCTGGCTGCGACTGGTCTGGAATCCGATATGCAGGCCGCCAGGCGTTATATTACCGGAGCAGGCCCCGTTGCAGAGGGATATCGTACCTGGCCCGGACTGACCACTCATGGAGTTCCATTGTTGTTCATGCCTGGCAATCATGATCGATATCAGAGACTTTTCATGCCAGGATCGACCGAATTTGAAAATCAATTTGGCAATGACTGGTCGTTTGGTCAGGGAATCTGGAAAATGGGTGGGAAAATGCGCTATGCCCTATTGGAGGGAGTAAAAGAGCGTCTTGCGTTCCTGGCATGCGACCTGACTTTGGATCCCAATGATGAAGATCTGCTGCTGGCCGATTGGCCGGGTAAGGGTAAGGTATATCCTGATTCTCTGCAAAGCATGAGAGATTTCACCGAACTGGTTCGGGATCATTTTTCTCCCTCGGTCATTCTCTGGGTCACCCATTTTCCACCATTTTTTGCCAATCTGGATGACAATCTCCGACTGTTGGATGCGGAATTTCTTGTCCAGGCAGCAGAAGATTTGGCAATTGATGTGGTTTTTTCCGGCCATACTCACGAGTTTGGTCCCAACAATGGAATAAAAACCGGGCAGGTCAATTGGATCACGGTCGGCACAGCTTGCTGTGTGGAGCGGGACGATTTACCGGGACTCCTTGTGGTGGATTTGGTCGTAGAGAATGGCAGGTTATTGCACAACCAATGTATCGTCAGACCTGTTTCGGTCGATAGTGGATTGTTCATTCCATAACGTGACGGTCTGTTCATTTCTCTTTTTTCCATAGGCCAACTGACACATTGGCCAGGATTATTTTTCTGACCGAAAAGTCTTTCCTCCCTGCCTACAGGAAACCCTGGCAAAATCCACTCTCAAAATGTTAGTCTCAACCGGGAATTCAACGAATGGTTCCGGTCTGGCGTCAGCAGCGATCCGACCAGATTCCTGCATTAATAAAATATTCTGGATTGTTTGGGAGTAACCATCATGACGGACATGTTCAAAAAAGGTGAACCCTACCTGATCAAGGCCAAGCCGGGCGAGACCTATGCCATTTGCACCTGTGGCCATACCCAGGATCCTCCGTTTTGCGATGGTGCCCATAAGCAACATCCTCCCAAAAAACCCCATCTGCACAAGGTCCAGCAGGTTGAGGATCTTTATGCCTGTGGCTGTGGGGGCAGCAAATCTGCTCCCTGGTGTGATGGTACCCACAAAAGTTGCCCCGAACACGATAACTACATGAAACGTTGGTGACAGAAACACCTCCCCGGTTCTTGTCGTTCGATTCGCGCCGGGCAGCGCAGATTCTGTTGCTTTTTGTGTTGCTTCTCTACGCCTGGGTCATTGTGTGCGGCTGGGTGAACTGGGACGACACGATCTATTTCCTGAATCCGTATCTCCAGGAAGGTTTCTCCTGGGCCAGTCTGCATTGGGCGTTGACGGATACCGATGCGGTCCATATGTGGATTCCCCTGACGTGGGTTTCCATTCTTCTGGATCAAACCATTTTTGGCGGCAATCCGGCGGGTTCCCATCTGGTCAATCTGTTGCTGCATGCGGCCAATACGCTGCTTTTGTTGCATCTGTTGCGGCGATTGACACAAAGGGACTGGCCATCCTTTTTTGTGGCGGCCCTGTTTGCCGTCCATCCCCAACATGTCGAGGTTGTGGCCTGGGCCACGGAACGCAAAGAGTTGCTGGCCGCCCTGTTCGGGTTGCTCGCTCTGCACCAGTACGTCACCTTCACCCAGGCGCGGGGTCAGGGTCTCTCTCTGGGGGACATGCGGGTCATCCAGCCCCTGGCGGGGTCGCTGCTGGGCTATTTTTTGAGTCTGACCGCCAAGCCCATGTGGATCACCTTACCGTTTGTGTTGCTGCTGCTCGATGGGTGGCCTTTGCGACGGTGGCAAAAGTTCAGGTGGTCGCTGCTCGGGGAAAAGTTGTTCTATGTTCCGATCCTGCTGGGCATCGTTCTCCTGACGCGGCATATCTATAAAACACCCTCCTTTGCGGCGGATGGAGTCTCGTTTTGGGATCTATTGCCGTACACCTTGCTGAATTATATAAACTATCTGACGAAAACATTCTTTCCAGTCGGTCTGGCCCCTCTCTATCCGCTGCCCCTGACAAAACCTGACTTTCCCGAGATGGCCGGGGCGGCGCTGCTGTTGCTGGCGGGTACCGGATTGGCCTGGCGATGGGTCAGGAGTCATCCATGGCTGTTGGTGGGTTGGTTGTGGTTTCTCGGCACCCTGGTGCCGGTTTCGGGCATCGTGCATTTGGGACGGCATGCCATCACCGACCGTTTTACCTATCTGCCCCACATGGGATTGTTCATGGCCCTGGCCTGGGAAGTGGATCATCAGGCCAACCGCTGGCGCATCGATCCGCTCCATGTAGCGCGGGGTGCCCTGGTGGTTCTGGGTATTTGTGCGGTGCTTGCCTGGCAGCAGATCGGCATCTGGCGCGACAGTATGACTCTCTGGAGCCATACGGTGGCCACCACCCGCAACAATCATTATGCCCACCATATGCTGGCCAGCCTGTACATGGAAGAGCGCCACCTGGAACAGGCCGAACGGGAGATTCAACAGGCCGTGGACCTCCAGCCCGGGCAGATCGACTATGCGATTCTTCAGGCCGACATTGCCTATCGGCGTGGTAACAAGGCGGCAGCCCTGCAACAACTTCAGACCCTGGCCACAAAATATCCCGATACGCCGAAAATTTTGCTTAAAATGGCCATGATCCATATGCAGGAGGAGGCATTTTCCCAGGCACTTCCCTTGTTGCGACAGGCCATGGGTCCGGGTGGCAAGGAGACCCCTTCCATCCGGCATGCGGATGCTGCATTGGAAGCCGAGTTCAACCTGGGTCTGATCCTGGCGTTGCAAGGTCAGGGTACTGCCGCACAGCCGCACCTGGACCATGTTTTCCGGGTCCAACCCTGGTTGCGGCATCAGCGTTGCACCTTGCTTGAGGCACTGGCCAAACACACCGTCAAACTACCCGCATGTGCCGCTCTTCATCCATAAGGACAGGCGAACCAGTCCGGGTCGCATTCAGGCAACGGGCCTTGTCAATGAAGCGACCTGGCTGCACTCAGAGGCTGTCTAACTTGTCAATTTCAAAAAACGAATGAATAACTGGGATAGAGGTCCAGGAGGAAGGGCTGTGCCCTTCCTCCTGGCGGGGTTT
>JADGCJ010000176.1 GCA_015229045.1 Magnetococcales bacterium
GCTTCTCGTACAGTTGCTCCAGCGTCGCTCCAGCCTCTTTGACCCCTTTGATCGCGGAATTGGTGTCATTGAGGCTGGCATAGGCATCCTGCGCTTTGGTCGCAAGCTGAATCGCCCATTTGGCATCATCGTCGGACAGCTTCTCCTGGGCCAGCAGACGGCGGGCCTCCTGCAGCTGGGCGTAGGCCGCGCTGGCGCGAGAAAGGTCCTGCTCGCGGTCCGACATGTCCCGCTCCAGCAGGGCGCGGATCCGGTCGGCAGTGGTCTGTTGCGCATTGCGCTTGCCTTCCTCCAAAGACCTGACTTCTTCCGCCAACCGTCGTTCCGCTTCCAGGCTTTCCTGGACTTTCTGCTGGGTTGCGGTGACGGCCTGTTGCGCCGTTTGCAACTTTTCCTGGAGCACCTCTTTTTGGAGAATCTTTTCCTCGTCGGCCAATTTGCGTTCCAGATCGGCCAATTTCGCGACGGACGCCTCCCGTTGAGCGGTCAACTCCCGGATCTGTTGCGTCACCTCTTTTGCGGCGCCGCCCTGGGCCAGGATGGCCTCCGCGACTATCCGCGAGGACAATACCCACCGCCCGGCCGCCTCATCGGCAGTGATCGCTCCCTCCCGCAGGAGGCGGTTGAAGGTGGCCATGTTGGGGATGTCGATCCCGAGCTGGACCGATATCTCAGCCAATTTTTGCGCCAGATTGGCGGTCGAATCGCTGACATCATCGGTACTGGACGACAGATAGACGTATGCGCTGGCAATACCGCCGAGGGCGATGGCGATATGTCCCATGGGGGTCAGGAGGGCAATAAATCTTGCAATGGATCCGGCAAATGATCCCGCCATGATCGATTGGACACCAGCCGTCAGCAGGAGGGTGGCACGGTAGGCCGCATACCCCGCAACCAGGCTTTTAATGGCATCGGCATAGTCGAAGACCAACCCGATGATCGAGCCAATGCCGGAACTGATGGCGCTCATCGCCGCCTTGTTGGCAGGATCGCTCAAAGCCGCAGTCAGCGCCTTGATCCCGGTCACCACTCCATCCATGAATCCGGAGGCGGCAAACGCATCCCTGGCGACGATCCATTGGGCATTCAGCCGGTTCAGGGCGGCCCGGGCGGTATTGGTCGCCTCCGGCAACCCTTGGGCGTAGGTTTTTCTGACCTCGGCGGCAAATTTCGGCAGGAACTCTTCGGTTGCGATCTTTCCCTGTTCGAGCATTTCAGAGAGTTGCGCCGTGGAAACCCCCATGGCACGCGCGGCAATCTGAAATGCCCCCGGCAGCCGCTCGCCCAACTGGCCGCGCAACTCCTCAGCCGATACGGTCCCCTTGGAAATCATCTGACCCAGGGCCAACAACACGCCACTGGTATCGTCGGCGGACAGGGACAGCGCGGCAGACGCTTCGGCGACGGCGGAAAAAATGCTCCTGGCCCGGCTCCCCTCCAGGGTCGTGCCCTTGGCGCTGGCCGCCAGTTGAACATACCCCTTGGCGGTCGCCTCCAATCCCAACCCCAGCCGGTCCGCCTCGTCTCGGACAAACTTGAATTCCCTGGCGGCCTCTTCCGAAGAGCCGGTGACCGATTTCAGGGCGTTGCGGATGGCATCCATGGATGTGGCGGCATTGAAGATCGACTGGCCCAATGCCCCCACACCAGCCGCCGCCAACGCACCCTGCAACGCGAATAAACCCGCACCCAGGGTACGACTCTCGCGAGCCACTCCGTTCAGCTCCGACCGTAACGCTGCCACCTGCTGCTGCATTTGCCGGTGCGCCCGGTCAAGGTCCGTGGCGGTCACCCGGCCAGATTCAGCCAGCTGCTTGTAGGCGTGTTGCAAACGTTTGATTTCGATTTCAACATCGCGGGAGGCGCGGACCCCAATGACAGCAAACGCCTGCATGACCCGCGATTGTCCCTGCGCCTCACGATTGGCCTTCTCAAGGCTCCAGCGCAATCGCAGCTGGCCTTCTTCCAGGCGAGATGTATTGATCCCTGCTTGTGCCAGATGGCCCGAAAGGTTGGTCAGGGCCTCTTTTTGCTGATCCAACTCCTGCCGCAATCCGTTGGCGCTACGAAGTGCTGCGTCGTAATCTCGCTTGAGTTGTCGCTGAAACTCCAAGGTCTGAGGGTCGTTCCCTAGCGACAATGCCTTTTGATAGGAGGCTCCCAACCGTTCCGCCTCGGTGGCGGCCGCCTGCCACAGACGTTGTGTCTCAACAATCGACGATTGCACCCCTTTGAAATCGTCAATCTGGGATAGAGCCTGCGCAATCCTCCGAGCCCGCGTGGTTGCCGTCTGGGCCATGTCCGCCATTGATTCGCCGAACAGGCGCCGGGACTGGGTGAGCCCTTCCTTGAAGGCCCTGGCTCCCAATCCCAGCACGATTTCAATCCGCTTTTCCATGTTCGCTCAGTGTTTCCACGGCAACGTTGAAAAAACCCCAAGGGTACTCCCAGGCATGGCTATGCCCCGCCTGGATCAACAGTGCGACGGATCGCTCCAGGTCGTGGCACGCGCTTCCTGGATCTGGCGACCCGCTGTCATCAGCCGGTCGCGCATGCGAAAAAAATCGGGATTGACCTGGCGGCACTTTTCGATGACCACCTTCAATTGAGACGGGGTCAAAACATCCATGTCCTCAATGTTGGCCATGCGACCAACCGTCACCAGATCGATCTCGGGAAACAGTCCGAAATCAACAACGTCGAACGATCCGCCCGCTTCCAACTCAGTCATGCGTTTGAACAGACTGCGTATTTCACCGAGGGTCAGTTCAGTGATGGTGAATGTTTTGCCTTCAATTTCCACGGTCGAGGTATGCACGTGCACTTCCAGACTCCTTAGGCGGGTTCGAGGATTTCTTTGAAATATTGACTTTTTCCGGAAGGCTGACTGGCATCCTTGATCAGGGTCCCCGTCAGGTCGAGTTCCGCAAACGATCCCGTGATCAACGCCGATTCCGATGCCGGACTGAGGCGTACCCGGTGCAGAATGACCACACGCGCCCGGCCACTCTGAGCGGTGTTGTGCCCGGAGAAAACAATCTTGTACTCCTGGGATGCGCTCGTCAGTGCTTCCACCACCTGTTCGTTGCCGTGTGTGTACGCCACCCTGATGACGGATGCGTCGCCAATGTTGCTGTTGGGGGCGATATAGATGCCGGTGTTGGTCACCGTATAATCGGTGCCAACCACATACGTCGTACTCTCTGCCTGATTGGTCACTACGACCGATCCCGGCTTGATATGATCAAGGACGATGTGCGCCCCTTTGTAAGCCGTATGATTCGCGGCGGAAATCGTCGCCCCTGAAATCGCCGACACCGCCCCCAGATAGGCTTTGGCCAGATTTTCCGGAGAGATGTTGCGGAGTTTCAGGGAAACCGTTACCCGCTTGATCCATGTCGATGTGGCGGCGGTCCCTCCGGCAGGGGATTCGTAATCCTCCAGTTCTTCCGTCTCGCTTTCGATGGAGATTTTCAGTTCCTCCGTATTGCCAACCTCCATGACAGGTCCACTGGGAATCAGACCCATCAATACCGATCCCCGCCCTTTGTATGCATAGTTTTGCGTTGCCATGATGATCACTCCTGACCGGCGTGCCTGACGCCGATGGTTTGATAGAGTTCCTGCCAGGACAGCGTGGTCTCGGTCAGAGCCACCAGACTGCCACGGATGTAGGTAATGGGATCGTGCGCCGGGGAAGGTCTCCAACCGAGCAGTGCCGCCGACACCTGGTCACGCCATTGTCGGCACGTATCGGAGGCATCCGCCCCCCGGGGATCGCGGCGGTTGTCCACCACGACCACCACTGCAATGCTTTCCGTAACCTGCTGACTCCCTTCGATGGCCTCTCCGGCGGTATTGGCCGCCTCCACGACAAAAGCCGCTGGCGGTATGACCCGGCCTGTACCGATGGTTCCAAGACCAGCGGCACCCGCCACCTGTCGCAGGCCGGGAATCTGCGTCCGGATCCGCTCCTCAATAATGGAGCGCACGGTGGTCATGACGCCGACCTGCCAAAAATGGATGGCGCGGAAGTCATCACCGGCATCCCGACGCCAGTGGTCGCTGTCGTGGTCACTGACAGGTTGACCTGGCCGCGAGACACCTGTTCCAGCCAACGAACGGCACGGTCGCGCCTCTGGGTCACCACTGGCAGATCCTGGTCGTCATGGAGCAGGTGGCGGGCGATGTCACCCACCATTCGGGACAGGGGTGATGCGGCGATGATGGGGAGATCAAGAGGCAGGGCATGCGTCGTTGACAGATAACCCTCGGCAATCCGGGAGGCGGAATCCAAAACATCCTCGATCCGGGCTACCGCCCGCGAGGCCGTCTCCACCTGCTCCGCTGTCCATGCCCCCGTCGGCTGACCCGCCACCAGGGCACGCAACAACTCGGACGGACAAAGACCGCCATCATCCGGAGATGCCAGTTCGGCCATCTCTCGACACCCGAACCAAAGGCACATGTTGGAGACTGTCGCGTAATTCATGGTCGTCAATCCAAAAAGGGCGATACCAGGACTTCGACCGCCTTGTAGAGGGTGTTGGTGGCCCCTGACGCGTTTTGGTTCGCCAGAAAGATTTCTTCCGCGGCGGACTGGTTGGACGGTCCCACCACGATCAGATTGGGTTTGATGTACAGCGGATTCCCGGTGTCGCTCTTGAGTGCGACCATGCGGGCACGCACCGCTTTGAATGCATCCGCGTCCAAAACATCGGTGCAGGCATGCGCCATCTGCCAAAAGCCATACCCAGCGTTGTAGCGCCCATCCACGCCATATTGGAAGATGCCTTGGTTGAACACGGTGTCATCCGTTTCCGCATTCTTGATGACCAGTTGAAATTTTTTGCGTTCCTGGTAGATGAACGGTTTCAGCGCCCGGGTGGTATCCATCACGATCCACATGGGTTGCGCCCCGGCGGTCAAATTGCTCACCACGCCTTTGCCCACCGGGTGCGATGCCGAGAAGAACGGCAGACCGTCATAACACAACCCGGTCTGACCCCCTTTCATCAGATCGAACACCAACTGATCCGGATGGATCGCCACCGCCAGGCCCAACTCTTCCATTACGGGGCGATACACCCCGAACTGATCGTCCTCGATATCGTCCCGCTTCACATTCACGGTACCGGCAAATCGTTTGTTCTTGATGGTGTAGCCATGCTGCTCCATCGCCGTGGCATGGCGTTCGTCGATCCACTCTTTGATGGTGACGAAACTTCCCAGGAAGCCGTATTCCTGGGATTTGGTGTTCGACGGGACCAGTGTGGCCACGTTCTGCCACTGGGGTTTGGCCTCCCGCATTCCTTTGTTGAAAATGGCGCTGAATCCCGTGGTCAGGGTCAGCAGGTTGGCGGCGTTGACGATCATCGGGTCTTTCCTTGGTGTAGGATGTTCATGGAAACTTTGTTCAGATGCCCAGTCGGACCCAGACGCCCCCGGGGTCCACGGCCATCACCTTGCCCACCACGGAGCGGGTGGCGGTGCCATCGGTCTTGGCCACTGTCTCGTCATCGACGATGTACCCATCATCCCCAACGTTGGCCTGGGTGATCTCGTCGGCACCGGCAGAGTTTTTGTATTGATAGACCCCACGGCGCACCAGGACGGAGACGGAACCGGACGCGCCGGTGTTGCTCACCCGCTCTTCGGCGCGACCCACGGCGATGAGGCCCGTGGCCGTCACACCGGGTTTGGCGTAGCCGTTGGCGTCCAGTACCACCAGGGCACCCGCGTACAGGGTGACCCCGGTCAGGACGGGATAGCTGAAACAATCTCCCGGGCGGGATTGCGTATTGCGATCAGCGCTCAAAGCCATCACCCTTCTCCTTTCAGGCTCGCTTTGGTGGCGACAAAATCCTTGGAATCGACCCCAAGGGCGGTACACACCGCCAGTTCGGTGGCATCCAGCGTGGGCTGGCTGGTGGCCTCGGGTCCCTTGCCCCCGGTTTGCATTGCCGTCAGGGCGGCAACGGGTTGGGCCTGGTCGAGAAAAGCGTTTAATGCCACCATGTTGCTGGCACCCAGGGATCTGGCCCATGATTCCAACCCTTTGGGCAATCGGCCATTCGCCAGGCTTTGCGTGACCACGGCATCCACTTCCGCCTGTACCACCCTGGATTTCAAGGCGGCAATCTCTGCCTGCATCTCCTTGACCGCCTCCAGGGGTACATGGGTGGCGGGATCGGGGACGGGAGCCGTTGTTTTGACTTCCGTTCTCGCCTTGATGGCACTCAAAATGGCGGTTTCGTCGGCATCGGGTTCAAGGCCCAACGCCTGGGCAATCTTTTGGGTGGACAAAGGTTTCTCCTTGGAGTCTGGATGGATACGACCCATGCGGGCCGCGACCTCTCCCAATCCCGGCAGTGCCGGATTGTTGGTCAGTCCCGCATGATGCAGTTGGGTGACCCGGCCACTTTTGGGATCGAAGGAAAAGGTCGGGGAAATGTACTTGTACTCCCCCGACCGGATCATGGCGGTGGCCCGGTCGGTCCAGGTCACCCGGGCCATCAACCCTTTCCCCTCGCGCCACATCAGCGCCTCGATCCACCCTGCCGCCGGGGCGGGCTGGCCGTTGCGCTC
>JADGCJ010000177.1 GCA_015229045.1 Magnetococcales bacterium
TAGAGTCTTTCTGTCCAATTTTTTTTGTTTCCTGACTGGGGTGCTGAATAGTTACGAAAAAATAGCGTGATCCTCAGAAAAATTTCGGTAGACACAACCTGTAGGTATAAATACCATCAGGAGAGTCTATATCTTTCGATTGAAAACACAATAACATAGTATAACATATTGGTGACATAGTGTCACAAGAGTGACTTTTTGTCACCAACCTCGACATGAAAGCATCCTACATGTTCAAACAAAAATTTCTCAGGGGCACTTTTATCGTGACATTCCTGATTATCATGTCGTGGCCACTTTACATCTTGTTGATTGCCTATCCTGGTTTCATGGAGGTTCTGGTCCAGCAGACCGAGCAGAACGGAGTCGTTGTGGCCGGGCATGTGGCCAATTACATGGTCACAAGTACCGATACGGAACTGACACCAACCCCGGAACTGATCGAGGAGTTGCAACAGATTGCTCGTGATTTCAAGGTTTTCAAATATCGCATGTTTTCCCCTGCCGGAAAAATCATACACGCCTCGGTGAGCAAAGAGGTGGGAGAGATGAATCAACATAAATATTTCAAGGAGGTCGTAGCCAAGGGCCACAGTTATGCCAAAGCGGTCACCAAAAAAGAGAAATCCCTGGAAGGGGATGAGTTTGAAAAAAATGTCGTGGAGGTCTATGCCCCGGTCATGCGCGGAGGGCATTTTTTGGGAGCCTTTGAGTTTTATCTGGATTATACGGCGCAAAAGGCTGCCATGGATCGTGCCTTATGGAGATCATCCATCGTATTGATCATTATGGGATTTCTTTTTCTGTTTCTGTTGTTCGGCATACGTCGCTCGGTATTGGGACGCGTGACCAAGGTGATCCAGGCCATGACACACATGGGGGAGGGTCACCTGGAGGAGCGGGCACCTGTGCAAGGCGACGATGAATTGAGCGATATGGCCAGGATCTTCAATCGGATGGGAGAAGAGTTGCAGAATGCGACCAACAACCTGAAAAACGAACGGAACAAATTGACCACCATTCTGCTCAGCGCCCGGGAAGGAATTGTGGTGACCAATGCTCTCGAGCAGGTGGTGTTGGTCAACCTCGCCGCCCAGGAGTTGTTGGGCAAGAGCGAAGAACAGATCGTCGCAGCCGGTTTTCTCAACCTGATCGAAGATCCGGAGTACGTCAAAAAGGTCTTGGAGCGGTCCGGAACCGATGTACCTGAAATGATCGTGTACAATAACAGGGTGCTGAATTTCAATGCCGCCACCATCCACACCTCGCAAGGCGCCATGATCGGCTCGGCGGCCCTCCTGCGCGATGTGACGGCAGAAAAAAAACTGGAAGATCAACTGCGCAACCTCTCCAATACCGATGCCCTGACCGGACTCTCCAATCGTCGCCGCATGCTGGAGATTTTGCACGACATGCTCCTGCGCGCCCAACGCTATCAATCCAGCTTTGGCCTTCTTATGCTGGATGTGGATCACTTTAAAAAATTCAACGACCAGTATGGTCACGATCAGGGAGATCGGGTTTTGCGGGCCGTGGCAACCGCCATGAAAGAACACTTTCGCAACGTGGATGCCTGTTGCCGCTACGGTGGCGAGGAGTTTTGCGTCATCATGCCCTATACCCTGCCCCCGGGCCTGATCGAGGCCGCCGAAAGGTTTCGACAGAAGGTTGAAAACCTGAACGTCGATGGCCTCCAGGTGACGATCAGCATCGGTGCCGCCGATTATTCACAGCTCAAGACCCGGGGGGAGGCTGGAGAAATTCTCAAACTCGCCGATCAGGCCCTGTACGAGGCCAAGCGCCGTGGTCGCAATCAGGTTGTGGCGCACCTTCAACCCCCCACCGATGCGCTGTCTGGACAGGACAGTCGCATTTAAACCGCATCCAAACCGAATCCATTTTGAGATGCGTCGTTTTTTGACTATTGAAAGACTGGGATGGTCCAGGAAGGGCTGTGCCCTTCCTGGTAGGGTCTGGGGCAAAGCCCCAGTAAGGTCTGGGGCAAAGCCCCAGTAAGGTCTGGGGCAAAGCCCCAACAAAGTCTTTCATGTCAACGCCTTTCTTGACCACAAAGAAACTACACGTTCCAAAGTGGACGCGGTTTACTTTGGAACACGTCGTTTTTTTGTTCGGAAAAAAATGTTGACATGAAAGACTTTGTTGGGGCTTCGCCCCAAACCCCACCAGGACTCTGTCCTGGACCTGCCAGGACTCTGTCCTGGACCTGCCAGGACTCTGTCCTGGACCTGCCAGGGGGCCAGCCCCCTGGACCCCGATGCCAAAAAGCGATCATGGCCTCGGGTGTGCCAGTTTCAAAGGCGATTGCCCTGGCCGCCCGGAAGAGAAGGTTGACGAGAAGAGAGGTTTCCCGTAGCCTCGGGGTTCCGGGGGGATTCGACACCAGCGAAAACGGTTTCAAAAACGATGCAACCAGACAAGAGCTTCCTCACCATGGGCGAAGTGGCTACGATCCTCGATATAGCCCCGCATGTTCTGCGCTACTGGGAGAAGGAGTTCCCCCAGATCAGGCCGGTCAAACGAACCGGCAGTCGCCGTTTTTATCGCCGACAGGATGTCGACCTGCTGTTGCGCATCCGCCATCTGCTCCACGAGCAACGGTTGACCATCTCAGGGGTCCGGGAGTACCTCCGGCAAGAGAATCCTCAACCCGCCGACGACATGCTGAAAGAGATCCGGCGTGAGCTGCAGGACCTTCATCGAATGCTGACCGAGCCATGCAAATCCTCATAACCAACGATGACGGTGTGCAATCGCCGGGACTCAAGGCGCTGGCCGATGCCGTCGGGCGTCTTGGCGAGGTGACTGTTGTAGCGCCGGATCGCAACCGCAGCGGGGCCTCGCACGCCATCACCGTGGAGCAGTCTCTCAAGGCCACCGACTACGGTCAACGTTGGTACAGCCTGGACGGCACACCAGCCGACTGCATTCAGGTTGCCATCCGACAAATCTTGACCTCGACCCCCGATCTGGTCGTCACGGGCATCAACACGGGACCCAATCTGGCCGAAGATGTCTACTATTCCGGAACCGTGGGCGCGGCCAGAGAGGCGGTGTTGATGGGCATTCCTGCCCTGGCCGTCTCTTTGGCCGGCGAACCCCCCTGGCATTTCGAGACTGCCGCCCGCTTTGCCGCCGTCCTGGCCGGGCAGTGGCGAACGCGCCTCTTGCCCCGCTCCACCTTCCTCAATATCAACGTCCCAAATGGCCCCATTTTTGCGATCAAAAATCCGATCGTGACGCGACCGGGTCGGCGTCAGCGCCCCTCCCGAACCCTGGGCGGCCCGGTGACGGATGCCCTCTATTGGCGTCCCCATCCCGGCGCCAGTGACAAGCGTTACATGGAGGATTTTCAGGCAGTGGCGGCGGGTCACGTATCGGTCACGCCGCTGCATATTGACGCCTTTCTTGACGATGCCATGGAAGAACTCGCCAAATGGCCCACATTTCTCTAGGTCTGCCGCATGCCAGGCTGTCGCGTCAGCGAAATGGCGCGATCGCCAGTCGCGCCCAGGAACGCATGGTGCGCGAGCAACTGGAAGAACGGGGTATCCGGGATCCGCATGTGTTGGCGGCCATGCGCAGGGTGCCGCGTCATTTTTTTGTCGACGAGGCCCTGGAAGATCGCGCCTACGGGGATGTCAACCTGCCTATCGGCGACGGACAGACCCTGTCGCGGCCCTACACCGTCGCCCGGATGACCGAGGCCTTGCACCTGACCGGCCAGGAGACCGTCCTGGAGATCGGGACCGGCTCCGGTTATCAGACCGCTGTCCTGGCCAGGCTGTGTCGTCGTGTCAGTACCATCGAGCGTCTACCCGAATTGGCCGACCTGGCCAGATGGAGACTCCGGGAGATCGGTCAACACAACGTGGCCTTCATGGTTGGCGACGGTACGCTGGGCTGGCCGGAAGATGAGCGCTTCGATCGCATCCTGGTGACCGCCGGTGCCCCGGAAGTTCCGCCTACCCTGCTGCAACAGCTCCTCCCCGACGGCGTGATGGTCATCCCCACCGGCAGCCGCATGAACCAAAATCTGCTGCGCGTGGTCAACCATCGCCATGGTGAAATCAGGGAGACCCTCGAAGCGTGTCGCTTCGTTCCTCTGGTAGGGGCACAGGGGTGGCAGTGAGGAAGAGAGTCAATCCAGGCAACCATTCACTGGACATGAAAGCCTTTGTCAGGGCTTCGCCCCGAACCCCACCAGGACTCTGTCCTGGACCTGTCCAGTCGCCAGCCCCCTGGACCCCGTTGACAGGCCCTTGCCCATGGCTGAAACAGTGATCAAGGCTGAAGAAACGACGCATCTCGAGATGGATTCGGTTTAATATTTGTTGGTCGGTATCCAACCGGACAATCTGCACCATTGACAGGGATCGATCCTTCCGGGATCAAAGTCGAGTCTATGAACAAGAGCTTTCTACATCCTGGTGTTGGTTTTTTGACAGCCTTGCTGCTCCTGAGCGGCTGCACCTCTGCCGATCCCCTGCGCGACCGACCGGGGCGGGAGGCTGCTCCCATCCGCATTGGCAGTGGACCACCGCTGGCATGGGCCGTGCCGGCAACAGCCACACAGCGCATCGATCGTTCCAGTTCAGGGACCTACAGCGTCCAGGCCGGGGACACTCTGTGGGCCATCGCCGTGGTTCACGGCGTAGACGTGGAGAAGCTTGCAGCCTGGAACAAGATCGATGACCCCGATCACCTGCTCCTCGGCCAAAAACTGGTCGTGACACCGCCGCCCGGCCAGGAAGAGACGACATCGCCGCGGCGCAAAAAATGGAAAGCATCGGCCACTGAAAAAGCAGCCGCTGCAGATGACCCCTCCGCCCGACCCACTACCACGACGGAGAGAGAGGGTTCCGCTCCCGAAGGGGTAATCTCCGTACCACCTCTGGAAAACAGGCCAGCCGTCGTCGAAAAATCCGATCTGGTTCCCCCCACACCGCCCGTCATCGACCAGGCCCCGCCCCCCGGTAACAAGGCCGGTGCAGCCCCTGTGGTCACAACAACCCGGGCAGCGATACCACCCAAACCTGATGCCAAAGCGTTGGCGACGACCCCCCCTCCGGCTGCAACGGCAACGTCACGGCCGCGCACCCTCCCGCCAGCCAGCACGACACCGGCTGGAACCGCTCCTGCGGAGGGAGTGACACCACCTTTGGCAAGCCCGCCGATTCCAAACGGCAGCCAGGCCGTTGCGGCAGCGGCCCTGGCTGGCGCAACAAGTACGGCCGCCATCATCTCTGTCGCCGCGTCCAGGGAAAAGGCCAAGGGTGCAACAGCAACCAGGTCGAAGGAGAAGTCGGCACCCGAAGCGAGCGATGCCGATAATCAGCCTCAAGCCAAAGTTGTCGGCACCAACAAGGAGGCCGTCAGGAACGACAAGGAGGAGGCCTCTGATGCTGCCAAGACCGCTGTCCGCGGCAAAGAGAGAGCTACGGTCGATGTCCGGGAGAAATCCAGGACGGTTGACAACGTCAAGGAGCCCACCCAGGCCAAGGGCATGACGGACGGCAAAACCACCGCCGATACCAAAACCGGAACTACCGCCGAAGCCACCACCGAAACCAGAATCAGAGCCAAAGCCAAAGCCAAAGCCGCTGCCGAGGCCAAAGCCGCTGCCGAGGCCAAAGCCAGGGCTGCCATCGAAGCCGAAGCCAAAGCCACCGCCGAAGCCGAAGCCAAAAGCAGAGCCGCCGCCGAGGCCAGAAGCAGAGCCGCCGCCGAGACCAGGACACCAGACAGGACAGCCAGATCTGACAGCCGAAAAGCAGCGCGCACCGCCCCGGGAGTGATACCGGATGGTGCCGGTCCGGCGGAGGGAGCAAAAAGCCCGGCGCCCGTCCAGATGGCCGCTGCCACGGCCGCTGCCGCGTCAGCCCATGACGGCGACGAGGAACAGGACGAGGAGCCTCCTCCCCCGCGCGGTCGCAGCAAACGACACCTGATCCAACGCCTGAACAGCGAAGGCGCCACCAGCAGGGTCAATTCGCCCAAGGGCTGGCTCTGGCCTGTCGACGGCGGAGAGGTGGTCAGCCACTTTGGACGCCGGAGAGGGATGCAAAACAACGGTATCGATATCTCCGTTCCGGTGGGGACGCCGGTCAAGGCCGCTGCGGGAGGCATTATCGCCTACGCCGACAACAGCCTGCCCGGCTATGGCAACATGATCATTGTCCGCCACGGCGGCGGCTACATGACCGCCTACGCCCACAACAGCAAAATTCTGGTCAATCGTGGCCAGAGGGTGCAAGCCGGCCAGGTGATCGCCAACTCCGGACAATCCGGACGTGCCACCACACCCAGACTGCATTTTGAGCTGCGCAAGAGCATCAAGCCGTACAATCCGCTGAAATATCTGGCGAAAAACTAAACAAGGACGGGGTCCAGGGGGCTGGCTCCCTGGCAGGTCCAGGACAGAGTCCTGGCAGGTCC
>JADGCJ010000178.1 GCA_015229045.1 Magnetococcales bacterium
GTTTGATAACAAGAAAATCCAAATCTGACCCCTCCCCTGCATCCCCACGAGCATAAGAACCAAACAAGATCACACGCGACTCCCCTGCGGCTTCACTCAACAGACGCCCTGCAATCCGAATTGTTTCCGAATCAATCACGGGGTTCCTCGGCATGAGAGACTTCATCGGGGCTCCGCCCCGAACCCCGCAAGGGCTCTGCCCTTGACCCGCCAGGGAGCCAGCCCCCTGGACCCCATTTTTCGCCCCTCAGTCACCTTTTTTTCCCCTCAACCAAACCAACAACGCCGATATCGCCCCTGGCGTCACCCCCGGCACCCGATACGCCTGCCCAACCGTCTCCGGCCTGACCCGCGCCAACTTTTGCCGAATCTCCGTCGACAACCCGGGAATCTCTCCCCAAGGCACATCCGTCGGCAAACGCATCGCCTCCGCCTGCCGAAACCGCTCCACTTCAACATCCTGCTTGTCCAAATAGCCCTGGTAGTGCGCCTCCACCTCCAACGCCGTCGCCACCTCCGCCGACACCGCACCAATCCCGGCCAAAGCCAGAATCGTCTCGATCTCCGCACCCTGCCTGCGCAACGCCCCCCAACCCGACATCCGCTCTTCCCCCTCCCGCAAACAGATCCGGCTCTCCATGAGTCGCGTGCGTACCGTCTCCAGGGCGCTGCGCTTGGCCAGAAAATGCTCCCATCTGGCATCATCCACCAAACCCCACTCCCGACCCAAAGGCGTCAAGCGCATATCGGCATTATCGGCGCGCAGCAAAATGCGAAACTCGGCTCGTGACGTAAACATGCGGTAAGGCTCATCCACACCTCGGGTGATCAAATCATCAATCATCACCCCCAGATAGGAGGCCGCCCGATCAAAGCGAACCCCCTCCAGACCCCGGGCAAAACGCGCCGCATTGAGACCGGCCACCAACCCCTGGCCGGCAGCCTCTTCATAGCCGGTGGTGCCGTTGATCTGCCCAGCCAGATAAAGCCCCTCCCACTCCTTGAGCTGCAACCCCCCATCCAGCTGACGCGGATCCACCATGTCATACTCGATGGCATACCCCGGACGTAAAATATCCACCGCTTCCAAACCGGGAATCGTGCGCAAAAACGCCCACTGCACCTCGACGGGAAGACTCGTCGACATGCCGTTGGGATAAATTTCAGCGCAGGCCAAACCCTCCGGCTCAAGAAAAATCTGGTGGCTCTCCCGGGCAGCAAAACGAACCACCTTGTCTTCGATGGAAGGACAGTAGCGCGGACCGATGCCCGTAATCTGCCCCGTGAAGAGCGGGGCACGTTGCAAATTGGCCCGAATGACCGCATGGGTCTCGGAGGTGGTGTGCGTGATGTGACAGGGAATCTGGGTTTGGGTAATGGCCGGGGTCATGAACGAAAAGGGGAGGGGAGGATCATCGCCGGGCTGCTCCATCAGACCCTCCCAGCGGATGGTACGCCCGTCCAGGCGCGGAGGAGTCCCGGTCTTCAGGCGACCCATGGCCAACCCCATCTGACGCAGCGTATCGGCCAGGGGAATGCTGGCTCGGTCTCCCAGACGTCCGGCGGGAAAAGTCCGCTCCCCCATGTGGACCAGCCCCTGCAAAAAAGTCCCGGTGGTCAATACGACGGCCTTGGCCTGATAGCGCTCCCCCCAGTCGGTGACGACGCCCTGTATGTGCCGACCGTGCCACAGCAGATCGACCACCTCGGCCTGGCGCAGGGATAACGACGGGGCGCTCTCCAGGATGCGGCGCATGTCGCGACGATAAAGCACCTTGTCCATCTGGGCGCGTGGACCGCGTACAGCCGGTCCCTTGCGTCGATTGAGCAGGCGAAACTGGATCCCCGCCTGATCGGCCACCCTTCCCATCACGCCGCCGAGTCCATCGATCTCCCGCACCAGATGCCCCTTTCCCAAGCCGCCTATGGCCGGATTGCAGGACATGTGACCGATGGTTTCCAGATTCTGGGTCAGGAGCAGGGTGCGCGCCCCGGTTCGTGCCGCAGCGTGGGCGGCTTCGCAACCGGCGTGGCCCCCGCCTACGACAATGACATCATAGTGATCGCGCCATTCCATATATATATTTTTTTTAAAACGTTTGGTAACTATTCAGCACTCGGCAACGAATCGGGGTCCAGGGGGCTGGCTCCCTGGACCCCGTTTTCGACAACCCCCCACCCAGTCTTTCAATCAGGCAGTCTGCTTCATGATGTATCCCTGTTGAAGAATGGAAAGGACATTGTTGACCAACCAGTAAAGGACCAGACCCGAAGGGAAGGTCAGAAACATGACCGTAAAAATAATTGGCAAAAACATCATGATCTTGGCCTGGATCGGATCAGCCGGAGCCGGATTCAAGCGCGACTGCACCACCATGGAGATACCCATCAAAATGGGCATGACATAGTAGGGATCCTTGTCGGAGAGATCCTGGATCCAGAGCATGAACGGGGCATGACGCATCTCCACCGACAGGAACAACACCTTGTATAAGGCGAAGAAAACCGGAATCTGCACGACGATGGGCAAACACCCGCCGAGAGGATTGACCTTGTTGTCCTGATAAAGCTTCATCATCTCCTGGTTGAGACGCTGCTTGTCATCCCCGTACAGCTTGCGCAATCCATCCACCTTCGGCTGCAATTTTTTCATGGCGCTCATGGAGCGGTAACTCTTGTTCGCCAAGGGGAAAAACAGCAATTTGATGACGACGGTCAAAAGAATGATCGCGACACCAAAATTGTGGACAAACTGGTTGAACAATAACAAAAGCTGCACCAGCGGCTCGGCCAGAAAATGGAACCAGCCATAGTCGATGGAACGCTCCAGATGCATGTTTTGCGCGGTCAAAACCTGAATGGCCTTGGGCCCGATGAACAACCGGGTCTGAAACGACCGGCTTTCGTTGCCACCAATCGCCTGCGACGGAGTGACCATGCCGACGCGATGATTGGGGGCATCAAAATCGAAATAAAACTTTCGGCGTTCGCGTCCCTCGGCATCGGTCATGGACGCCAGGAAATATTTGTCGGAGAAACCGGCCCAACCACCGACGCTCTCCTCAAAACGATCCCCCTTGGACAGCTCTTCATAATCGAACTGAACCCGGCTGCCATGGAGAAACCCCATCGGCCCCTGGAAGTCAGTCGGGGCCGCCATGGACCCTTCGACCGGAGGAGTGTGGCGACGAACGAACTGGGCATAGTGGAACAGGCTGACCGCCACCCCGGAGCTGTTGGTCACCCGGTCCACCACGTCCATCACATAGGAAGCGTCTTGCCAGGTATATATTTTTTCAAAAAGGAGTCCGTGGCCATTGTCCCAGCGCAGGTGAATCATGTTGCCCCTGCCGACTGGAACCTCGACCCGTTCCCACTGGGTATCATTGCGCGGGACGTCTGTACTCGCGGCGGCGATGAAGCCGCTGGCATTCAAAAACAGCTCGTTGGGCTCCCGTTTCAGGAACCGTTCCGGTTTTCCTTCCGGTCCCAGGCGATCCTTGTAATCGAGGAAGCGCCAATCGATCAGCTCTCCCCCAACCGACGAGATGCCACCCTGAAATTTTCGATTCTTGAATTCGATGACCGGCGCATTCTGGACCCGGGAGGTCTGTGCCACCTTGGGCGAGGCGACCGGCTTGTCGAAGGCCTTTTCGGCCAGATTGAGCGTCGGAGCGCTGCTGCCACTGTTCACCACGGGGTTTGCGGCGGGCGGCGGCGAGGCTGGCTCGGTCGCTGCCACTCCCGTTGCGGTTTCGGTCAGCTCGGGTGGCGGAAAGTAGGTATTTAAAATCCACTGATACACCAACAGCAGAAAAAAGGAGAGGACAATGGCCAGAAGCGTACGCCGATCCATAATTAGGGCATCCTAGCGATAACAGGTCAGGGCACCGGGTCAAATCCCCCGGGATGAAAGGGATGGCACTTCAAGAGTCGCCGCACGGCGAGCGAAAGCCCCCGCAGCGAGCCATGTTTGCCCACGGCTTCGCGGGCATAGTCGGAGCAACTGGGAAAGAAACGACACCGAGGCGGCAAGAGAGGAGAAAGAAACAACTGGTAGCCGCGAATGAGAGTCAACAGGAACCACTTCATGGCCTATCCGTCACTTCCTGCCCCCGCCGTTTTGCGCCAGCCACGGGGTGAACAGGGCATCAAGTCCGTCGGCCAGCGCGATACGATCCGCCACACCCGCCTCCGGTCGAGCCACAAGTACACACGCACAACCCTGCCGCAACCACGCCCGCTGCCGCCGGAAATACTCCCGCGCCGTCCGTTTGATGCGGTTGCGCACCACGGCGTTGCCAACTTTCCGGCTGACGGTGAGACCCAGACGTGTGGCGCCCTCCGGACACAACCAGACGTACAGGAGAAAGAGGGCATTGCCCTTGCGGCGTCCCCGTCGCATCACGGCGGTGAAGTCCCGACTCTCCAGCAGGCGCGCACCTTTTGGAAACCCCTGGATTTTTACCCCCTTTCCAGGGAGAGGATCTGCGGACGACACATCAGATGGCAATGCGGTAGCGACCCCGGGCACGCCGCCGGTTGAGCACCCCGCGACCTCCGCGTGTGGCCATCCGGGCACGAAACCCGTGGGTCCGGTTGCGACGAATGACACTCGGTTGAAAAGTCCTTTTCATGGCGGAACACCTCTTTCCACACTGTTTTCACATCTTGATTTTCGGTTCCGGCGACCATGCCGTGGCATTACCCGCCGTCTGCTTCGACACCCCGGGAAACTCCTGATCACCCTTTTCCCGTCGCTGCGGAAATTCCCCATCATAAGGGATCCACGCCCCAGGTCAAGATGTGGCGTGAAGGGGCAGCTCTTCTTGATGCCGCTCCATCCACTCTTCCACCAATCTCCGAACCCGGGCAGGCAAATGACCATCCAGAACAATATTAAATTTTTTCTTACTCATCAATTTCAGTTATACTTACACAAGTTGGAGTGGCGAAGCAGCAATTTTTTCTTATGCAGCCAACGACGCACACTAACCGAGAAAAGTGTTGCAATTCAGTCACGTTTTGTGATGCAGGATGACGATACGGGTAGGTTTTATGTGTTTTTTTTAAAAAAAATGTTGCACTTTTGCCCGACTCTGTGCATAGGGTGGGATTCAATAGTTGTGTGACACATAAAACTTGACACGAGGAGGCGGCAGTGGAGAAGGATTGTAAGGAAAAAACTGAAAACGCGGGAACAAACGGGCGTCATTCAAATCCAGCGCGACGCAAGGTTGGTTCTTCCGCCGCCTGGGACAAGAAAGTGACTGAGGAAGAGTTTCGCAGGTATTGTTTGTGCGTCGCCAATGACGAGATCGACATGTTCAAGGTCAAACCCGTTCGCGTGGCCATTCGGCATCAAAAACAGGTTGGTTCCTGATATTTTTCCAGCTAATTATAAATCGTTAACCCGAGGGGGCATCGTATCTCATGCGGTGCCCTGTGTTGTTTTTTAGGCTCTTTTTTTATTTTAGTCGCCGTATTGGCGTGTGTTCATCCATAATGTCAATACTTGGGATTTCTGGTTTGGGGAGTGGTGATTTATGAACAAGAAGTTGCCGGATTGGTATGATGAATTCTGGGAAACAAGTTTTCTTCCAGAAATTGAGGACATTATCGAGGATGTTAAAACTCGCGATGGCGGTACCTTGGTCCTTGCCGATGGAGCCAAGGAACGAGTTTTTAAAAGCTTTATTGCTATGCGAAAATATACGAGGGACCATATGCAGAAAGAGCATGTGGATGGAGCAAGCGGTAAACCAAAAAAGATGGATCGCCACAAACTGGCAGCATGCGTGGCAGGTGCCCTCCTCCACGAAAAGGTACTTGGTTTTTCGATTGAATCACCTGTAGAGACATGGTCGCTTCGCGCTTTTTTTGGCAATGAAATTTTGGCCTTTCAGTGTGGTTTGAACATCATGGCTGCCTTTATTCTCGAGGGTACTCTGAAAAAATTATCCCCCGACCAGGCAAGGAAAATTCAGGAACTCGGATTTGAGATGCCTCCAACGCATCATCAGGATGGCGAAGGAACTGAAGAGTACGAGTGGCATTTCTGCCGTGCCCTGCGCATTTCTCGTAACTTGCGAGGAAAAGACATTGCCCCGGATGAACCTCCGGTTGATCTCCTTTTGCTTTCCGCCATTTTCTACCACATTGAGCTTTGTAACCTGGTCAAGTGTGAGGCCGCGTAAAACTCAACCCCGACTGTCACAGGGCCATCGCATTTGAAATTGGCATGCTTGAAAAATCGGACCTTGAACCGCGTTTATTTT
>JADGCJ010000179.1 GCA_015229045.1 Magnetococcales bacterium
CTTTTGACTTTCAATATGTTATCTTTTAAGTATCAAAAAAAGGAAATGTTCTGTCTTTTGACTTTTCTTTCAGATCGTCTTACCCAATTTTTTATTGTTTTATGACTGCTTAAAGGATAAAGAAAACGTCAAAGGACAGAACATTTCCTTTTTTTGATATTTAAAAGATTAAATATTGAAAAGAAAATCTTACCTCTTCCTCGCCGCAATGCGCACATACGAACTCAGCAGATTGGTCTGCAGAAAGATCTGCAAACCGTCCCAAGCCGCTTCGCCTTTGGCCCGGAACAGATAGCTCAGGAAGGGATCCACCGCCTGGGGATCTTTCAGTGCGGCGTTGCGCACCACTTCGACATCCAGTCGGCCCGGCGTGGAGAACTCGATGATTTCGAAGCCCGCTGCGTTGACCCGCTGGGTCAGGGCCTCGATGGAGAAGAGGTTCATGCGATTGATCGGATTGAGATTGAAGGCCTGCTCCCCCAACACCTGATACTCGAAACCACTGCAGGTCGAGGTGGTCAGAAAGAGAAACCCGTCGGGACGCAGTCGCCGGGTGGCGAACCGGAACAAGGCATCGCAGTCACTCAGCCGCTCCAGGGTGTCGAAGGCCGTGATCACATCGATTTGAGTCGGCAGATTGCTCTCCTGGGCCACCGCCACCCCTTCCGGCAACAGGTGCTGCCACTCGAACAGCCGGGGCCGCAAGGTGTAAAGCCGCTCCAAACCCAACTCCCTGGCGAAACAGGAGAGCAGATAGGGCGACTTGCTCTCGTAATCCAACAAAACCCGCGGGGTGAACTCCAGCGTGTCCAGCAACTCCGCCACCCAGCCCACCCGGGGTTGACGCAGATGGCGTTTGTTCTCCGCCGGAAGGTTGAAACTCTCCTTGCGCCAATGACGACAAGCGGGGGACAACTCGTAAAAGCGATCCAGGGCGGCAGGCGAAGGGCGGGGATTGACGTACAGCGATTGACAGGCATCACAGCGGCACAGCCGCAGCCCCATTTTGAGGTATGCCTCCTGCCGCTCGGATCCGCCGCAGCCCGGACAGGGAACGCTGATCAGCGATTCATCGGTGGCGAAAAAGGTGGCGATATCCTGCTGCAACAGCTCCAGATAACGTTGGTAAATACCCTGTGCGCCCAGTTGGGAGGAGGTCAAATGCTCCAGATCGACGGTGGATAACCGTGCATCGACACGCATGCCATGCCCTCCTGAAACCGGTTTTGTTGGCTATTTCCTCTTGCCGATGAAGAGGAAAAACTCCGAAGGATACCGCACCGTCTTTTTGAAGAAGTAGAGGAAGCCCGCATAATACTGCTTCACGAAGGGACAGGTGCGCATGAATATTTTCTGATAATCCTGAAGGGGGTAGTCCAGGATGGTGATGTCGTTGGAATAGGTGGGATAGGCGTCGTAGCGGTTCATGGTGAAGAGGAAGGGGGCCTTTTTGAAAGGCTCCGATCGGATGTACTGTTCGAACCACTCCCGGCCCATCTCCGAAAGGCTGGCGAAGTTGCTGACCAGGTCGATGCCGCCGACCAAGCGGTCGTAGAGGGTGGTGGGCAGCAGGACGAAATCGTACTGTTTGATGAAGGCGGCGTCGATACGGCCTGCCTTGCCGACGGTGGCGAAATCGGCGATGCGCGCGTTGGGGAAGAGGCTGGCCAGATAGTAGTGGGCCATGAGAAGCTGCCCCGGCAGATCCACCAGCACATGATGGCCGTTGGGGTTGTCCATCTTCAGCACACCGGAAAAGGGTCCGTAGGCCGAACCCAGATCGAGATGCACATAGTCCGTCGGCAGTTGTTTTTCCAGATACTTTTTGAACATGCCCAGGTTGAAGATGTGGCGCACGTAACGATTGGTCAGGGAGTAGCCCTGATGGTTCCAGTTCAGCGGGTTGCCGACCTGCGGGCTGGGATATTTTTTCAACAGGTCGAGAAATCCCATTTCCGCAACGGTGTTGAAGACGTCGAGCATCTCCTGCACATGGCCGCGCCGGTCGCCGTGAATGCGGTAAAGCACCTCCCGCAGCAGAAAGCGGTAGAGGGGATCGGTGCTGTGGAAAGAGCGGAAGCGGGCGTTGGGCCGATCCGCCACGAAGACGGGATTGCCGCGAAAATTCTCGAAACTCTCGACGCGCAACTGCCCGGTGAGCTTGTCCACCAGCCGTTCGGTTTCGGAATGGAAACGGGCTTCCCAATCGCCGTAGCTGTTGCGGTTGAGATTCTCCTCGTACTCTTTCAGGAAGCGATAGGATGCTTCGATATCCGCTTTCAGCTTCTGATCCACGGCGATGATCTCCTCAAGAACTCAGGCGTCCGGCTCTTCGCCACCGGTTCGGGTCACCAGGGCGGTCAGTTCGGGTACCAGAGGGGAAACGGGTACGTTGGTGTTGTAGATGCAGTTCTGGCAGATGATATCCTTGACGTTGCCGGACATGTGCAAGCGGCGGAACCGCCGGTATTCGGGGCAGTTCCAGGCCTCCTTGAGGGAGAGCTTGTTGAGGTCGGCCACCAGCAGATGGGCCTGGTAATCCAGCACACAGGCCGAAAGAAAGCCTTCGGGGGTGACGGTGAAGCTCTTGAAGGGCTGGAAGCAGACGTTGCTCTTGGTGCGCCCCCGGATGTTTTCCGGCTCGATGTGGCCGAGGTCGTTGTTTTCCGGCATGGTGCCGCAGGCGTTGGTCAGCAGATGGGGATCCCACTCGTCGATGTAAGGGGTGACCAGGGAACGCAGCAACTCCACTTCGTGGCGGTTGCGATCGTTGATCACCATGGTGACGTAGATGCGAAAATTCAGACCCGCGCTTTGCCGGTACTCGGAGACCCACTTCAGGTTGGCCATGACCTTGTCGAAGTCGTCCTTGCCGTGGACCGCCTTGTAGGTCTCGCGGGTGCCGCCGTGCATGGAGAACTTGATGCTGTTCAACCCGGCGTCGATCACCGCCTTGGCCCGTTCGGGACGGGCGGTGGCGCCGTTGGTGGTCAGATAGATGTATTCGTAGCCGATGCTTTTGGCCAGGGCGACGTATTCGGGCAGCCGCTTGACCAGAAAGGGCTCGCCGGTGGCGTAGAGACCCACGTCGCGAGTGCCGTTTTCGTAGGCTTCGTGCAACACCCGAACCACCAGCTCGGGGTCCATGGCGCGCCGCTTGGGCAGCTTGGAATTGGCGCAGAAGGCGCAACTGTGATCACAGTGGGAAGTGATGTCGATGAGGATCTCCCGAGGGAAGTCGGGATCCTCCTGATATTTGGCCGTGACGGCCTGCCGTTTTCTCTCTTTGATCGTTTCGCTCATGGCGAACTCCTCACAGGATCCCGATGCTTCCCGGCGGGCCGGAATCGGGTATCTCCATCAATGTCGAAACCCCGCACCTTGCGGTTCTTTGACCGAAAAGTCAACGGGAGAGTTGCCTTGGTAGCCATTCGACGCAGTGGAGACCCCGGAGTGATCGAGCGGCCATGACGGGTGACGATTGGTTGCTTGCAACCGTTCACCGTTATGCGCGGTGAAGTATCTCTTGTCGTTGATGATGTCGATGCATTGGCGCGAAAAGCCCGGCGTTCAAAGTTGGGTACCGGCACCCGAAACAGGCCAAACCGTGCCTCTCTATTTCATAAGGTGGAATCAGCGAACCGGCAGGCGCAGGATGGCGAAAAGAATCCCGGTCATCAGTCCCATTTGGGCCAGGGTCAACCCCACCATCCACTTGATCAGTTCCGCCTTGGTTTCGGCCAGTTTGACGTCCAGATCGCGTTTCAGCTCGGCCTTGGTGACCTCTATTTTGGAATCGAGTTCGGTCCTGACGGCCTCTATTTTGGAATCGATTTCCTTGATGTCCCGCTTGAGTTCGGCCTCCGTCCTGGCCAGGTCCTCCTTGGTGGCGAAGCGTTCCGCCATGGCTTCCGCCAGCAGTTCCGCCTGGATCTCCGCCTGGGGTTCGGGTACTCCGGCCTCCCGCAGCCGCTTGACGTACTTCAGGGTATCGAAGGCAACGCCGCTCATGGTCCCCTCTTCTCGGTTCGGATTCCCCCTTTGATACTTTCAGCATACCTCCTTTCCCGGAAGGAATCCATATCGGCGAAGGCTGCACGGTTCATCTTGTCATGGCCGAATCAAATCGGTTATGGTTCCAGGTTTACGCAATTCCTGCCCGGCACGGTTGAATCTCATGAGAAATCGCTTCAAGCCCCACATCCTCAAGGTCGCCCGCTACCAGACCTCCGCTGGCCGGGATCTCGTCAACGGGCACCGCCTGGACCGCAACGAGCGGGTTTCCAACTTTTCCGACGCGGTGCTGGCCGACCTGATCGGCAAGCTGCCCCGCTATCTGCTCAACGTCACCCCGGACATCAGCTCCCTCTACGAGGCCATCGGCCGTTTCGTGGGGGTGCCGCGTTCCCAGCTCTACATTCTCAACGGCATCACCGAAGGCATCAAGATCCTCTACGAGACCTTGACCAACCCCGGTGAAAACGTGGTGGTGCTCGACCCCACCTATCCCATGTACAACATCTACTCCCAGCTCTATCAGTTGGAGTATCGCAAATTCGGCTACACCCCGGAGATGAAGCCCGATTTCGACTCCCTCTGGCGGCAGATCGACGACAAGACCGCAGCGGTGATGATTCCCAATCCGAACCTGCCCATCGAGGCCATGTTCACCGTGGAGCAGGTGCGGGAGATCGCCGAGAGGTGTCGCGCTTGCGGCGCCGTTCTGGTCATCGACGAGGCCTACCACTTCTTCGGCGATGTGCCCACCATGGTGCCGCTGATCGCCGAATACGACCATCTGATCGTCACCCAGACCTTCTCCAAGGCCCATGGTCTGGCGGGCATCCGCCTGGGCTACATGGTCTCCAACGAGGAGAACATCAGCTACCTCTCCAAAACCCGCTCCCTGGTGGAGACCAACGGCATGACCCAGGCGGTGGCCGAGTATTGTCTGGCCCACCCCGAACTGTTGCAGGAACATGTGCGCGAGGTGCGGGAGGGCAGTCGCTACGTTCAGGAGCAGCTCACCCAACTGGGCATTCGCTGGCACGGCGGCAATCTGACCAACGGGCTGCTCTTCTTCCTGCAGTCCAAACAGCAGTCCGAGGAGCTGGTGGCCTTCATGCGGGCCCGCAAGATCTACATTCGCGGCGCTTTCGAGCCTCCCTACGACCATTCCGCCCGCATCAGCATCGGGCCGGTGCCGGTGATGCAGGTCTTCGTCGATGCCCTGAAGGAATGGCTGGGTCGGGGCGCATGATTCAATACCGTCGGGCGGGGCAGGGGGATCGGGAGGCGATTCTGCAGTTGATTCGCCGTTCCGACTCCACGGCCCGCAGCCCGGAAACCTGGGATGGCAACCGCATGCAGGCCGTCATGGCCCATGACGGTGACAAGCTGATCGGCGTTCTGCCGGTGGAGCCGCGTCGTTTCGCCCTGGGCGGGGGGCGCAGCCTCGATCTGGTGTGGATCTCCGCCGCCCACGTCGAGCCGGAGTACCGCTCCCAGGGCATCGGCTCGGCTCTGGATGCCCATCTGCGCCGGGCTTTCCGCGACGAGGCCGAGGCCGTCTTCGTCTATCGCGGCGACGAGCGTAGCGCCGCCTACCGCTGGTACAAGCAGAAGCTCGGTTATCACGAGCTGTTGCCCACCCTCTCCTACAAAAAAGAGTGTCCGAACCCGCAGCCTTCCATGGCAGCCCCTGTTTGCTGGGAGCGTCCGGAGGAGTTGCCGGGGGAGGCGCTGCTGGCCTGTTTCAGCAAGAACACCGCCGCTTTTGGGGGTTTTCCGGAGCGTCGCGCCTCGTTTTGGGCCGATACCTTCCGTTACCACTACTATCGGGAATACTATCGCTATCGACTGGTGGCGCTGCCGGATGCGGGGGGAGGGATCGCCGCCTACGCCCTGCTGGCCCGCACCGACATGCGGGACGGCGTTCCCCGACTGGAGGTGCTGGAGTTGATTGCCCCGGTGTCGGGTTCGCGGCGCGACGAGCTGTTGGCCGCCATCTGGGAGCAGGCCCGTCGGGATCAGGTGGGGGAAGTGCGCATTCAGCTTTCGCCGCAGGATGCCCATTTCGCCTGGATTCGGGAGCAGGGGTTCACCAATCGCTATCGCAGCAATGTCATGGGGGCGCTGTTCGATCCCTGGAGCT
>JADGCJ010000017.1 GCA_015229045.1 Magnetococcales bacterium
CTTGAACGCAAAATCGATGCGCGGATTGATGAATTTCATGGCGCGTCCTCATGCAAAGGTGAGGCACCCCAACAGCCCATTCGAACAAAAACCCGCCCTGACCCGAAAACGGAAGGGGAGGCTTGATACCCCCCTTCCGTTGTTGATGCCCCACCTTCGTGGATCAAGACCCTCAATCAACCTTCATGGCCAGGAAACGCGGATCGCCATCGCGCATGACCAGGATGAGAAGCATATCCCCTTTTTTCAGGCCCTTGGTCAGACGATGGAAATCATCCAGATTGCGCACCTTGTTGCGATTGATTTCACTGATGACATCACCGGGACGCACACCAACCGTGAAGGCATTGCTGCCGGGCTTGACAGCAGTCACAGCGATGCCTTCCATCTCTTCGGCAAGCTCCAGATCCTGGCGAATCTTGGGAGTGATGGCCGAAACGGTCAGACCAAGAGGGCCTTTGTCAGTGTGCGGTGTGGCCTCGGAAACGACAGCCTCATCTTTCATTTCGGAGATGGCGACGCTGAGTTTCTTATGTGCGCCATCGCGAATGATATCCACCTCCACCTTTTTTCCCACCGGAGTGGCTGCGACAATGGCCGGCAGCTCGTGCATGCGATCGACAGGATGATTATCGAAGGAGACGATGACATCTCTGGCTTTCAGGCCGGCTTTGTCGGCGGGACCTCCCGGATCGACACTGGCCACCAGGGCACCATGCCGTTTATCCAGACCCAGGGCATCGGCCAGATCCTGGGTGATGGTTTGAATTCGCACTCCAAGCCAGCCGCGAGTGACACGCCCGCTCGATTTGAGCTGATCGACAATCTGTTTGGCCAGATTGACGGGAATGGCAAAACCAATACCCATATTCCCCCCGGAGCGGGAAAAAATGGCGGTATTAATGCCGATCACCTGCCCATCCAGATTAAACAACGGTCCACCCGAGTTGCCGGGATTGATGGCGGCATCGGTCTGGATGAAATCATCATACGGCCCCGTGCCGATAACACGCCCTTTGGCCGAAATGATGCCGACCGTCACCGTGGCTTCCAGGCCAAACGGGTTGCCAATGGCCAGAACCCAAGAGCCGACCTCGGACTTTTCGGAGTCGCCCAAAGAGGCTTCGGGCAGGGGGTGCGGAGCCTTGATACGGATCAGCGCCAGATCGGTTTTAGCATCTTTGCCGACCACCTCGGCGGTGAACTCTTCGTCGGTTGAAAGACGCACCAGAATCTCCGAGGCGTTTTCGACCACATGATTGTTGGTCAGAATAAACCCCGAGGAGTTGATAATGACTCCGGAGCCAAGACTGCGCGACTTGAAACCCTGATCAGGCATCCGATCGAAGAAGCGTTTGAAAAACTCCTCGAACGGGGTCCCCTTGAAGGAAAAATCCCTCATGCCGGGGGGGGTACCCTTGGGATTGGGACGGGAGGGATCGACTTCATCCTCTTCCCCTCCTTCGTCCGTGTGTTTATTGCCGTTTTGTGCTGTACTGATGTTGACGACAACCGGCTTCAGGCTTTTGATCAGAGGGACCAGATCCGGTGAATTGACGGGCGGAGCCGAACTGCCACTGCCGGGAATAAAAAGGGACAAAACCACCAACAACACCGGCAAAAGATGCGGATAGGATTTATTCTTCATGAAAGTCCTCAATCCAGGGGGGTGTCACGGGATCCTGTACGCCCAACGCGACCATCTCCGTGACGACAGACCAGGGGAGAGAGGGTATCACACTCCCGAGACCCTTCTCCAGGGTGCGGCATCACATCTCTGGCAGCTGTGTCGGACCGAGGTCGGCTTCGCCCCCCGTTCGATCACGGACCCCCTGAAAGTGATGTGGCGGACACAAAAGGAGCAGAGAGTACCGACTGCCCAATCATTTATGCAAGATATTGTTTTTTATGGTCCAAACAGGCATGGCACCGGGGCGATTCTTGCCTGGGGGAGGATGGTGACTTTTATTTTGATCAATGGCCGCCATGACCGAGGAGATGACCCCTTCCGGATCGGGAATCAGACAATTCTTTTGGATTGCGTCGCGTGCCAGGGCCAGATCACTGAACTGACGACAACACGCCGGGCAATTCAGCAGGTGAGAGGTGACTGAATCCAGGAGACCCGCATCCAGCTCTCCGTCCAGGTATGCCGATATCATCTCGTGATTGCAACTCATGCGTAACCCCCTTGGTTTGATCCGGCCTTGCCTGATTTTATCGGTCTTCAAAGATGGTATTGGATAGTAACAGAGCGGGCCGTTCACTTGCGTGGCCGGTGTCAGGATCCATCTTCCCTGGCAGATAGTTTATTGGATGAACCGAGTGGCCTTGTTCCAGCAGAAATGTAGTGCTTCATGGTGTCCATGATCTCTTGCCGCCCTCGAAAAATCCTCGAGCGAACCGTGCCAACGGGACACCCCAGAGCCGTGGCGATCTCTTCGTAGGATTTGTCCTGGATATCGCGCATCTCGACGGCCTGACGCATGGCATCGGGCAATTTTCGGATGGCGTTTTCCAGGGTTTCCATGAACTCTTCCCGCAAAATTTGAGTCTCCGGGGTATTGTTATCCCGCAACTGCGGGGCCATTCTGTCGGCATCGTCCAGTTCGAGATCGCTGACTGGCACACCCCGCCCGGCAAGCATCAGATAATTCTTGGCCGTATTGACAGCGATCCGGAAGAGCCACGTATAGAAGGCCGAATCCCCACGAAAGGATGGCAGGGCACGGTAGGCCTTGAGGAAGGACTCCTGCGTCAAATCCTGCACACGCGACGGATCGGAAACGGTCCGGGAGATGACCGAAGCGATACGACCCTGATACTTGCGCATGAGCAACTCAAAGGCCTTGTTATCACCCTTTTTGACCTTTTCGACAAGAATCTGGTCCGCTTCACTCACCCGCGTCACCTAACCCTTTCGCTGTCGACAGTCGGTTCGACATGGTGCCCCGTAGAAAGTTCCCCATCCTAGACGTTCATGCGGAGAGAAGCAAAGCCTTCTTGGCGGACCCGGCAGGGCAATCGCGTTTGAAATTGGCACACCCGGGACCATGGTCGCTTTTGGCATCGGGGTCCAGGGGGCTGGCGACCGGACAGGTCCAGGACAGAGTCCTAATGGGGTTTGGGGCAAAGCCCCACCAGGAGGAAGGGCACAGCCCTTCCCCCTTGTATGTTGAAGAGTCAACCGTTAGGGTGTTTGGCAGTTTCCCACAGGGTACACAGGCCAGGTGCAACCGCAATTTATTGCTATTGGGCCTGTGTACCCTGTGGGAAACTGCCAAACACCCCTACCGAGGGTGATTAAAATCGATTTTTTCAAGCGTGGCAGATCGTTTCTTCCTGGACCCCGGTTCGTTGCCGGGTGCCGAATAGTTACAAAACATGAACAAATCTCTTCTAACAGTGACTTGTTTTTCTCAGCCATAAAAAACTGCATGCTCCGAGATAGACGCGGTTCAAGAAAGACATGAATCAATCCCTTCTGACAGTGACCTTCGATCCAGAGGGAGGAATTCCCGCCTCCACAGAGAAAGATGTTATCTATGCCGATGCCCGTTTATGCCTGACTGCTCAAAACATGCACCCCATGCCGCGCCTGCATCACCTGGGTCGACGGATCGCCGTGCTGTGTGGCCACCCGGCCATTCAGGGACGCATTCAGGATACTCCAGTGATCCACCATCTGCTGGAGACGCATGATCCGATTGAGTTTGCGCGTGGTTTGAACGGATCGTTCCTGCTCTTTCTTTATGATCCCCGTATTCCGGAGCTACACATTCTGACGGATCGTTTTGCCTCCCGTGCCTTTTATTATCGGATCGAGGGTAAACGCCTGCTTGGCAGCAGCTCGTTCAAAGATTTATTTGCAAAAATTGCCAACCCTGGCATAACACCGGAGAGTTTTTTCGAGTACCTCTGCTTCGGGCGCCTGTTTGGCGAAAAAAGCTACGAAAAAGACACCCGTTTTCTGCAATCCGCCTCCGTGTTGACCCTGGGTGAAGGTACCCTGCGACGTTATTGGCATCCGGTTTTTACCAAGGCGACGGCAAGCCTGGAACGGATGGCCATGGATCTGGCCCAGCAATTACGGCAATCAGTAGCCCTGTATCAATCAGACGAGCGCCAATATGGATTGATGTTGAGTGGTGGCTTGCAATCACGGGCGATTCTGGCGGCGACCATCGGCAAGATTGTCTGCCTGACGCATGGTCCGCAACATACCGACGACTTCAAGGCGGCAGCGGCCCTCACCCAAATGGCTTCGCTGCCGCATCACAGGGTGTCGTTGCCAATCCGGCACCTGATCGATGCCGAGCATGAGGGTCTCTCCATGCCGGGTGGTATCGACCAGGGCATTGCGGCTTCAAATGCCAACCCCGGGCAGGATATTCTGCCTTTTGCCCAGGTGGTGGTGTTGGGGACGGCTCTCGATACCCTCTTCTGTGGGAGTGGTCTTCCCAAGGTTCCCTGGCGCTTTCTGGGTACGGAGAGTTCACTCTTTCGGCTCCAGGCCATCGAGAAGGATATGGCCGGGCAGTATATGAATTTTTTTCGTGATCGGCTGTGCGGCGCAGATCCCTGGATCCTTGTCCGTCCCGACCAACAACGCCACCTGCGCCTCTTCCTGCGCAACAGCATTGAGGAGCGCCTGACCATGGGACTCCGTTTCGGGGCGGAGGGGCACGATCTTTGGGAGTTTATGCAGCTGCACGATTTTGCTCGCCACGATGCCTTGCAGAGGGCTTTTTCGTTGTACAACCATGTTGATTGTCGCCTTCCGGCCCTGGAAAACGACCTGTTCGATCTTTGTCTCGCCATGCCGGTTGCCTATAAGTATAATGGGCAGGTCTTGCAGGAAGCGATTCGCTACTTGCAGCCAAAAATGCTGCGCATCCCCAATGCCGACAACAATCTGCGCGCCGATCTTCCGCCGCGGTACGCTGCAGCCCTGTTTTGGGGACGACGCATGGTCGATCGTCTGTCGGGTTCGCCTCTGCGGGGTAGACCTACGCTCGAAGGTGGTCACATCAGGTCACTTGCCTCGGAATGGCACGGTCTCGACCCTGCCATCCAGGACTCATTGCAACGCCTGCCCACCTCGGAGCCGCTGGCTGGCCTTGGCTTTTTTGCCATGGAACGGGTACGGATCCTGGTGGATGAACACCTCTCTGGTCAGCGAAACCATGCTGGATTATTGCGGGGTCTTCTGGCCATCGATCGGTTTTTTCATGACCCATCCTGAAAGGAGAACAACCCAATGAACAAAACCGACGCCGAGTGGCAACAATCCCTGACCCCGGAACAATATACAGTCCTGCGTCGCGAAGGAACGGAACCCCCTTTTTCCAGCCCTTTGAACAAGGAGCAGCGAACCGGAACCTTTGTCTGCGCCGGTTGCCATACGGCACTCTTTACTTCGGCAAGCAAATATGACAGCGGGAGCGGCTGGCCCAGCTTTTACGAGGCCATTCCTGATCGGGTGGAGACCAAAACAGACTTTCACCTGCTCTACCCGCGCACCGAGTATCACTGCGCCCACTGTGGTGGCCATCAGGGCCATCTGTTTGACGATGGCCCACACCCAACAGGACAGCGTTATTGCAACAACGGGCTGGCCCTGAAATTTATTCACGAAACAGCGGAACAATTCCAAGGAGTGAGTGAGGCGGTCGACAGAGCAGACACTTGATCTGGAATTGGAACGGGGGTTTTTAACGCGGGATCACCACGTCCACGCCTGAATGCCTACCCATACGAGCAGGATGCTTCCACCCAACACCGGCAAAGCCAGCCAGGGAGATTGCAACTGCGCCGAGGCGTTGGCGGGGACCTTTTCCGCCGCCTTGACGCCAGTGAACATAGGCACAATGAGGTTGTCCTTTTCAATGAATAAATGAAAAAACACCCCACCCAGATGCAGGGCGATCATGCCCGACAACAGCCAAACCCCCACGCTGTGCAGGGTACTGATCTTTCCCGCTGTTCCCGAATCCAGGAGAAAATTCAACGGACCGGAAGCCATGAGGTCGTCGCTGGCAAAGAGACCGCTGCCCCCCTGCATCATCAGGAGAGCGAGCAGAGCCACCACCGACCAGCCCCCAGCCGGGTTGTGGCCCAGATAGTGGGGCGTACTGCCATGTCGCATGGCTTGTATGTAGTGAAAAAGGGTGGTCCATCCGGTCAGAAAATCGGTGAAACGCGCCGTGGAAGAACCGACGAACCCCCACCCCACACGAAAAAGAAGCAAGGTGAGGATGGCATAACCGTTCCACATGTGCCAGCGCAGGCGCAAGTCACCAAACTTGTGAGAAATCCAGGCATCCAGGACCAGGAGTACCAGCAACCAGTGGCACAACCGGGTTGGCAGATCCCAGGTGGGAATGCTGCGCGACTGAGAGGGAAGAGGCATATCGGCAATCCATCCTGTCCTGACAAGCCCCTCCTCCGGGGAAGAGGGGCCCGTTCCATTTCCAGATCAAGCGCCTGCTGCACCGGCTGTCTCGCATCCATCTTGAGCTGACAATGGAAATGACTGGGAGAAACAGCAGAAGACGCGGTTATTTGCCTTTGAAATCGTCGTGACACGCCTTGCAGGCTTCACCCATTTTTTTAAAGGCAGCCAGGATGGCCTGTTTGTCACTGCCTTTGCTGGCACCGACCAGATCATTGGCGGCTTTGAGGGCATTGCCGTTGTGTTGTTTGAATTTATCGCCCTGGGTCCAGATTTCCGGTTTGGCTTTGGTCTCCCCTTTGTCTGAACCCGGTGGAAATGAGTTACCCATGTGACTGAATCCGTCCACGATACCCTGAGCATGGAAAGCCACGTCCTGCGGGGCGTCAAACCCCAGGACCAGGATGGACTTGATCGCCTTCATGTGACCACCGACGGTGTCGAGAATGGCCTGGCGATGAACGATGGCGGGATTGCTCTCTTCCGCACCCAAAGGTGCCATCGTTCCAGAAAGAGCCGCAACGATGGCCAGGGAAAGAATGATCTTTTTCATGTGTCACCACCTCAATCATGTCAACTCAAGAAGGTAATTTTTTATGAGACCCATCGCAATGGGGGGAGTTGCCGGTGTGGCCACACTGGCAAACCGCCACTTCACCGGCCTGCTTCAGGGTAACCTTTTTGGGGGTTTTGTTGGTACCATTTTTGTGCGACCCGTCACACAGGTGACCATTTTTGCTTGTGCCACACAGGCAAAGCCAATGTTCGCCAGCGGGCAACTTGACCATTTTGGGACCGGACATGATATCTCCTTCCAGAATTTGCGTTGAACGAACAACTGAGAGGAGAGCATAAATCCTTTCCATATTTTCGTAAATGGCATAATAATAAAAACATTATTGCAATTTTGGAAATAATGGTGCGCCATGAACCAGTTGCTGGGCATGCAAATTTTTGTAGCGGTGATCGACCACGGTGGGTTTTCGGCAGCGGCGCGTATCCTGGGCAGCAGCGTTGGCAGGGTCAGCAAGGGATTGGCCGCCCTGGAGAACCATCTGGGTGTTCCCCTGCTGCAACGCACCACCCGACAATGGCATCTGACCTGGGAGGGGGAGCGCTACCTGGCCCATTGTCGGCAGATTCTTTCGGAGGTCAAAGAGGCAGACCGCTCCGTAGGCAAGGGACACTCTATAACGGGTCGCTTGCGCATCTCGGCCCCGGTGGCATTTGGTCATCGGCACGTCGCCCCCCTCCTGCTCGATTTCATGACCCGGCACCCGGGCATCGAGGTCAACCTGGAGTTGAGCGATCCTTATGTCAATCTGGTGGCAGAGGGGTTTGACCTGGCCATTCGCATCGGCAATCTGGTTGACTCATCGCTGCGTTTCCGGCGGTTGGGATCTTTTCATCTCATGGCCATGGCCGCGCCGGACTATCTGGACAAACATGGAAAACTCGAACATCCAGGCGATCTGGTCCACCATACCTGTCTGCTTTATACGCTGTCGGCTTCAGAAAGTGTGGGGGTATGGAGCTTCACTGACCAGGCAGGACACGAGATCCGGATCAAGGTAGCCGGACGGTTGAGTTCCAACAACGGGGAGGTGCTGCGTCAGGCAGCTCTGGCGGGCCACGGCATCATGCTGACCCCGTCGTTCATTCTTCGGGGTGACGAGGTGAGCAACGGTTCCCTGCAGGTCATTCTGGCTGACTATCCTTGCCTGGGAGGGGGTATTTTCGCTGTTTACCCACCCAACCGCCACCTGTCGACACGGGTGCGCGCCTGCGTGGATTTTCTGGCACAGGGGTGGGCTGGAGAGCCGCCTGTCACACCATCTGCCCCTCTTCCTCGACAGGCTCGTTGCACCCTTCCTCCGTGATGATGGCCGGTCTGACATCCTCTTCGCCACCGGGTTCGTCGAAGTGCAACCCCACGCCCTGGGGCGTGATGCGCGCCACGATGCAGGGGAAGACCATATTGTATTCGTGTTCCCCCTCCTGAACCGTGACAGCGGCAACGCCGCTCTCGCCCTGGGAGACTCCTGTCACGGGGAGTTCCGTGAAGAGGAAGGCCCCGCTCAGGCTGACATCCTTGGTGTAACCGACGACGGTGATGCCGCCATCGGTACGCAGGGTCAAATCGGTGATGAAGCGGATCCGTTCGTTCAAACGGGCCGGCTCGCTGGGTGAATCCAAAGAGGTCTGGGTGGATGTGGTCATGCTGGGTCTGGACGTTCCATTTCAGGGTCAACGCAGGGACGGGGTACGCCTCCGATATTTATTTTCCCATGCCGACTGGTCGTGCTGCAACAAGAATGTGACCAGGGCAATCGCATTTGAAATTGGCATGCTTGAAAAATCGGACCTTGAACCGCGTCTATTTTGAAATACGTCGTTTTTTTGTGATCACAGCTCCCCGAATCACTATTCATGGTCCTCGAAAATCTCCAATGCGATTGCCCTGAGAATGTGTCAACGGGAACGCAGCAACAAGGATGCCACATCAGGCGAGAATCTTGCCGACCATCTCTCCGACATCGCGGGAGAGGGGGGATTGCCTGGCCATGTGTTGCAACACCTCCTGCATACGTGCAGAACGCCCAGGCTCGAAGCTGCGCCAGCGGCTGAAGGGTATCAGCAGACGCGACGCGACCTGGGGATTGGATCGGTCAAGTCGCAGGATCCACTCGCCAAGGAACTGGTACCCCTGACCGGAAGAATGATGAAAACAATAGGGATTTCCAGCGGAGAAACCGCCGATCAGGGCGCGTATCCGATTGGGATTGTCAGGATTGAAAACCGGATGTCGGGTCAAGGCCGAGACCCGATCAAAGGTATCGGCCAGCGGCGCCGTGGCTTGCAGTATCAACCATTTGTTGGTCACCAGAAAATCGTCCCGCCACCGTCGAAGAAAATCGTTCAAGGCGGACTCTCCCTGGGGTGCGCCGGCATGCACCAGCGTGGTCAAGGCGGCCATGGTGTCGGTCATGTTGGTGCTGGTCCGATATTGCCGTTCACAAAGCTGGTACCCATCCGGACGATCTGCCGCAGCCAGGGTGGCCAGGACACAATTTTTCAGCGCCCGGCGTCCGGCGGCAATCGGGTCGTAGGTCGTTGACTGCTCCGGGTTGGTCTGTTCATCAGCGAGGTGTCGATAGGTACGCAACAGGTCATTTTCCAGGGCCAGGGCCAGATCCCGCCGCAAAAAATCGCGCACCGCATGGACTACATCCGGATTGGCCTGGGGCATGCGGTCCAACAGATATTTTTCGCCTGGCAGGGTCAGGGCGAGTGCCCGCATGGCGGGGTCCAGATCCGCATCGTGCAGGGTGGCCAGAAAAGCCGCACGCAACGCCGCATCGCCGACCAAAGGTTGCGCCCGCTGTTGCCGATCGATCCAGCGAAAGAGCCAGCGTTCCAGCAGCTCCTGACCGGCATCCCAGCGATTGAAAGGGTCGCCATCCCTGCCCCACAAAAAGGCCAACTCGTCATCGCTGCGCGCCATCTCCAGGCGAACAGGCGAGGAGAACCCCCGCAGGATCGACACGACAGGGCGTGTGGTTCCCATGTCACCCAAAAACCGAAACGTCTGCCGAGCCGTCCGCAGCTCCAGAACCTGTTCACGCGGGGCTGCGGCCGGATTGTCTCCCGGCTGGATCAGGGGCAGAGGATGACCCTCCTCCCCGAACAGGGCAACACGGACAGGAATATGCAAGGGAGCCTTTTCGGGCTGGCCGGGGGTTGGGGCACACGTCTGGGTCAAGGTGAGGGTACACCCCTCGCCGACAGGGTGACAATCCAGTTCGGCGCGCAGAGTCGGGGTTCCGGCCTGGCGATACCAGAGCCTGAACTGCTGCAACTCCTGCCCGGAGGCCTCCTCCATGGCCCGGACAAAATCCTCCACCGTCACCGCCTGGCCATCGTGGCGCTCAAAGTAGAGGTCCATTCCCCGGCGAAACGCCACCTCCCCCAGAAGGGTATGCAGCATTCTGACGACCTCGGCCCCCTTGTTGTAGATGGTCGTCGTGTAAAAGTTATTGATTTCAATGTAGGAGTCAGGTTGCACCGGATGGGCGGTCGGACCGCTGTCCTCGGCAAACTGGATGGAGCGCAACATGCGAACATCCTTGATCCTTTGCACACCCCGGGAGAGGGTGTCCGAGGAAAACTCCTGGTCACGAAAAACGGTCAACCCCTCTTTCAGACTCAACTGGAACCAATCCCGGCAGGTGATGCGGTTGCCGGTCCAGTTGTGAAAATATTCGTGAGCGATAACGGACAGGATGCCCTGGTAATCCTCATCGGTGGCTGTGGTCGGCTTGGCCAGGACATATTGGGAGTTGAATATGTTCAGCCCTTTGTTTTCCATCGCCCCCATGTTGAAATCGTTCACCGCCACGATCATGTAGACATCGAGGTCATACTCGCGTCCGAAACGAATTTCGTCCCATGTCATGGCTGCTTTAAGGGCGGCCAGGGCGTGGTCACACCGATCGGCATTGTCCGCTTCGGTGTAAAAGTGGAGAGCGACACGCCGCCCCGAGCGGGTGACAAACTCTCCCTCCAGACATGCCAGATCACCCGCCACCAGGGCAAACAGATAGGCCGGTTTCGGGAAGGGATCCTCCCAGGTGGCAAAATGGCGTTCACCCTCCAGGAAACCCCGGGCAACGCAGTTGCCATTGGCCAGCAAGAGCGGATACCCCCGCAGAGGCGCGATGAGGGTGACGGTAAAGCGCGCCAGCACATCGGGCCTGTCCAGATACCAGGTGATCTTGCGAAACCCTTCTGCCTCGCACTGGGTACAAAACCGGCCATTGGAGATGTACAGCCCCTCCAGGGAGGTGTTCCGGGCAGGCTGGATGCGGTTTTCCACTTCCAGGACAAAATGGTCCGGCACCTGGCGCAGAGTCAGGGATTCGGCATCCAGGGTCCGGTTTTCAGGTGTCAGCGCGTGGCCATCCAGGCGCAGTGCGACCATCTCCAGCTCGCGACCGTTCAGACGCAGCTCCGCATCGCCTTCGACAGCCGGATTGCGACGCATCTCCAGGCGCGACTGCACCAGTACCGGATCCAGGTCCAGATGCACGGTCAAATGGACTCGATCGATCAAAAAGGGGGATGGACGATAATCCGCGAGGCGGGTCATCTGGGGAGCGGCGTGACTCTGTGCCATGACACACGATCCTGGACTCTGAAAAGGGCCTAACGAAAATGGGGTCCAGGGGGCTGGCTCCTGGTTTAAAAAACCTTTTTTGCTCTCCGACGATCACGTCCATGGTGAAACATTGACCATCGCGATGACACCGGACTAACTTTACGGGGTCATCGGTTGAAAATACAAGGCATGGATGTCTGGCCACAGGAAAACGAGAGATCACCCCCATGATGAAACGCGCCAACCCCTTTGATCCGGTCTATCGTGTTGCCAACAGTGGCAATCTGGCGGATAAACTAAAAAATCTTCCAGAATTTCCATATTTTATCGACCTTGAATTGACCAATACCTGTGATTTTCGCTGTCTGATGTGTCCGACGGGAATGCATTTGCAGCGGCGCAGCAAGGGGTTTATGAGCGATACAATTTTTTATCGCCTGCTGGACGGGGTCCGGGAGCGGCAAACCCCTTTGCGCTTCATTCGCTGGGGAGAGCCTACCTTGCACCCGCGCCTGGTCGATTATCTCCAGGCGAGCCACGCCGCCGGAATCCTGACCCACATGAACACCAACGGCAACAATCTCGACGATGCGTTGATGGATGCCCTGTTGGCCATTCCGCTGGATTGCATCAAGTTTTCTTTCCAGGGCATCGATGCGCAAAGTTATCGCGAGATGCGCAATACCGATTTTTTCGCAGAGCTGATCGAACGCATCAAGAAGTTACACGCCCGACGTGGCGACCGCCCCGCTCCCTTCATACAAATCTCCACCACCGTCACCTACGAAACCCGTGAACAGATTGCTGCTTTTCGTCAGATGGTGGAGCCTTATGCCGATCTGGTGAGCGTGGGACGCACCATCCTGGGGCATCTGGACGCCAGCAAGATGAAGTGTTCCCCCGCCGACAAACAGACCCTGCTGCGTCTCCAGACCCAGGAGTCGGTGGTCAAGAAACACAAGTTGTGCCCCGAGGTGTTTGACAAACTCTCCATCAACTGGGATGGCACCGTTACGGCGTGTTGCGCCGACTATGACAATTTCATGACCCTTGGCAACCTCGCCACCGACTCCTTGCAAGAGATCTGGCACTCCCCCAAAATGCACCAATATCGTGTCGCGCTGGCCGAGATGCGGCATGCCGAATTTCCTCTGTGCCGGACCTGCTACGATTTTATGGGGTTGGACACGCCCGGCTTGCAGGGGACATGACCTTCCGGGACAATTTTACCATTCCCCCTTTCCTCCCCCTTTAACCCACCCGGTTGAGACACCCCATGGAACCACATTCTGCCATTGGAAAAAAACCCTGTCCCGCCTGTTGGGGAACCGGGAGGCGTTGCGCCAAATCCGAGTGCTGCGGCGCCGAGCCGGACCATTCACCTTGCCCGGAGTGTTATGGCACGGGGTGGTTGGAAGTATCCTGTTCGAGAAGCATTCTCAATTTTTACATGGACGAATCGGGTTCAAGGAATCCTGAAAGATTAAACTCTTTGCCACGGCATGGTCATGACTGGTTTGCCCTTGGTGGTATCCTTATTGAGGATGTCGATGAACCTCTCGCCAGGAAGCAATACCAGGAATTTTGCAAGAAATGGGAAATACAACACCCTCTTCATTCTGCGGAGATTCGAGGAAAATGTAATAAGTTCGCCTGGATTGGCAAGTTGAAAAAGAACGAACAAGATGATTTCTTTGTTTCTCTTACTGAATTATTGACCAACATGCCTGTCATTGGCATAGCCTGCGTTATTGACCGCCCTGGGTATAACGACCGTTACGAGGCCCTCTATGCCGGACAAAGATGGCAAATGTGTAAAACTGCTTTTTCAATATCTGTTGAAAGAGCCGCGAAATACGCGGAAAAGAAAAAACTGAAGCTTAGAGTTCTTCCTGAAGAGTGCAATAAACATGACGATAAAATATTGAAAGGTTATTACGACTCAATCCTGGAATCAGGACTTCCGTTTAATCAATCCTCTTCGGAAAAATACAAACCATTAATTCGTGAGGATTTTAAGGATATTCTTCGCGAATTTCGCATCAAAAAAAAGAGCTCTCCTATGATGCAAATAGCCGACCTCTACCTTTGGCCGATGTGCATAGGCGGCTACGACCCAACAAACAGACCCTATGAGAGCCTTAGAAAGGCAGGGAAGCTGATGGACTGCCTGCTACCTGGCGAAGAGACCGACAGACTGGGAATAAAATACGGCTGCTTCGAGTCAACCAGAGGGACGATAAAACAACAACCGGAGTGAAGATGACTCCTCACTCCGGGTTCGGCTCCCTTACGGTGAACCTCGCGGGCTTCGCCCATCTCCCACGCTACAAAATCCAGGGGAGTCATGTCAACAAAAAAATCGACCATCCATCGTCTGAACCGTATCGAAAACGATTGTCTTGTCCAGTCCCCTTTTCTCAAGGAGACGGTGTCTCTGGCAGATTTTTCCCTATCGCGCACCATCTGCGGATCAGACACGCCGCGCAGCGCGGACGACGCGCCTGGCAGACATGGCGACCATGCAGGATCAACCAGTGATGGGCATGGAGCAAAAACTGCGGAGGAATCGTCACCAGCAAAATTTTTTCCACCTGGGCCGGGGTCTTTCCTGACGCCAGACCCGTGCGATTGGCCACGCGAAAGACGTGCGTATCCACGGCCACCGTTGGTTGCCGGAAGATAATGTTGAGAACCACATTGGCCGTTTTCCGTCCCACTCCGGGCAGTGACTCCAGCGCCTCCCGCCGATCCGGCACTTGGCCATCAAATTTTGTCAATAAATCGTGGCACAAGTGGTCAATATTTCGGGCTTTGGTATGATAGAGTCCAATGCGACGAATGTGCCGACTGATCCCCTCCTCGCCCAACTCCACCATGGCACGGGGATCCGGCGCAACAGCGAAGAGCGTTGGCGTCACCTGGTTGACGACCTTGTCCGTGGCCTGGGCCGAAAGAACCACGGCGACCAGCAGTTCAAAGGGGTTGCGGAAGGAGAGCTCCCCGCGTGGCTCGGGATTATCGAGTTGAAATGCGGAAAAAACTGCCATCACGTCCGATTTTTTCATATCCTGGGGACCCGGAAAGCATCGACTCAAAGAGAGAGAGGTCGTCCATGCCCGACATCGAACACCCTAGCACATGTCCTCTCGATTGTCCCAGTGCCTGCGCCCTGCTCGTTCGCGTCGATGCCAAAGGGCGTCTGCTATCGATTCGCGGCAACCCCGATCACCCCTTCACCCGAGGCGTGATCTGCGGCAAGGTCAATCGCTATCGGGAGATCCAGGAGGGACCGCGCATCGGTCACCCCCTAATCCGCAAGGGTGCCAAGGGGCAAGGCCAGTTTCGGCAAGCAAGCTGGGACGAGGCCCTGGATGTCGTGGCGGAAAATCTGCAAAAAGCCATGGATCGGCACGGGCCGGAGAGTGTCTTTCCCTACTTCTATGGCGGCACGATGGGCATTGTGCAAAGATCGGCCTGGGATCGCCTGACCCATCGGCTGGGCTGGTCACGCCTGGAAAAAAATATTTGCTCAGGCATCGGGCAGGCCGGCTGGCTGGCCGGGGTCGGCAAAGGCATCGGTCCGGATCCTGCGGAGATGCTGGAGAGCGATCTCATCATCCTCTGGGGTATCAATGCCGTCTCGACCAACATCAACCTGATGTCCTTCGTCAAGGAGGCCCGCCATCGGGGGGCGTCGCTGGTGGTGGTCGATCCGTATCGCAATCGCACGGCCCGCCTGGCCGATCGCCATATTCCCCTGCGTCCAGGCACCGATGGTGCCCTGGCTGCGGCCATGATCCATGTCCTCCTGGAAGAGGGTCTTGACGATCCAGCCTACCTGGCCACGTTCACCGATTTTGACCAGGAGCTGCGGACGCATCTGCAATCACGCACCCCCGAGTGGGCCTCGGCCATCACCGGCCTGCCCCCGGAGGAGATTCGTGCCTTTGCCCTGCGCTATGGGCGGGCCAAAGCACCGTTCATCCGTCTGGGCTATGGCATGACCCGTCATAACAATGGTGCGGTCAATGTCCATGCCGTCTCCTGCCTGCCCGCCGTGACCGGAGCCTGGGCACGCAAAGGCGGTGGCATCCTGTTCAGCACCGGCGATGCCTTGCGCATCCAGGATGAACCCGTCCGGCAGACCGGCTGGACGGGAACACCGCAAACCCGCCTCCTGGACATGAGCCGTCTGGGCGTCATCCTGACCGATCAGAGTCTGGCCCCGCCTGTCGCAGCATTGATCGTTGCCAATGCCAACCCGGTGGCTGCCTGCCCGGATCTGCGCCGGGTACGTGCCGGCGTCGCCCGTGAGGATCTTTTCACGGTTGTCCACGAGCAGGTCATGACCGATACGGTCCTTTGGGCCGATGTGGTGTTCCCTGCCACGACCTTTCTTGAACACGAGGATATTTACAAATCCTACGGTCAAAACACCCTGCAATACGCCAAACCGCTGCTCTCTCCCTTCAAGGAGGCACGTTGCAATCACGAGCTGGTCAACGAACTGGCCAATCGCCTGGGACGCAAGGAGGAGCCTTTCACCCGCTCTGTCACCGAAACCATTCAGGAAGTCCTGACAGCCTCGGGGATCCCCGCCCCGGAAGCGTGGGGAGGAAAAACCTGGCTCGACTTTACCCCCAACCCCGACGAAGCCCATTTTCGCCGGGGCTTTGCCCAGGCAGATGGGCGGTTTCATTTTCGTCCGGGTTGGAGCGATGCCCGCATGCCGCCATTTCCGGATCACTGGGCGGTCAATCGTCGCGACCAGCTCCAGCAGGCCGAACGCTATCCCCTCGACTTCATGACCCCTCCGGCACACGATGTCCTCAATACCACCTTCACGGTTGCCGAACGGGCACACCGTCGCCGGGGCCACCCCACGCTGTGGATTCACCCCGGCGACGCTGCATCGCGTGGCATCAAGGATGGCTCGCCGGTTTCGGTGTTCAACGACCTGGGCGGCCTGACCATGACAGCCAAATTGACCACCGATGTGCGTCCAGGCCTTTGCCTGTGCGAATCAAACTATCATGGATCGGAGTTCCCCGAGGGCATCTCCCTGAATGCGCTCACCCACGGTGATCGGGTCGCGCCGGCAGGAGGGGCCGCCTTCCATGACAATCGGGTGGAGGTGCGTTCCCTGGAACGGCGAACCAAGGAGCACTCGTTCCCGGTGCTTTGATATGTTGTGTCGTCCAACTCCATCGGCGACACCCTCTGTTTTCCACCCATGCAGATATGACTCCCATGACCCTCTACCCCGGACAATCTCTTGTCACCAGTCTTTCCGGCCCGGAACTCAACGCGGATGAGGCGTATTTTCTGCGTTCGAGTCGTCCATCCGGTGTCATTTTGTTTGCGCGCAATCTTGTTGACGTGTTCCAGATTCAAGAACTCATTCGTGCCATTCGGGGCGCGGTGACCCCCTCGCCCACCCTTTGGCTGGACCAGGAAGGGGGGCGGGTGCAACGTCTGCGCCGTCCCCTGACGGCCTGTCCGAGTCCTGGCCGGTTTGCTGAATTGGAGCGCCATGATCCCGTTCAGGCCAGAGAGCTTTCCCGTCAGGCGGGTTGGTTGAATGGTCGGGAGTTGGCCACCCTCGGCATCGGGGTGAATTGCGCTCCGGTCCTCGACATACGCGAGTCGCAGGCCGATCCGGTGATCGGCGAACGCGCCTTCGGCTGGGATCCGCAGCAGGTGATACGTCTGGCCGGTGCCTGGCTGGAGGGTTTCACCTCCACCGGAGGCGTGGCCGTGGGCAAGCACTTCCCCGGCCATGGCGCCGCCCGCGCCGACTCCCATAAATCCCTGCCCCGCATCGAAAAGGATCGCCACACTCTGGATTGTTGGGAGCTGCGCCCTTTTCGGGAGCTTTTGTCGCGTTTGCCTCTCCTCATGACCGCCCATCTGGTGGCCACCGGGATCGATCCGCAACACCCTGCCACCTGGTCGGCGCCACTCCTGCGGGATATCTTGCGTCACCAATGGCGTTACGAGGGTTTGCTAGTCTCCGACGCCCTGGAGATGGGTGCCTTGTCAGGCCCCCTGGATGACCGCGCCGAGATGGCCCTGCGCGCCGGCTGCGATCTTGTCCTTTGTTGCACGGGTCGTCTGGATGACTCCATGTTGGCTCTCGCCGGTTTGGAACGGGCCTTGGCCGCGACAGATGCCGTTCCCAATACTGCCGACATCAGTCGTCGCATCGAACGCACTCTGGCCCCGGCCCGCATCGAGCCGGGCGACATGGATGCCCTGCTGGCCGAGACGGAATACCAACGTTGGCGTCACGCCCTGGAGAGGGTGCAAGATACCCACGCCGCGCCTGATCCAACGGCACCGACCCATTGATTCTTTTATCTTTCTCAGGAGCCTGTCATCATGACCTACGGCAGCCGTCACCTTCCCACAGAGCTTCGGCAGATCAGCAAGGATCGGCTGCTCCGCATCACCTGGAACACCGGGGAACACATGGAGTTGACCATGGAATATCTGCGCGTGGTCTGCCCGTGCGCCGATTGTCGCGGTCATACCCCGGATCAACGCAAAGTCATCGATGGCAAACAGGATGTGACCATCACGTCCATAACCCCGGTTGGCCGCTATGCCGTCAAGATTGCCTTCAGCGACGGCCACGATACCGGCGTCTACTCCTGGGAGACCCTCTGGGAGGTGGGAACCGGGAAAGAGTCCCTGTGGCAGGCCTACCTGGATGACCTGACACGCACCCACAAACGTCGCAAACCGAGCGTCTTTCCCATCAAGGTCGTGAAATGATTCCACTGCCGGATCACGATGGACACGCGACTAAAAAAACGACGCATCTCAAGATGGATTCGGTTTCAAAGGGCGACGGGGAATCTTTGATCGACAGGGGGCAGGGCATGATCTCATTGGAACACTTTGTGGCGGGAATCGACTTTTCTGGTTTATTGCCCGAGGATCCGGGGTTGATTTTGTTGACGGGAAATTCGACCGACCCCATCGTGACGCTGGCCGATTGGCGGTTGACCCGCTTTCCCGAGTCGGATGAGCTTTATCATCAACGCCTGAAGCCGCTGTGCGCAATGCCGCGCATGGCCACCACAGCCATTGGTGGCATCATCAATCGGGTGGTCTCCTCTCTGCCCGAGGAGCAATGTTATGTCAACATTGGGGTGTGGAACGGTTTCAGTCTGTTGACCGGCATGGCTGGCAATCCGGACAAGCGGTGTATCGGGGTGGACAATTTTTCGCAATTCGGCGGTCCCCGCGAGCCGTTCCTGGAACGATTCCAGGGTTCAGCCTCTCCCCGGCACACGTTTCATGACATGGACTATCGCGACTATTTTCGCCAGGTGCATCAGGAGTCCATCGGCTTTTATCTCTACGACGGCGACCACGAAGCCGAACATCAATACGCGGGGTTGAAGATTGCCGAACCCTGGTTCGCCGATGGTTGTGTCATCATGGTGGACGATATCAACACCGAAGGCCCCATGTTGGGTACGGCACGGTTTCTGGAGGAGTCCCCCGGCAAGTATCAAGCCATTGCCAATCGCTACACCGCCCACAACTCCCATCCCACCTTTTGGAATGGCATGTTTTTGTTTCGCAAGGTTTAATGCTTCGAAGAGGCTTCCTGCTTCGCCCGACAAGCATCCGGATCGACACGATCTATCTGCTCAGGTTTCAAGTATTTTTCCGCGTAGGTCTGGTAGATGCCACTGCTGAGGAACAGGTCAAACAGTTCGCCGTCAATGTGCTGATCCTTGACCATGAAGGACATGATTTTCAACGCCTCGGAGAGATTTTTTGCCTTCTTGTAAGGGCGATCCGATGCTGTCAGGGCCTCGAAAATATCCGCAATGGCCAGGATGCGCGCCTGCACCGACTGCTGCTCGTGTTGCAGACGACGCGGATACCCCTTGCCGTTCTGCATTTCGTGGTGGGCACCCGCATATTCGACAATGTTGCGCATGCCCTTGGGAAAAGGGAGCTGCGACAGCATGATGATCGAATAGATGACATGCTCGTTGATTTTGTAGCGCTCCTCGTCATTGAGGGTGCCACGGGCGATGCGCAGGTTATACAGCTCGCCATTGTGGTAGAGGTGCTCCGGTACCGGCAGGCGGATGCCCCAGGCATCGGGATTGTAGGACAAAGGCACCTCCCGGCGCGAAATGACATGGCTCGGTCTGTCCATCAGCAGGGTCTCCACGACCGGCAACGGCGCTGCGGGAACATCCTTGATCCGGTCCAGCTCCATATGAGAAAGCCCCAGGCGATCATCGAAGGTGCGTTGCCAGGTACGTTGGGCGATGCGTTCCAGACGGGCGATCTTGTCGGGAGACATGAACTCATCCCCCACGTTACACTGGGCAACGAAGGCAAAATCGCTCTCCAGCTCTGCCATGGTCGCCGCTCTCTCCGCTTCGATGCGTTGCCGGTCTGCGCCTGGCTCCTGGCTGGCGCGCAGGGCGGCAATGTCACAATCCCGGCGCAACACCTCGAAGCGGGTGCGAATCTCATGGATGCGATTGTAGAGGGTCTCCAGCTTGGTGGCCTTGTCAACGACAAATTCCGGGGTCGTCACCTTGCCGCAATCGTGCATCCATCCTGCCAGTTGGAAGGATTTCCACTCGTCCGCAGTCATGGAAAAACCGGCAAAAGGGCCTGACGTGGCATTGCAGGCTGCCTCGGCCAGAAGGCGTCCCAGCTCGGGTACCCGCTCGCAATGGCCGCCGGTGTAGGGGGATTTGGCATCGATGGCGCTTGCGACCAGCTTGATGATGGCATCGAAAAGTTTCTCCATGGCCACGATCAAATGGTGGTTATCCAGAGCCACCCCTGCCTGGGAGGCCATCGCCTCGGCCAATTGGACCATCCCGGGCTGGAAAGGAATGAGGTCACCCGTTTCGGGATTCATGGCATTGATCAGCTGCAACACCCCCACGGGTTCGCCGCTGCGCGATTTGAGGGCAACGGTCAGCATCGACCGGGTGTGATAGCCGGTCGACTCGTCGAACTTGCGCACCCCGGTGACATCGAACGGGTTGCAGTCGTCGTAGATGTCGCTCAGGGAGACGCTCTCTCCCGTCAGGGCCACATGGACCGAAACATAGTGATGGTTCTCCCGGCCGGTGACAGGATCGCGGAGAGGGATGGAGGACATGGGCAGGTCATCCTTGCGGGAACGAATGGCAAAGGAGACACTCTCTCCATCGCAGAGATAGAGCGTGGCGGCATCGGCGTGCATCAGCTCCTTGCCTCCCATGAGGATCATTTCCAGCAAGCGATGCGTATCCCGTTCCTGCGACAGGGCCAGACCCAACTCCACCAGCTTTTGCAGCTTGTTTTGTGAGATGAGCAGATCCTGCGTCCGCTCTCTCACCTTCTCCTCCAGGAGATGATTTTGATCTTCCAGCTGATCACGGGCGTCTTTCAAGGCCAGCTGGGAGCGTGTCCGGGCCAACAGAATGGGCGGACTGATGGGTTTGGCGATATAATCGACAGCCCCCAAGGCCAGACCACGCTCTTCGTCTTCCGTTTCGCTTTTGGCCGTCAAAAAGATCACGGGAATGTTGCGAGTCATGGTATCGGCCCGCAATCGACGCAACACCTCAAAACCATCCATGCCGGGCATCATGATATCCAACAGGATCAAATCCGGCGGACTCTCGGAACAGGCAATACGCAGGGCGCGTTCCCCGGAATTGGCCACTTTGACCTTGTAGGTATCTCTGAGTACACCGCTCACCAGGGTCAAATTGTCGGGTGTGTCATCCACCACCAGAATGGAGTGTTTTTCGCCGAGGGGATTGGGCACAGGGATCCTCCTTAGAGTTCCGGACGACTCTTGCAGGCCAGACGCAGGGCAGCCAATGCCCCTTCCATGTCATAACTCTTCATCGATTCCTCGATGGCTTCTGCACTGACGCCAAACAGGGAGAGGAGCAGGGTACGCTCCTGGTCAAACAGGGATGCAGCATCCGGATCATCTTCGCTCAACAGAGACTCCAGTCGGGTCACGACATTTCTGGCTGCCGACCAGTCAATGACTGTGGCATCTGCTTTGGATACGACCTTTTCCGTCACCTCTCCCAGAGCCATCCGCAAATCGCGCAGCAGAGGTGTCAACACCTCTGCAAGGTCCGTCAGGAGAGGATCCACGACGGCCAGCTCCCCGCCCTCTCTGATGGCATGTTCCACGCGAGCCGCCAACTCCTGAACGCGCACCGCACCCATGTTGCCCGACACCCCCTTGAGGGTATGGGCCAGGCGTTCCGCATCGCCTCGTTCCTGGATGACCAGGAGAGAACGTATGGCAGCGACGCTCCCTGCCTGTCCTGCGACATACTTGCGCAGCAGGTTTTCATAGGTGCTGCGTTTGCCCAGGACACGCTTGAGTCCCGCCGACACATCCAGACCAGGTATGCCTGCCAAAGGGTCGGATCGTGTTGCATCGAGTCGAGGGACCTCGATATCTGGCCGGGTTGGCGACACCGGGGTCGGCGGAGGTGGGGATGCGGGTGGAACACCCCTCGTGCCTGGGCGGGCGGGAATCCAGCGCAACAGGGCAGCAAACAAAACTTCCGGATCTATGGGCTTGACCACATGATCGTTCATGCCTGCTTCCAGGCATTTTTCCCGATCGGCGGCCATGGCGTTGGCGGTCATGGCCAATATCGGCAAATTGGCAAAGCCAGGCAGGGCACGTATGGCCTTTGTAGCCATCAAGCCATCCATGACCGGCATTTGCATATCCATCAGGACCAGGTCGAAGCGCTGTTCCTGAACCATACGCACGGCAATGGCACCATTTTCCGCCAGACAGGGTATAAGACCCGCCTCGGACAGCAGTCCCATAGCCACCTCTTGATTGAGGTCGTTGTCTTCCACCAGCAAGACATGCGTCCCGCGTATCGCCTCCAGTTGGTTGGGAAGGGTACTGGCGCCCTGAACGATCCTCTCCTCTCCGGCCAGACCCCCTCCCAGGGAACGAATCATGGTATCGAAAAGAACGGACGGGTTGACCGGCTTGACCAGGATGGATTCAAAACCTGCATCCTGGGCATCGTGCAGAATCTCTTCGCGTCCGTAGGCGGTCACCATCACCAGGCGGGGCATGCGTATGTGAGGCAGGGCTCTCAGGCGACGTGCGGTTTCCACGCCATCCATGGCAGGCATGTGCCAATCCAGCAACACGACATCGAAGGGGTGATGAGCTGCATCGGCTTGTACGACCAGGTCGAGCGACTCCTTTCCGGAGACTGCCTCGCTCACCAAAAAAGTCATGCTGCGCAACATGTCGCCAAGAATTTGCCGTGCCTGGGCGTTATCGTCTACGACCAGGACACGCCGCTCGCGCAGGTCCGGCTCCGGTAACAACTGTCTATGGGTCACCGATCCGGGTTGCAAGGCCGCCGTAAACCAGAACGTACTGCCTTTGCCGATTGTACTCTCCACCCCTACATCGCCGCCCATGAGCTGGGCCAGCCGCCGTGAGATCGCCAGACCCAGGCCGGTTCCGCCATATTTGCGGGTGGTCGACGTATCCGCCTGCTGGAAGGATTGGAACAGTTTGGCCTGTTGTTCCGGCGTTAGGCCAATCCCGCTATCCTGCACCTCGAAACGGACCAAAAATTTTTGGTCACGCTCTTCTGTTTTGCGAATGCGGATAATGATTTCGCCCTGTTCGGTAAATTTCACGGCATTGTTGGCGTAGTTGATCAACACCTGTCCCAGACGCAGAGGATCCCCCTTGAGCTGGGGAGTGAGGCAGCTATCCACATCAAAAATCAGCTCCAACCCCTTGTCATGTGTCTTTTCTCCGATGAGGCTGGCCACATTGTCGAGCATTTTGTTCAGGTCAAAATCGACCTCCTCGACCGTGAGTTTGCCCGCCTCGATTTTGGAAAAGTCCAGAATGTCATTGATGATGCCGAGGAGGTGTTGTCCGGAACGCTGGACTTTTTCGACATAATCGCGCTGTTTGGGCGTCATGTCGGTTTTCAGGGCCAGGTGGGCCATGCCGATGATGGCATTCATGGGAGTGCGAATTTCGTGACTCATGTTGGCCAGGAAGTCCGATTTCATGCGAGTGGCCTCCTCGGCCACATCCTTGGCCACGCGCAGTTCGGAGGCAATGTTTTCCAGATCCCTGGTGCGTTCGGCGACCAGCGATTCGAGATGGGCCTGGTAGGTTGCCAACTCGGCGCGTGCCTTGTCGGCATCTTCGGCCAGGCTCATGGCGGCGATGCGTCCACGATGCAACTCTGCACCGTGCGCCGTGGCAGCCCGTTCCGCCAGGCGCATCTCCAACTGCTTGACGGCAAAGGAGCCGATCAGGCGGGCAAAGTGAGCCAAGAAGCCGAGGATGGAGGGCAGCTTGCCCGGATCCATGACCGGCGCCTCCTCGATGGCCTCGATATAGGCATCGCCGTCAAAACCAAACCCGGAAGCCTGCTGGCGGAAAAAAGTCCGATCCGGCCGGGTGACATGAAACTGACCGATAAAAACGTTGGCCACATGGTGTCCATGGATCACGATAGGCGAGGCGCAGTCGGTCATGCCATTCTTGCAACGATACAGGGTAAACTCCTGGCCTTCACTCAATTCCAGGGCCAGTTTGGTATCGCTCTCGATGCAGTTGGCACAGGACTCCTTGTTGATGCGATGAAAGTCGGTACAGGCGCGCTGCCAGCGCGATGCCGCCAGCACAACTCCCTCCAGGTCGATGATGGCCATGGAGACACCGACGGCACTGGAAAATTTTTGGATGAGTTCCTGGACCTGCTCGCCACGTAAAAGGTCGACGAATTCGTCCTTGACCATTTGCGTGTTTTTGATCTGATCGGACTGGACAACTGTTTCGATGTCACATGTTTCCGCATCGACCAAATCTTCCGGCGACACATACGCTTTGTCGTGTCCCATCTGCACAGAAAGTCTGTTGATGTCGCGTTTCAGTTCGATGATGCGTTGTTCACGCCCCAGAGCCAGACGGTTGAAGCGTTCGAGATCCTCGATTTTTTTGCGATCCGAGACATCGATAAAAGTGCCGACCAATCCTCCCGGCGAACCATCGACACGGCGAAAACCGGAGACGAAATAGAGGGTATCGTGAACCTTGCCATCGGCAAACGGGATAGGCATCTCACGTCGAACAGAGGAGGCCGCCGCTATCACGGCCTCATCTTCAGCCTGGTAGGCAATGCGATCCGCCTCCGGCAGATAGTCGAGGTCGAGAACCCGTTTGCCAATCAGATCGGATCGTTGGACAGCAAAGGTCTCTTCGTAGGAGCGATTGAAACCCAGGAAACGCGAGTCGGCACCTTTATAAAAAATCGGGTAGGGAATCGTGTCCACCAGGACCTGCTGGAAGGCAAACTGATCACGCAGGGCCGCTTCGGTCTTTTCGCGCTCCGACTCGGCCTGCCTGCGTTGGGTGACATCCCGAAAGACCACCACGGTTCCCACCAGGGTGCCGTTTTTGCGCATGGGAGCGACATTGTACTCGACCGGAAAACTGCTGCCATCTTTTCGCCAGAGAACCTCATCTTCGACCTGGCAGACGATCCCCTCCCGATAAGCCCGGACCATGGGAGACGCCTCTTGCGGATAGGGGGAACCATCCGGATAGGAGTGATGGACGGAGGGGTGCAGCAAAATGCCCTCCAACCCCTCTTCGCTGAAACCGAGCATCGATGCCGCCGCCGCGTTGGCAAAGGTGACGCGTCCCTCGCCATCCATGCCGCAAATGCCATCGGTGACGGTGTCCAGGATCAGACGGCTGCGCTCCTCGGACTCGCTGAGGGCGGTCTCCATGAGCTTGCGTTCGGTGATGTCCTGAACCGTGCCGACCATCCGTGTTGGCGTACCATCGTCCCGCCACTCGAAGATCGCTCCACGGTTGACCAGCCAGCGGGTCGAGCCGTCCTTGGCCAAGGCACGATAGTCGAGAGCGTACTCATCCAGCTCTCCTGCCAGGTAGGCACGTCCTGTCGCCAGAACCCGTTCACGATCATCCGGATGGAGGCCCTTTTTCCAAAACTGGCGGGTCACGGGATGAATCTCCTCCATGGTGTAGCCCATCATCTCCGCCCAACGGGAGTTGACCACCATGGACCCATCGACCAGGTTGACATCCCAAAACCCCAGGCTGCCCCCTTCGATGGCCAGATTGAGGCGTTTTTCCATCTGGCGGCGCTCGTTGACCTCCTGTCCCAGACGGCGATTCCAGAAAACAATCCCTCCGATAACCAGAGACAGACCCGCTCCCAGGGGCAGCGCCCACTGCAAAAGGGTGCGCACATCCGTTCCCACCTCGATCCTGATGGCCAGCCAGGGGTTGCGGATGGCGTTCTGTTCCCGGGTATCGAGAGTGGCCAGGGCTTTGTTCAGGATGGAGGCCAATTCCGGTCGATCCCTGGAAACGCCAAGACGAACTTCATGCACAAAAGGGGTATGGGCTGCCACCTTCAGGTTGGTCAAACCCTTCGTCTGAATGAGATAGGAAGCTGTGATCAGGTCGCCCACAAAAGCGTATACATTCCCCCGGGAGAGCGCGACCAACCCCTCGGCAGCATCCTGAACCGACTGCAAGGAGACTTCCGGAAAGCCCCTCTGTACCTGCTTCTGGGCCATACCGCCGTTGACGATGGCTGTCGGACGTTTGGCCAGATCCGCCAGACTGCCCAAAAAAGGGGAGTCGCCACGGGTCACGATGACCACCGGGGCAACAAGATAGGGATTGGTGACGAGCAGAGATTCCGACACTCCGTCATCGGCGGCGGCGGCGACATCCACTTGCCCCTTTTTGACAAGCTCCAAGGCCTGGTTCCAGGGGGTATCTGCCAACTCAAATTCAACCCCGAGTCGCTTGCCCAGGGCCTTGAGAAAATCGGTGGCAATCCCCTGATGCCTGCCATGCTCGTCACGATAATCGATCGGCGCCCAGTCGTTGCGCGACCCCACCTTGTAGGGGCCTGGATGAGCTGCGAGCCACGCCTTCTCCTCTGCCGTCAAAAAAAGTGTCGAGCCTTGTGCCACGGACTCCGGCTTGATTTTATGCCTGGTATAAATGGCCTCCACCCGTCCCTGGGCAGCCATATCCTGGAGTATTTGGTTCAGCTCCGGGGCCATGCCCGCGTGGGGAGAGATCTTCGACATGCCGAAATAGTTGTCGATGGTCTGGGCCTGACGGAACTCGGCGTAGCCATAGCCATCGAAGCCGAGTCCGGCCAAGGCGCTTTCCAATGCCCCCTGGTCCAGAACAACCGCAACATCGATCGTTCCCTCGATGAGCGACCGGGCCAAGGCATAGTCGCTGCCATCGGTGGGAATCTTGTTGATGGTTTTGTCATCGTCGAAGCGTGGAAAATAGGCGGTACTCTTTTTGACACCTACCTTTGGACCATACAAATCGTCATAGGTGCGCAGAGACTCCTCCCGTCCCTTGCGGACCATGAACAAAATATCCTTGCGCTGTGTCCCGATAGGGCCAAGAAAATGGACAAAGGCCTCCCGATCCGGTGTGCGGATGGCGCGGGGAACCAGATCCACCGTCCCCTTTTTCATGCCGTCGAGGCTCTCCGGAAAGGGGGCCGAGCGCCACTGAATCTGATAGCCGATTTTGGCCACGGCCTCTTCGAGGATCTCCTTGAGGGGACCACCAAAGTACTGTCCATCCACAATCATTTCGGGTGGGCGATGACGCAAATCGGCATGCAGCAACTTGCCATCCGCCCAGAGCGTGGATGGCAGCAGGACAAAAACCAAAGCCAGGAAAAACATGACCCTCGATGAGTGGGGATTCATTCTGCACCGCTCGGCCCTGTCGAAGGGTGACCGTCAATGACTATTCTGCCCATCAAAGCGAAAAAACGCTCATATCAAGCTGTTTGGCCTGCTCTTCCAGGGTGCGGGCGTTGCTGACAACGGCAAGATTGGCAAGCTCCGGTCGCAACCAGGTGGCAGCGACCCGCTGGAGATCCGCAACGGTGACCTCCAGAACCCGACGGCGAAACAAACGCCGCCGCTCCGGGGTTCGACCATTGTAGAGGTCGTGGAAAGCCCGCTTCGCCTCACCCGCCGGGGAACCCGGACGGTCAATGCTGCCAATGATCCCCAGAATGGCCTCCTCCAGGGCACGGAACTCGTGGCGAGTCTCCATGAGCCAGGCGATGGAACGATCAAAATCGGTGAAGGTATCCGCCAGGCGTGGATCCCGGTAGGAGTAGAAGCGGAAAGTGCCCGAGTCGGCATCGTAGCCGGCACCACCACCGTAGGCGCCTCCCTGCTCACGCAAGGTTTTATGTAAAAATCCATTGCGCAAAAACTGACCCAACACCAAAAGCGCCGGGGCATCGTCATGCACGTAGGGAGGCGCAGGGTAGGCCTTGGCACAAAACTGCACCTGGGTGGAGGTGCTCCACCCCTCACGCACCCGCCGTATTGCAGAACCAACCGAAAAATCGGGAGCGTTCCCCCCTCCTCCAGGAGAGCCGGACCAGATGCGTGTCAGACTTTGCGCGACGGCAGCACACCGCTCCCCCTCCCCGACAAGAAGCAATTGGCGCGGCGCCAGGAGCAGCCGCTCCTGCAAGCGCTTCAGATTGGCGGCAAACCCCTCCAGATTGGCGCGGAGCTTGAGGGACTCGTCCAGGGCTTTCAGACGTTTGATGGCACCGAGACCACCCCAGCGATCGGCCATCGCCGCCGACGGACTCAAACCCCCGGCCGCAGCGGAGATGGCCAGGGCATGGCCATTGTCGGTGACACGCATCTCCGCACTGGCACGCATCTGGGCGATGAGTTCCCGCAGACGGGTCAATTCGTCGAAGCAGGGTCTCTCCAGGGTCTCCCGCAGCAACGTTCCCATCGCCTCCTGATTGCGAGACAGGGCCTTGCCGGAGATGACAAAGTTGCCCCGGCACTGTCGGACATCATCCACGGCACCATGGACCGAAGCCCGGGCAGAGACCCCACCCGTGACCAGGGACTGCCAGGCCTGGGTGGCCAGATAGTCACGCCCCCCCGATCCCACCTCGCTCACACAGGCGGCATACAAAGGCAGGATATCCACCAGGTCAGCATTGAGTTGTGGCAGATCCAAAACCACCTGCTGATAAATCAGGCCGTTGGTGGGGCGGTCATAGATCGTCGTCTTGAGGCCAGCCACCTCGGTGGCATTGCCCCTCGGGATGGGAATGTCAGCCGGAACATCGGCCAAACCGACCTTGGGCAACACCTCCGGATCGTCCTCTCTCTCCTGGCGCGCCCGCAGATCTGCGGCCCCGGTGACCACCTCCTGGAGCTGTTCCGGGGTGAGACATTGTTTGATGGCGGCGAGCCGGGCACTCTCTTTGGCTTTGCGAGTCTCGGCAAGCTGCGGGTCAGGTTTCAGGACCAGACGCACCCGGTGTGGATTGTCCAACAACAGGCGACGCACCAGCCCCTTGATGAACTGCGGATCCCGAATGCGCTCCCGCATCCGTTCCAAAACAGGCTCGATAGCCAGGGCTGCGACGGGATCACTCCCATGCAGCGCCGGCGGCAAGGCTGTCAACATGAGCTTGAGTCCATAGGGGAATCCGTCACCACTGATCTCTCGCCGCGACAACTCCAACTGATGGAAGACCGCCTCCAGGCGTTCCGGCTCCACGCCGTCGGCCGCCACCTGTTCCAGGACCGACACGACCAGCTCTTCCACCGCCTGCGCCCGATCAGGCTCCGATCCCTCCACACCGGCGACAAACACCATCTCCCGCACCGAATCATCCAGGCCGCAGGAAGGGGATGGGGCGCTGCCCAAATCCGTCGTCTCCAACGCCTGAAGCAGGGGGGAAGAGCTGTTGTCCAACAACACCCCGGTCAACAGATGGGCCTCCAGCAGGGCCTCCAGATCAATGCTGCGTCCCAGGAGCCAGCCCAGAACTATGTGGGTCTTGCGCTCTGTCCCCTCCTCGGACTCCAGGGCATAGCTCTCCTCGACCTCGATGGGTCGGGTACGGCGCCGCTCGTCGGGGACACCAAGGTCGAGTTCCAGACGGGAAAACCGATGCAGAACCCTCTCCGTGAACACCTGTTGATGTTCCACGGCCGGAATCTCGCCGTAGGTCATGAAAACGGCGTTGGAGGGGTGATAGTGCCGGGCATGGAAAGCCCGCAGCTCCTCCCAGGTCAGATCGGGAATCACCTCGGGATCGCCGCCGCTGTTGTGATGATAGGTCGTGGTTGGAAAAAGGTGGCGGGCAATCTGCTCCCACAACACCCGCGCCGGCGAACTCATCGCCCCCTTCATTTCGTTGAACACCACACCCTTGTACACCAGATCCGCGTTGAGATCCGTACCATCAGCCAGCTCGATCCGGCACCCCTCCTGGGCAAAATCGAGCTTTTGCAGAGAGGGAAAAAAGGCCGCGTCGAGATAGACATTGAGAAGGTTCAGGAAATCCTTCCGGGATTGGCTCGCGAAGGGATAGGCGGTCCAGTCGCTGGAGGTAAAGGCGTTCATGAAGGTGGCCAGCGAGCGCCGCAGCATCATGAAAAAAGGATCCCGCACCGGATAGCGTTCGCTGCCGCACAGCGCCGTATGCTCGAGGATGTGCGCCACCCCGGTCGAATCCTGGGGAACGGTCAGAAAAGCCACCAGAAAGGCATTGTGCGGATCCGGCGCCGCCAGGTGCAGATGTCTCGCCCCCGTGGCCCGGTGCCGGTAGGACTCCACGGTGAGGTTCAGGGCCGTCACCGGCTCACGTCGCAACAGTTCAAAGGGTGTCGAAGTCATCGCTGTCATCTTTCCAGGTTCGCCGGTTTGAGTGCAGGCCGCCATCCGGCCGACAAAAGAGTCATTGTACGAGCATTGCCATGCCTGGTCAAAAAAACATCACACCTCAACCAGGCTCGCCAAAGCGCAAGACCAATGTCGCGTACAACTGGCGCATGGCCTGGCAATAACCAGGGATGCGGGCATGAATGTCGCGTGCCAGGGATTCCTTGTAGGTGTGTGACGTCAGATTGCGGTCCAGAAGCATGCTGATCCACAGTTTTTCGTCATGGATCCACTCTGCGGCGTAGGCCTTTTGCAAGGCCTGTTTGGGAGTCTTGGCGTTTTCCCCCTCGGCTTCGAGGAGCTTCTTCAAGGTTTTCCAGGTCAATTCGACGCAAAATTCAAAACGCTGGATGGTGGCGTCCAGGACCATCGAATCCGTCCTGACATCACGGGAGAGGGCCTCTTGCAAACGATCGAGGGCATACCCCAACTCACGCAGGGAGTCCCTTGCGTTGGCGTTGTCAAGATCGTTCATGGATCACCTGATGATCCTTTTCAATGTTTTGACGTAGACGACTACGCTGTGGTTCTGCATCCAGGCGCAGGCAATCAATTTCCAGCAAGGTATCGGCCTCTGCGACAATATCGAGAACCTGTTGCCACTCCTCGTTTCCAGCCGTGGGACAGACGATGGCCAGATCGATATCCGAGCGGGGGCGATGGGTGTTTCTCGCCCTGGAACCATAAAGATAAATGGCCTCGACAAAGGGAAGGGCCTTGATCTGCTCGATGAAACGATACGCAAGCAACCTGTCCATGCTCGACTCATGCCCGATCTGGTCCAACTCTTTGTCCAGTCGTTGCATAACGCCCCCCATCGTGCCATCAGGAAAGTGGCTGAACAACACATCCGGTCATGGATCATGGGAAAAACAGCAATGGCTTATCCGGATATGTTGGGTTACCATGAACCATTTTCCTCTTTTTGTCGAGATTGAGCCGATGTCCTGGATCTGGATTCTGCCCGCCTTGTTGGGCGTTGCCCTGAGTGTGACGCTTTACCCCCTGTTTTCACGTCGGGGGGGAGCGCCCCTGCCCGTTGGTCTGGAAAACAACCCACGGGTCGAACTTGAAGACCGGCGCGACATTCTGCTGCGCCAACTCAAGGAGCTGGAATGGATTGGAGAGCTCTCTCCCCGCAGCGACAACAGTGGCACGAACAACCTTCGTACCGACATGGAAGAGGAGCTGGGTGTTATCCTGGATCGACTGCACACCGTCGACGCTGCACCGTCTGGCGTTGTTTCCGGAAAGGATTCAGGCCAGTCGCGCCACGCCGTCGATAGCGCTGTCGGCGTATCGGTCTTGCTGCTGATCGTGATCATGAGCGGTGGATTGTACTATTTTTTGGGCACCCCTTTTCCTCCCGTGTCGGCGATTGCGGAGCGCGCCTCACCCCATGGAGCAGGTGGTGCCGCTCCCGACATGAACGCCCTCGTTACCAGGCTGGCTGCCCGCATGCAGCAAAATCCGGATGATCTGGAAGGCCATCTTCGCCTGGGTCGTGCCTACGCCTACCTGGGAAAAGAGAGTGAAGCCCTCACCGCCTATACCCATGTCCTGACCCGCGATCCAAACAACACGAACGCCGCCGCCGGTGTGGCAAGCATTTTGGTGGAAAGCGATCAGGCAGATCAGGTCAAACGGGGCCTCGAGCTTTTCAAGGGTATCCTGGAACGGCAACCGGACCACACCGAAGCCCTGTGGATCATCGGGGCCATGGCTTTTCGCGTCGGGGATCGCGACCAGGCCCTGACTCTGTGGAAAAAACTCCTTGGTCAGGTGCAGCCGGACTCACCCATGTTCAAGGAGGTGGAACAGGCCATTCGCCAGGCCGAAGCCTTGCCTCCCTCCACCCCAAAATCCAACCCTGGAAACAAAACTCAGCCGTAAGCCGACAAGACCATCTCAAGCCAACTGGTGTATGACCCCGCCTTTCGGTAAGATGACGACCAGGAGTACGGCCTGACGTGTGAGGTATGGAGGCCCGGATGCACGTCGTGAATCTCTCCCTTTCACCCGGTACAAAGGAAATACGACCATGCTGAGTACGTGGCATTTGTTCATCGTTCTGCTTATCGTTCTGCTTGTTTTCGGGGCCGGCAAACTGCCCAAAGTGATGGAAGATATCGGACGTGGTGTCAAAGGCTTCAAAAAAGCCCTGGACAGCGAAGAGGATCAGGCGGTGGCAAAACCCCAGCCTCCCCAGCAAACCGCCACCGCAACCATCGAAGGTGAAGTCAAAAAAGAGACCAAAAGCTGATCTCGCATCACGGAGTCACCTTTCATGCTGGGATTCGACTGGTCGGAGATGCTGGTGATCATGGTTGTTGCCCTGATCGCCATCGGTCCGGACAAGCTGCCTGAAGTGGCCCGGAGTATCGCCAAAACCGTGCGGCAGATCCGTCGGCTCACAAGCGAAATCCGGGAGAGCATCAATCTGGACGAAATCGGTCGGCATGGGCATGATTTCATCGGTGGCGAAGGGATGCGGCCCTTCGCTCTGCCCACGACCCAGACGCCGCCACCTGCAATCGGCGTTGACATGACTCCCCAGATCACCGCCGCCCCGCAGGATCTGTCCATCCCCGTCGCGCCGGACCGGCTGCCTGCCAACCCGTCGCAGTCCCGGTCTTCCGAAACGGAAAAAGATCTGCCCCACCCGATACCCGTGCATTCGCCCGCAGGAAAAGAGACGCCTGGAAACAGTCAGGAGATGGTTCCCCCCAAACAGGCCGTTGCACCCGAGCAGACCGCTCCACCCAAATGACCTGTCAACCTCTTCAATGGCTCCCCATTCTCGAAACATGATGCAACATGATGAAAAAGCCCCCTTTCTCGACCACCTGATTGAGCTGCGTCATCGACTGGTGGTCTCCGCTGCCACCGTCATCGGCGCCTTTCTGATCTGCTGGGGGCTGTTCTCCCAGGAGCTTTTTGCCTTTCTCTCCCAGCCCATGCGCGAAATACTCGGTTCGACCGGCAAAATGGTCATGACCGCCCCGCATGAGGCCTTTTTCACCTATGCGAGAATCTCTTTTTTTGCCGGTCTGTTCCTCTCCATACCCGTGGTTTTGACTCAGCTTTGGCTTTTTGTCGCTCCTGGTCTGTATCAGAACGAGAAAAAGGCTTTTTTACCCTTTCTCATCGCAGCCCCCGTGCTGTTCTTTGTCGGGGGCGCCGTTGCCTATTATGTCGTTTTTCCGACCGCCTTTCGTTATTTCCTCGGGCTGGTCACGGATCAATCCATCGAAACCATGATCACCATGCGCTCCTACCTCGACCTGGTGATCGCCTTGATTTTTGCCTTTGGGTTGACCTTTGAACTGCCTGTGGCACTGCTGTTATTGGTCAAGGCACAAATTATCTCCGTCCAGACTCTGGTCAACAAACGACGCTACAACGTTGTGTTGGTGTTTGTCATCGCTGCCGTTCTGACACCACCAGACCCGATCTCCCAGATCCTGTTGGCCATCCCCATGATGTTGATGTACGAAATCTCCATTTTCCTGGGGCGCAGGATTGAAAAGAGACGCGACCAGGAAGAGACACTGAATGACAATGGCCATGAGGAGGACTCTGCCACTTGAAACCGACCCCGGCAAAACCGATCCATATCGTCCCCCTGGGAGGACTGGGTGAGATCGGTTTGAACCTCATGGTGTATGAATACGACGGACACATGTTGCTCGTCGATTGCGGTGTGACATTCCCTTCTTCGGATACCCCGGGAGTGGATTTCATCATTCCGGATATCCGTTACCTCCTGGAGAATCGGGAGCGTATTCTGGGTCTGGTTTTGACCCATGGTCATGAGGACCATCTGGGAGCCGTTCCCTTTGTCCTACCCGATCTGCCACTGCCCGTCTATGGAACAGCCATGACCCTGGCCATCCTGAACGGCAAGCTGCGCGAACACGGTTTGCTGGACCAGACACAGACAATCCGCGTTCAACAGGGGGATCGGGTGCAAATTGGTCCCTTTTCCGTCCATTTTCTGCCCGTGACCCACTCCATCGTCGACTCGTCGGCGCTGGCCATCACCACCCCTCTGGGCACGATCATCCACACGGGCGATTTCAACTTCGATCACACCCCGGGCGATGGTTGCCCCACGGATATCTATCGACTGGCGGAGTATGGCCAAAAAGGGGTTCTGGCCCTGCTCTCCGACTCCACCAACGTCGTGTGCCACGGGAGCACGGTCTCGGAGCAGAATGCCCGTGCCACCCTGGCCACCCTGATTCCCAAGGCGAAAGGATTGTTGGTCATCTCGCTGTTTGCGTCCAACATTCGCCGCGTTCAGAATGTACTGGAATTGGCCGCCATTCATGGTCGCAGAGTCATTCTCAATGGCCGCTCCCTGGTCACCAATGTCCAGTTGGCTCAGGAGTTGGGGTTCATCACCCCGCCGCCCGACCTCCTGCTCGACATCAAATCGTTTGGCTCTTTGCCCCGCGATCGTCTGTTGATCCTCTCCACGGGCAGCCAGGGTGAGCCGAACTCCTCTCTGGCCCGCATCGCCAGCGGGGAACACAAAGAGATTAAAATCATGCCGGGGGATACGGTCATTCTCTCCTCGCGCTTCATTCCCGGCAACGAACGCACCATTTGGACCTTGATCAACCTTCTTTCCCATCGTGGCGCCGAGGTGATCCATGAAAAATCCCTGCCCGAGGTCCACGTCTCAGGCCACGCCCCCCGCGATGACCTGAAGCTGATGCTCGCCCTGACACGCCCGCGCTTTTTCATCCCGATCCACGGTGAACTCCGCCACCTCCATCTGCATCGGGATCTGGCCGTCGAGATGGGAACAAAACTGGAAAATACCCTGGTGGCGACCAATGGGGAGCGGATAGAATTGGATGGAGAAACCGTGCGTATCCTGGAGCAGGTTGTCCATGGCCGGGTCTTCGTCGATGGCAAAGGCGTCGGGGATGTCGGGGACATCGTCCTGCGGGATCGACTCCATCTCTCCCAGGACGGTCTGGTCGTTGTGGTTTTGCTGGTCGAAAAAGACACGGGCCGCATCCTGGAAGGCCCCAAACTGCTCACCCATGGCGTCGTCCAGGAAGAGGAGAGCCAGGATCTGTTGGAAAGTGCCCGTCAGGCCGTTCACGACGCCCTGGCGCTCGGCCCCAAAGGAATGGACTTCAGCGAAGAAGAGGACGTGGGGATCAAGGATCTGGCCCTGCGGGCTTTGCGGCGTTTCTTCAAAAAGAGGTTGGGCCGCAGGCCAGTCGTTCTGCCGCTGGTAATGGAGATGTAGAGTCGTGGCCCCACCGAAAAACGAGTTCATACACAAACGCAAGCTGGCCAAGGATAAAAGGGACTCACTGCTCCGCGAGGTGCTCGGCGTCCTGCTGATCGGTGTTGATGCCTTTCTCGTCGTCAGTCTGGTTACCTATCATCGGGATGACCCTTCCTTCAACAATACCGGCGGCGAAATCATCCACAACCTGGCCGGACTTTCGGGCGCCTTCTTTGCCGATGTCATGTTTCAAGCCCTCGGTCTGGCAGCGGCCTGGGTGCCAATGGTCATCGCTTCGATGAGCTTTCGTCTCTTGCGTAAAAACACCTCTCCTCTGTTCCTGGAACAGATCATCTCCCTGCCCATGCTTGCCCTGGTGACGGCCGTGCTCTCCACGCTCCTGGTTCCACCGGAAACAATGGCTTGGCTTCCGGCCGGACCTGGTGGTGTTGCGGGATTGTTGGGTGCTTCGTCACTGAAACTGACCCTGGGAGTGACAATTTCTCTGGTTTTATTGGGCACACTGGGCTTGATCTCCCTGTTCATTTTCACCCATGTCTCTCCTTTTGACCTGTTCGTTTTTTCCAGCAGGCGTGATACCGGCAAAGTCGTCAAGGAGAACAAACACGATACCGGCAACAAGCATGTCGCCGTCCAGCATCACGAACCCGAAATGACCAATCGTCATCAGCCCGAGGGGATCAAACAACCCCCGCCCGAGGTTGTCAGGCATCGTCCAACCGAGGAGGCCAAACAACCTCTGCCCGATATCGCCAAGCCTCGTCCAATCGAGGTGGTCAGACAACCTCTGCCCGACATCGCCAAGCCTCGTCCAACCGAGGTGGCCCAACAACCTCTGCCCGGGATCACCAAACCTCGTCCAACCGAAGTGGCCCAACGACCCCTGCCCGGGATCACCAAACCTCGTCCAACCGAGGTGGCCCAACAACCCCTGCCCGAGATCACCAAATCTCGTCCAACCGAGGTGGCCCAACAACCTCCACCCGAAGAGGTCGTCAAACCTCATCCACCCAAAGAGGTTACACAACCCCCACCTGCAGTGGCGCAACAACAACCCGAACCCGAAGAGTTTCTTCTGCCATCGACACCTCTTCCTGCACCCAAACCATCACCCGGTGCGGTGCGGCGTGGTCTCGTCCGGGTGGGATCCGGAGTGCGTTCTGCGGCCATTGGCACGGGTTCGCTGGTCGTTGGCGGGGTTGTGAGTGGCGCCGGTCTGCTCAAGAAAGGTGCCAGAAAGGGGGTTGCCGGTGGTTCAGAACTTCTTGGCAAAGCAACCAGAAAAGGAACCGAATTGCTGCCCAGGGTGCGTACCCTCTCCCTGGACTCCGTGCGTACCCTCTCCCAGACTTCCATAGGCCGTTTTTTTCAAAAGAAACCTTCTCCCGTACCTGAACGGGATCCCGCCAGGGAGCCCGTTCCTGGTCCGGCAGTCGTTGCAAATCCGGCTCAGCATCTGCCCGGCGGAGAACGTATCGAGCCGGACATTGATCCGGAGCCCGTGGTGATCAAGGAGGTCGTACCCGCAGCACAGGCTCCGCTCCCTGTCGAACCCTCCTTCGATCTGGAGCCGGGCACACCGCCATTGGCTCCCGAACGACAGCCCGCAATGCCTCCATACCAAGATCGGCCGTCCCATCACGCGGGGAACCTCTCTGGCAAGAAATTTTTTGACTCTGTCGGGTTGGAGTCTCGCCATCCTGCCGGTCCGGACGCTGCAAAGCCCGAAGGCGGACTGGATGCTCCTCCGGCCAATGCCAGACCGGATCCTGTGCTGCTGCTGACGACAACACGGCAGATGCCAACTCTTCCTCAGCGAACCCGGAGGGAGTTTTCTCCCCAGGCAGGCTCCGCTTCCGCTGTGGCCTTTACTTTTCCTCCGACCATGGCGACTCTCGCTCCGACAGCGGTGGCGCTTGCACCAACCCCGGAGCCCGTGGGAACGACACCCGAACCGACTCTCCCACCTCGGGAACTGTCAGTTGGCCCCTGGGGGTTGCGCCCGATTGCAACACCGCCATCCTCTGCGCCAGGTGCAGGCAAAAGCAGCAAGGCCACAGAAAAAAATTTGTCCCCCACCGAGGCAACCAGCGATCCTTCACCATGGGTCTCCCGGGTCTTGGCCCGGACACGTCCCGAAGCGACCCCTCCGCCAACAACTCTCAGTAGTGTCGTTCCTGTCTCGCCTGCTTCCTATGCGGTTCATGCCGCGCCTGAAACGACGGAGCCACCTTCCGTTGACAGGGTCGCCGCCACCACGCCCAAAGAGCCACCCCAGGTACAAGAAGAGATGACAGGGGTCCCCTCCTCTCCAGCCCTGGCCCCCCCTCGGATCGAACCCGAAGAGATATCTGGAATAAACACCTCCACCCCGACGGAGAGTGCCCGGGTTGACTCCGCAGGGGGACCGGACATGGGTTTCGTTGCACCGGAGGGGACTATTCACAAGGTCGAAAAAGAGTCTGAAATCAGCTTGTTGACGCTGGAGGAGACGAGTCGCGAAGACGACAAGGCGCCCGCAATCAGCCCCTTGAGGTCGGAGGAGACTACTCCTGAAGCCAATTCGCTGGAGGAGACCGTTCGCGAACCCGAAAAGGCACCTGAATTTGATCTTTCTTCTCCGGTCGAAACGGCTCCCCAGGAAAACAGAACACCCGAGTTTGATTTTTCCCCTCCGGTCGAAACGGCTCCCCAAGAAAACAGGATACCCGAGTTTGATTTTTCCCCTCCGGTCGAGACAACTCCCGAGGAGAACGAAGTACCCGAGATTCAGCCCCCCTCCCCCCCCCCGGACCCGGACACTGTGCAGGGATGGAGCAGACCCGCTGAAGTGGCACAGACCGAGGCTCGACCCGCCATGGCAAG
>JADGCJ010000180.1 GCA_015229045.1 Magnetococcales bacterium
CTCATAACCGGTCGGTCCCAGGTTCGAATCCTGGTGGGCCCACCATTTTGATTTTCATAGGTTTTCTCGATGTCTGGGGCGGATTTTGGAGTGGCTCTCGTTGGGGCGAAAAAGTCCAATGTTTCCAATGGTTACGCGGGCAGTTCGACAACCAACTTGCTCCCTCGCCGGAGTCGGGAATTGCCTTTCTCTTCTCTCCCTGCCAATTTTCTCCAAAAGCTCTGGACTCACCCCCTGGTGAGTCCGACAAAATCGGACCCGGCCTCAGCCTTACTGCCGCAACGTTTATAATGGGTCGCTAATATATGACCCGTTTGACGGGAAAGATGGTCGGCGGAAAAGCGAAAAATCGTGCAAACCCGGGTCTGGTAATTTGGCGATTAATGCGGATGTACCGGGAATTACCATTAAGGCGAGAGTCATGGGATTTCCCTGGAGCAGTAGAGGGTGCATCGGGGTTAAGGGACGGCTGGCGACATTCCCTATGACGATAATTTCATTTTATTGATACACAAGGGAAAAGGGTGAACTGTCCCAGGATTTAAAATTTGAATTTTGGCGGATGTCCTGGGAATTCACTGTTAATTTTTCGCAAGAATTTAGCTTTTCATTTCAATGCTAATATGCTAAAGGAATCTTGGCGGGGTGTATTAGGCACATGGCTTAGGGCGCGAGTCGCGTTCGCTATCAAGTAACCACTGTGTTTCTTCTCTGTTTCTATCACCCCGCCATTTTTCCTTTCCTGTCACTTTCGCATCCTTCCAGCAAAACATAGCATCACACTATGAATCAAAAAGACATGCCCAGAGGTTTTGATCGTAACAGAATCAAATTTGATTTTAGAGTTTTGAAAGATTTGAATACTTTAAAACTTTTCATTGGTGTGGACAATATTACTGAAAGTTTTATTAATACAAAGCATGAAGTTCATCGTTGGTTTATTCAGCATAGAATTCCCAAAAAGAACACCACTAGCCATGATAAGTATCGAATAGTGTGGCAGCCTATAAACGGAGCTGAGAGATTATACAAAACACTTAACAGAAGATTTGAGATATTTATTAGAGATATTGATAGAAGATATCCGCATCCCTGTTCATATGGGTACGTCCGTGGTAGGAATACTCTGGATAATGCAAAACTGCATATCGGTGCATCAGTTATACTTCATGCTGACATAAGTAATTTCTTCCATTCGATCAAAATAGATAGGATTAAAAAGCTATTTATTAGTTATGGGATTGATGCAACTATTGCTAACTATTTAAGTGAGATTGTTACTCTTAACGGCTCACTTCCTCTAGGTGTGCATACAAGCCCAATGCTTGCAAACGTTTGTTGCTTGGATTTAGACGACAAGCTTTATAAATTATCTCAGCGTTATTCTTGTGCATATTCCCGTTATGCAGATGATATTTCTATTTCAGGTAGTGATTTACCATCAAAAGATGAAGTTGAAATGATTTTTTCGGAAGAAGGTTTTGTCCTCTCTCAAAATAAATTTTCAATATCAAAACTTGGGCAAAAACATTTTGTGACGGGCCTGAGTGTTTCTGATCCTCTTACGCCTCATGTGCCACGCCAAATTAAGAAGTCTCTCAGGCAGGAATTGTATTATTGTAACAAATTCGGAGTAATTGGTCATCTTGAAAGGATTTATGATGGTTCGTTTGATTTTATACAGAAAAATATTAACAGAATAGATGGATTTGTTCGTTATGTTAGTTTTATAGAAAGGAAACCCAATTTTAAAGCAGACTGGATGGCAATGCTTAGCCAGGAAAATTTGCGTATTAATTATAGAAACAAGAGCAATGAGCAGTCAAATGAATGCGTGATATATATCGACGAAACAAAATTTGAATTTAATGGCGCAAGCTATTTAGCAATTGCATTGGTTCAAACTAGTAACTTCGATTTGATAGAATCTGAAAGTAGGCGCATTTATGAAGAATACATTGCGGACCCATTTGCCGCAGGAAGAAAAGATAATATTGCAAAAAATAAAATACATTTTACTGATGTGCATCCTGATCTGCAAGGAAGGTATATTGATTGGCTATACGGGATTGCCTTTGATGCATATATAGCCTTTTGTAAAGAGGAGTCCGCAAACTACCAGAGCTTATATCTTTCATTATTATCGCGAATATTGCCGGATAGGTTGAGGCATTTACGCAACCACAATGTTAAGTTGATATTGGAACAAAACCCTGAAGTAAGTAGCGAAAGTATAAAAAATAAAGTTTTTGGAATTGATAATTACTTAAAGCTGCAACAAATCCGTTCAGCAAAAACAAGTGTAATAGTTGGCAGCAAGCAGGAATATTACGGTTTTTCGGTGCCGGATTTTGTTCTTGGTTTATCTGCAAGATATGCAATATCAAATAGTGGTAAACAACAAAATGATTCAAGCAATCCCCCTGCAAGGGATACATTACTATTCGAGAAGATGCGTGACAAAATAAGGGTTGTATATGATGTTGATGCAAAAAGAAAATACACCAGGCATCGACCGTTTGTCCCTTTTCAATGAATTGTACGGTAGAAATCGAGGAAATCGGAAATCGATGGACAGTATACGCATTTTGTGGAAATCGATGGACAGTAGAAATCGAAAACGATGGACAGTATACGCATTTCCCTTGGGCCTCGATGAGGTAGGATTATCATTTATTCCTTACTGAATGCCCCATTTTTCCCTCTGCTGCTCCCATTCCATCGGGAACGGGTTCTTCAACTCCCGCCACGTCAGCACATCCGGTTGCCGCCCGTCCAGGATCGCGACGATGATGTCCGGCGCGAGCAGGGTCAGGCGCAGCACTCTGGCCAGATAGGAGTCGTCGATCTGCTCCAAGGCCGCCAACTCCTTGATGGAGCGGTACTGGCCGCTCTCCATCATCCGCAACCATCGGTGCGCCTTGGCCACCAGTTTTCCCAGGGTCTCTTCCTGTGGCGGCGCCTCTTCGACGCCCTCCGGAGCGATGATCAGCTTGCGCCCGCCGCGCCGTTTCAGTTGCAGAGGGATGGTTACCACGATGATGTTGCCGTTATTGCGTTTTTCGATCTTCATGCCGCAGCCTCCGTCTGGTTGCCGATCTCATTGAGTTCACGGGCCAGGGTGTCGAGACCCGCCGCCCGCAGGTGGACCCGCACATCCCCCTTGCTCACCTCCACCGCATCGATGAGCAGGCTGACCAGTCGTTGCTTCTCTACCGGGAACAACTCCTCCCAGACCGGATCGAGTCGCCGCAGCGCCAGGACGATGTCGCGCTCCTGCAGGCCATACTCCTGCTCGTTTCCGGCCTGCCAGGTCATGCTCCATCCCATGGGAATGCGATGGTTTCGGGCAGTCCGGAATGTGCAATTCCGGACTGGAATGACTATACCGCTCCATTATGCAACATTGGATTGCCTGGGTGCCGGAAAACGTGGCCGGGCACGATGAATTTCCATTCCAGGTTCGCTTTTCAGGCACGACCGGCGTGCGGCTTGGCTCCGGCGAGATCTTTTTCCAGCGCGGCGACGGGGCGTTCCGGGGCGCGGACATCTCCGAGCCGCTTCTGACGACTGATGACGCCAAACGCTCCCGTGGCCGATCCGAGATCGATGCTGGCGAGGCGTTCCAGGAGGTGTCGTTGACGTGCCTGCACCGTCCAGGCTTCATGCCTGGACAGCTTGTCGAGGTCCACGACGCACTGATGGGCCGCTCCTGGCGCGGCAAGATCACCTCCGTGAGCCATTCGGCCAAGGGCAACAAACTGACCTCTTCTCTGGAGTTGGTGCGATATGTCGAGTCCGTTGCATGATCTGCGAGAAATATTGGCCGGACGAGTTGCGGTGGCAGGCAAAATCGTCTCGGTGGCCAATGGCGTGACCAGGGTGGCCACGGCCCAGGGGGTGGTCGAAGTGGTGCTGGACGGAGGCGGCCACGTCGGAGACCGAGTCAGCGTGTGGGATGGGCGTGCGGTGCGGGTGCAGGAGGCGGTGGAGGTGCCGGTGTTTTATGTATAATCGTTCCAGAATGGACGATCTTCATGCTGATGGTACATGGGAATCCCTGAACTTGGCATCCAGGGTAACCGTCTTCGCAACCAATCGGGCAGGCAGTCCACTTGGAATTCCGAGGAAAATCCAGTCCAGGGTGATGTGAAACAGGCTGGCCAGACGAGTCATGGCATGAAAATCGGGAGCAGTTTCCCCGGCTTCCCATCGCGCCAGAGCGGAAACTTCGACTTCAATGGCGGCGGCGATCTCCTCGAATTCAAGCTCCATCGCTATTCTGGCTGCCTTGATGCGGCAGGCGATGGCGATCATCTGTTCCCGTGTGAACTGGAAACCGGAAAGTTCGCCACGCAAAATCCACTCTGCAGACAAGCCGTATGTCTGCGTAAAACGGATAAGAGTCAGCAAGTCAGGAGAGCGTCGCCCCATCTCCCAATGGTTCCAGGCGCTGGTTCCCACCCCGAGGGCGGCGCATACGTCCCTCTGGCTGAGACCCGCCGACTGACGAGCTGTTTTCAGGCGCTGGCCGATGGCCTTCAGAAAATTGGGACCATTAAGGTCGTCGCTCATGACCGGCAAACCCATCAAGGTTTCAACAGCGTCTTCGCCAAGCGGAAGGGCAGATTGGCGGTGTCGCCCCTGAAAAACCAGTCTAGGGAGAGGCCGAATTTCTTGGTGAGTACGAACATTGCCTCGATTTCAGGCAGGGCGCGACCGCTTTCCCAGGTTTCCAGGGTTTCCGTATGGATACCCAGCAACTCGGCCATCTCCTGCAGGGACAATTCGAGAGCGGACCTGGAAGCCCACAATCGGTGGCCAGTTACCGCCATTAGGTCGGAACTGGATCTTAATGCGGCCTATTGTCCTCTGTAGACCCAATCCAGGGACAAGCGATGGGAATTCGCCAATTCGGCCAGCACCATGGGATCGGGAAGACGACGTCCGGTCTCCCAGTGGTTCCATGTGGCGGGCCGAACGTCCAGCAACGTGCAGACCTGCTTTTGGGTCAAGCCGAGCGCTTCTCTGGCCGATTTTAAACGTTGACCGATGGCTCTCAGTTGCTCTGGCGTGCGTTCCCGCGTCACGGTACCGTCCAATTTGAAACCGGCTGAAGGCCATCAATAAACCTCGCCTCGGCAGTTTACACCATGTATAATATAGATTTCCAGGAAATCATCGAAATCAGGGGGTAAATTGTGGCTCGCAACGTCACCAGGGGGAAAAGTCAGAACGGAGCCAGCCTGGGGTTCGAGGCAGAACTGTTTCTGGCGGCAGACGGGCTTCGGCAAAACCTGGAACCCTCCGAATACAAGCATGTGGTCCTGGGTCTGGTGTTTCTCAAATACATCTCCGACGCCTTCGAGGCCAAGCATGCCAAGCTGCTGGACGAAGATGCCGCAGCGGCGGAAGACCCCGACGAATATTTGGCCGAGAATGTCTTTTGGGTGCCCAAAGAGGCGCGATGGTCTCATCTGCGGGCCAACGCCAAGCAGCCCACCATCGGCAAGTTGATCGACGAGGCCATGATGGCCATCGAGGCGGTGAATGCCTCCCTCAAGGGCGTCCTGCCCAAGGATTACGCCCGCCCGGCGCTCAACAAGGTGATGCTGGGGGAATTGATCGACCTGATCTCCGGCATTGCCCTGGGCGAGGAGACCGGCCAGGCGCGGGATCTTCTCGGACGGGTCTACGAGTATTTCCTGGCCGGATTCGCCGGGGCCGAGGGACGGCGAGGTGGCGAGTTCTACACCCCGCAGTCGGTGGTGCGGGTGCTGGTGGAAATCCTGGAACCCTACAAGGGGCGGGTCTACGACCCCTGCTGCGGTTCGGGAGGGATGTTCGTTCAGTCGGAAAAATTCGTGCAGGAACACGGTGGCCGCATTGGCGACATCGCCATCTACGGCCAGGAGAGCAACTACACCACTTGGCGGCTGGCCAAGATGAATCTGGCGGTGCGGGGCATCGACGCCGACCTCCGCTGGAATAACGAAGGCAGCTTTCACAAAGACGAACTGAAAGATCTCAAGGCGGACTTCATCCTGGCCAATCCGCCCTTCAACGTCTCCGACTGGGGCGGCGACCGGCTGCGGGATTGCCTTTGATGCATATATAGCCTTTTGTAAAGAGGAGTCCGCA
>JADGCJ010000181.1 GCA_015229045.1 Magnetococcales bacterium
TGCACTATGGCGATCACCCGACGGCGCAAGCTCTCGTCCGCCACCTCGTCCAGGCCGTCCAGCAGCAGCAGCACCTCTCCCCGCTCCAACCGCCCGCGCCAATAGCTGTTCCAGGCCTCCGGATCCTCCGGCTTTGTCGTGACGGCAAGCAACTCCAGCAGGCGGTGTCCGTCATCCGGAGGCTTGGGAGAGGAATCCTTGGCCAAGAGATCCGCCAGTTCCGACAGACGCAAAAACAGGGGCAGCAGGGGCGGTTTGCTCTCGGAGAGCCCCAGATGGCGTCCGCGCCAACTGCCCCCCTCCGGACAGGAGTGGCCCAACTGATCGCGGCACAACATGGCCACCGCCAGCTTCAGAAAGGTGGTTTTGCCCGCTCCCGGTTGTCCCTCGATCAGCAGCCGGTGGTGACTGGCCAGCAGGTGGGCCAGGGAGAGGGATTCCTCTGTTCGCTCCGGAAGTTGCCCACGTTTGTTGGCAACGCTGACCTCTCCCCCCCGGCTGCGCAACGGGGTGTAGAGGGCCTCGATAGGATAACGCCCCGCCTCCCGACTGCGCCCCGCCCCCGAACCGATGCCGCGAATCTCCAGCCACGCGGTTTTGTCCAACTGGGTTTGCAGCCAGGAATCAAGATCGACCGAAGGCTGCGGAGCCGTTTTGCCCCCGAAGGAACGGACCAGCAGACCCTCGTTGTCCTCATGTTTTTCATAACGCTGATCCCGGTCGAAATCGTAATGTTCCCCGCCCCGTTTCACCCGCAGCATGGGCCAGAGTCGCATCGCCCCTTCCGGGGTGAGACAACCCCACTGGTAGCCCATGCTGCGACTCTCTTGGGCTGTACCGTATTTCTCCAACCCGAACAGCGAGGGGGCCATCAAATAGAAACGTCCCGCATCGCCATAACGACTGACAAAGGTGGAACCCCCCGTATGGTCGTGACCGTGGAGATTGGCGATAAAGCGTTCAGGACGATAGACGGACTCCAGAAAGTGGCGTTGCGTTTCTTTGGAAAACCAGGACAGAGGGTGATGAGTGAGCAACAGCGTGTTGCGCCCTTCAAGAGCCGCATCGACATCCTCCGTCCCCAAAGCGGCGGGCAATTGGCGACGGAAGAGTTCCAACTTGCCGCGACAGTCACCCTCCATGAAATGGGACCAGGAGGAATTGAGCCCTACCACCGTCAAGGGAGGTAAATCGGGCCGATCCAGGCGTAGCGAAAAATCACCGGGAAAGGGCGATTCGGTGTAGAAGCCCGCCCGATCCGGCAGAATATCCCTTCGCAACCACTCCAGGTAGTTCTTGAACAGGCCATGAAAGGGGGTAGGCGTGTTCTGCCACAGACTCTCTTCAAACGGTATGGCATAACCCTGCCATGCCTCGGTGCCAAACATGAACGGCAAAGGAGCCAGAGTGGCGGTTGTAGCCTCCTGCCGCTCCAGATCATGGTTGCCGGGCACGGGAACAACCAGCGGCGCATCCCCACCCACCGCATCGAAAAGCCACTTCTTCAGTTCCGTCAGAAAGGCGGTAACCTGCTCGAACTGAGCCTTCTCGCCCCTCCAGGTGAGATCCCCGGTGAGAAAAATCAGATGGGGCGGCCCCAGTCGTTTGGCCAGGGACTGCACACTCTTCCGGAACTCACTCCGCACCTGCCACCAGAGTTCCTCGCCCCGACACCCCATATGCATATCCGACAGATGCAGCCAACGGATCGTCTTTTCACTCATACCTCACCACCCCTTCGGGGAAACACGATCTATTATCGAGATCTACGCATAAACCTCAGTCGAAATCTTCTGCTGCACCACGTTGTACAGATCCACTTCCACCTCCGGGGCCTGAATCGACACGATCAGGGCGTAGCGGGCCTTGTTCTCATAACGTTTCAGAAAGGCACGGGTTCTCCACCATCCTGACACGGGAAAGACCCCGAGGACGCCGAGTTGCGCCAGCTTCGCCGCCTCGCCCTGCCAGATGTCCCCGTGCAGCGAGCCGTGATGACGCAGATTAGAACCGAGGATCCAGTCCGGATCGGTCTTTTCACCCGAACGCACCCCCTCCTCCTCGTCCTGCGCCAGTTTGTTGATGCGAGCGCGGAACTCCTTTCTGGTTTCGGCGGGACGCTTGACCTGAAAACGCAAACCGTGGGAGGCATAGCGATCCGGACCCCGGAAACCAAGCACCCCCGGATTCGGCTCGATGAAGTAGGAAAGCGTCACCCGCATGGTGACCGGGGTCGCGCCAAGGCGTTGCAACTCGTCGATGGGCCAGGGCAGGTCATACAGATTCATGTCCCGTACGGACACACTGCCATTTCTTTTTTCGAAGGGTTGCAGCGTGTCCTGGGCAACCAGGGTCAGGGAGTTCCCGGCACTCCACATGGCGCGCGTCACATTCGGAACCCCGAAACCACAATGGCGCAACAGATGCCCGTATCGCTGTTTATCCGTTGAACCCACCAGCAACATGTCACGCATGGCAGGCGTCCATTCCGCCGAATGGACCATCAAGGCCCGAATGGTTTCGGGCCAGAAGTCGGGGTAGTGGGCCATCAACTGCGCCGCCATGCGAGCGGCAAGGGCCGTGGCGGCGCTGGAGGCTTCAAAGGTGGTAAAGGATCGCTCTTCCGGTCGATAATGGGTGGTCAGCAGACTCAAATCCGCCATGGTGTAGGCAGTACTCCGATCCTTGGCCGCGTTGCCCCCTTCGAAGACCACATCCGGCTTCAACGGCCAGACCTTGTCCCAGGTGAGCGAGGTGGTGCTGAAAGGACTCAAGGCCCCCTCGGCGGCAATCGCGGTATAACCCGGAGCCACCCGCGTCTTTTCGGTATAAGCCCCCACCGTCAGGGCGTTCCAGGCCTGTCCGGGGTCGTGAATACCATCGGTGGCGTTGCTGGCCGGATAGTGGAACCAGACCCCGTTATCCGACACATTGCCGCCGGCCTGCACCATCAGCCTCGGCGACCGAGCATCGTTGTGAATATCGGCAGCCAAGCCGTCGATGGCGGCGGACCAGGCGGAAGGTCGACCCCGGTCCCGGCTGTCCGTGGCGGTGACCGCCATGGCGAAGACCCGAGGCCGGTACGGAGCCTGAATTTCGGGGCGGGCCACCGCCTCCTCCGTCAGCCAGCCATAAGACGCACCGTCGTTGTCACCGTCCCGACGCAGCAGCTTGACCGATTCCAGCCGATGGTCGATGAATACGGGGGCACGACTTGCCAGAACCTCGGTCAAATCGCCATACACCGCCAGACCCGCCATGCCGGAGCCGTGCCCCGCCTCATCCGCCGTGCCCCACCCCGGTTCGACGCTGTGAAGATCCTCCCGACGCAACACCGGCTGCAACAGGGGGTGTCCCCGGTTGACTCCGGTATCCAGCAGGCAGATGTGGGGGGAATTCCCACCTCCGGTAACGTGGCAGCGACTCCGCAGCTCGTCCAGCCACGCCCCCTGTTCCAACGGGGCGAGCGTATCGAAAAAGTCGGCCCCCTCCTTGGCGCGACGCAGTTCGGCGATGGTATTGAGCAGACGCATGGAACGGGTCATCTGCCCCCGGCTGCCCCGCATCAGAAAGACCCATCGTTCCAGAAAATGCAGAACCCCCGGAACCACCTCGAAACCGAGATCCCCGGCCAGTTGCTGAAAATGGCGCAACGCCGCCTCGCCCTCCCCCAAAAGGGGCAGCCAAACCTCCCAGGAGATGACCTCCTCTTCCGAAGCGGGCAGAAGTTCGGGGGAATCGGTCCACAACGAAAGCAGCGCCGCCTGCCGGATTTCTTGAATGGTTTCCACCAGATCCTGATTTACCGGGCGGCCATTCGGATGTTTTTTTGATGGGTTGGTGTTCTGTTCCAGGTAATCGCCCACCAGGGTTTCGAAGAGGCCCAGTCTCCCCTCGGGCACGAAGACCGTGGCACAGGTCCGCTCACCGTCCCAGCGCACGTTGAGAACCTCGATACCCTGTTGTCGGCGGGCAAGACTCTCGAAGGCCAGTTCAATGCCGGGCGGACTGCGAAATTCAAGACGCAGTCCCGGTTCAAGGATGGAGTGGGAGGCCTGCTCCTCAAAAACCGGAACGGCATCTTCCTTCAGGCGGGAAAGCTGGTTCAGCAGGGCATGGCCGTGACGGGCGCGGTTTACCGGAGGGAGGGCGGCTTTGCCGCCACCACCCGGTGGGAGGAAGGACTCGGGGCGGGCGAACCCCTTCAGCTCCAGGTGGCGACGATCATCTTGCATCATGAATATCCCGGAAATTTATGTCGTATCAATAAAATGTCCATTGCGAAGGGCTTTGCGTTCATCCAAAAGGCTCAGAAGCTCATCCTCGGTAATGTACTGCCGATCATGAATGATGGCGTCCTTGATGGCGTCTTCCGCAGCGCGAACGATTTCGGCATAACTCAACCCGGCGGCAATGGCCGCCAGATGATCCCATCGCATCTCCTGGGATGTAAAATGAAGCAGTCGTGCCCGTAAAGTCAACTCGATTTCGTGCGCATCGGGCATGACATAGTCGATCACATCATCGAAGCGGCGAAACAGGGCGTGATCCAGAATTTCCGGATGGTTGGTCGCGGCCAGGATGATGCTTTGGGAAGCATCCTGTTCCAACATCATCAAAAAGCTGTTGAGAATGCGCCGAATTTCGCCAACGTCGTTGTTCAAACCCCGTTGCGAGCCGATGGCGTCGAATTCGTCGAAAAAGTAGAGGCCGCGCCGCGCCGAAACGGCGTCGAACACCTGCCTCAATTTGGCGGCGGTCTCCCCCATGAACTTGGTGATCAGGGCATCGAGACGCACCTGAAACAGCGGCAAACCCAACTCCCCCGCCAGAACCGCAGCCGTCAGAGTCTTCCCCGTTCCCGGCGGACCAACCAGCAGAATCTTGCGACGGGGGGTCAAACCATGCTCCTGGATTTTGGCCAGATTCTTCTGCTCCCGCACCACGCGCAACAGCCGGTTGCGCACCGCTTCCCGCAAAATCAGACCGGAAAGCCGGGCCGTCGGAAAGGAGACCTCCAGCAACTGCGCCAATTCACCACGCGGCTGATTGAAAACCAGAGGTTTCCGACTTCCACCCTCCTCGGAACGGCGCAATTTGGCGGCATCGATCATCTCCCGCAGCTCCTCGGCCACTTTCCCGTGCCCGAGCCGGGCTTCGTGGGCCGCAACCTGCATGGCCACAGCGAAAAAGTGCCCCTCATCGCCATCGATGTGCGATTTCAGCAAGGCTCTGATCTGTTCGGCGCTGGCCATTCCGTACCCCATTTAACATAACGATTTCCTGCGTATTATTATAACAGGTTTGCCATCACAAATCAACAATTTATTGCCCGACAAACCCGCCCGGCCCCGACCCGACCCGTCCCAGACCATCCCTGGACCAAGGACCGAAATTGATATAACCTGAGATACATCCTCGCACAAGAACGTGGCCTGGCGCAGGCAGGCCGTCCTCCAAACATGAGGCACGCCATGGATATCTGGCCGTTGCTGGACAAACTGCCCTTCTTTTCGACCTTCACCGATGCCGAAAAGACCAAGTTATTGAAAATGGATTGTTATTTCGCAACCTTCGCCCCCGGGGAATACCTGATGCGGGAGGGCGTGGTGGACAATAACGCCCTCTTCGTGCTGCTGAAAGGACGCGCCCAGGTCACCAAGAATTCCAACCCCAAAACCGTCATCGCCACCCTGGAACGCGGCATGGTCGTCGGCGAAATCTCCTTCCTCACCAATCAGGCCCGCACCTCCAACGTCATGGCCACCGAACCCATGCTCTGCTTCACCATCAACAACCAAACCATGGAAGAACTCACCTTCCAATTGCAACACAAGATCAAGGACCGCCTGATCCTGCTGCTGGTCAATCGACTGCAAAGCAAAGACAAGGAACTGCTGGCCCTGATGGGCTGAACAATGCCATCACCCCCCGGCAATTCGGTGATGCCGTGAGCCAATCAAACGGACGATTGGCCCACGGCATCACCAATGGCTGGCTCGCTCTTTGGCCATCCTTTTCGGGAAAAGGCCCCCGAAAAGGATGGCCCTGAGCTGGGCGAGCCTGAAAGGATTAGAGGATTAGAGGATTAGAGGATTAGAGGATTAGAGGATTAGAGG
>JADGCJ010000182.1 GCA_015229045.1 Magnetococcales bacterium
GGCGTTTGATGCCGTCAGCAAGGATGGCGGCCACCTCGTCCAGGCGCTCCTCGGCGGTCATGAGGTTGGGATCCGTGGCGTTCATGCCGATACTCTCGATTATATGGTGAGATGCAGGGGATTTGTCCCCCTTCACTCGATATATACCGGTGCCCAGATCAAATTGTCTCACGAGGATTCAATTTTTTTGTAGACAGCATCTGGAGGATTGTTTACATTTTCCTAAATCGATAAACACGAGTTCCGTGTGAAGACATCTCACAAGGTTATTAAGGAGGAACCCTTTTGCCTGGCAACCCAGCTTTTGGAATGCTCATCAGGGGGCTGCGCGAGGAGAAGAAGAAAAATGATCCTGCTTTTTCTCTCCGTCGTTTCGCACAAACGGTGGGAATCAGTGCCACTTTCATGAGCAAGGTAGAAACCGGCGAGTTTGACCCTCCTGCCCAGGATAAGATTAAACGGATGGCGCAGCTTTTGGGTATCGATACCGACGAACTTCTGGCCTTGGCTGGCAAGGTGGATCCCGATTTGCCAGAGATCATTCGGGAACAGCCCAAGGCCATGGCGAATTTCCTGCGTACCGCCAGGGATTTGAAACTTGGACGGCGGGAAATTGAGGAGTTAACGCGGAAGATCCGGTCGGAACGACAAATGGATAAACCGGAGGACAATGAATGAGGGTTCGGTTTTTACCCAAGGAAAAAATAGAGGCATCCGCGCGGAATCTGCTTGGCAGATACCGCGACAGATTTGGCCTGGATGGTGACCTTCCCGTGCCAGTGGAGGAGATCCTGGAATCTTTCTTGGGCTTGGGCCTTGAGTTTGGTGATTTGAGGGAACGTTTGGGTGTATCGGATGTTCTGGGTGCCACATGGGTAAAGGAACGTCGGGTAATCATCGACCAGTCTTTGGATCCGACCGAAGACCCCAGAAAGGAAGGTCGGTACCGATTCACCATTGCCCACGAACTGGGACACTGGGAGCTGCATCGGCATCCTTATGAGGCTGTTCCCGGTCAGGGAGTTCTGTTCCACGATCATCCTGAGCCGTCCATTGTTTGCCGCTCCAAGTCACGCAAGGATCCCATGGAGTGGCAGGCGGATACATTCGCAGGTTATCTACTCATGCCAAAGGAAATGGTCTTCGATACCTGGGAATCAATACATGGAACCAGGGATCCTTACGATGCCATTGAAGAGGTGGCAGATCTTTCTGTTCGTTTGGGGTTGGGTGAAGAGAAACGACCTACAGTTCGAGTGGCACGGGATTTGGCCGAAATCTTTCAAGTTTCCGGGCAGGCCATGCAGATTCGTCTGAGCGGTCTGGGGCTGATCCGGTTGGAAAACGCTTCCCCGGGTCTTTTTGATGGATCGGTGTAGATCCGATTTTTTTTGATATTATCGTTTAGTGTTTATTTCACGAATCCTACCGTTGGGGGAAATTGGATGGACACCTTCGTCGAGATCTTGCAACAAGCGGAGGCACCACCTCCGGAATTTTGGGACAATGAACTGGAGATGGGCATTCAGCATATCCTGCCTGCGTTGACCTCGGAGGAGTCTTCCCAGGAATGGATCGAAAAATTGAATGGCCGACAGTTGGAGACGCTCTGCGATTGTCTCGGCTTGGTTGTCAGAAATCGGATCAAGGATCGGCGCGAGGCACTTCAATCCCTGAACGGACAACTTCTTCCCTATCGGCTGGTGGATTGCTTCTCCATGCGCAAGTCCAAGGTGGCCATCGTAGAACTCTCCCAGGACATCTTGGACAAAGCCATTGTCGAGGGATGCCGCATCAATGATGAAGACTTCGATACCAAGGCGCTCCTGTTCGCCCTATATCACTATAACCATCAGGAATTGCGTAATGTTTTCCTGTTGGACAAGATCCAGAAGACTGGTTTTGCCCGGATGGCTTTGGCCGTCCCTCCGACTGGAAAGCCGGATGCGTCGTTTCAGGATTTTCTGTCGCCGGACCGGATTCGCCGGATGCTGGAGACCTATGACTGTGACAAGAAGGACCGCCGCACCAGCGACTTCAAAGCCCTGCTGATGGAGGAAGGCCGCCCCATCCTCTTCATCCGGCGGGCAGAAAAACCGAGTCTTATTGTCCAGACCGTGGGTGTGTTGCATGGGTTTCACCCCGAATGGATCATTCTGGATTTTTCCCCAGACGCCAAAAGGGTGCGGATTTCTTCTTCCAGCCGTACCGTACCGCTGGAGATTGCCAACCGACTGGCGAGTGGATATTTCCAAGCGGAATGCGAATATGAGAACGAAATCGAGGATGTTTTTGAACAGCAGATTCACCACCTTTTCGGATTGTTGATGAAGGGTCAGGCGAGCCAGCTTTCTTTCGTGGAGATTCTGCTGCAACACTCCCCTCTGGACGGTGCCAGCAAGGTGAATCTGTCGGATCCGGTTTCCATTTGCAAGTCGGTAGTGCATTTTCAGCATGCGGTGGGGGATATCCTTTCTGACCTGCTCAACATCAAGAGCATCAAAGTATTGTACAAGGGCAAGCGGGTCCGGTTGATCTTCGAATCTGTCGATGGGGCAAGAGACCGCTTCGATTTCCGCTATACCGACCAGCCGTTGAATGCTCGGGAAAGGACCACATTTGAGGAACTGATGAGGAGCGAACATGGCATTCCTGTCCTCTCTACGGAAAAACGCCACAAGCATTGATTCGACAATGCTGGATCTGCTTCTGAGAGATGGATGGTCCATCGCTGATCCGAATGATGACGTTTTGGATGATGCGCAACGGTTGCAATCCGTGGGTCTGGTCCAAATTCACTGGCACGATTTCGTGGTATGCGCCGATGCTCGTGATGAGGACTTTCCACCTCCGGTCAGGAACTGCCAAGCCCGAATCTACCTGAACGCAGACATGGATAAAGATAGTGGCGAATTTCACTGTCCCGAGTGTGACCGAGTGGTTTATCCCAATCTGGATGGGAAACACCGACATGTCGAATTGAGGTGCCATGTACTTCCCGCAGGCATCATTGCCTTTATTCGGGAGGAGTTGGAATCCCTGGGCGTGTGCCGGGAATTGGCTGATGGAGTGTTCCGGTGCGACCATGTTGATGGTGAGGTAATCGTCTGCCTGGTAGAAATCTGCCGGGAGCCAAAGTACCTCTCCCGGGATTTTGCCGCGATGAACCCCATGGTCTTCATCGCTATCGATTCTCGAAACCGGGACCAACGGTTTTTGGACGAACCATGGCTGATCCGAACTTCACTGGCCGCCTTGTGGATCGGAACCGATGATCTGTTGACCTTGGCAACAACGGCACTCTCTCGTGGGTCTCCGGCCACCCTTTCCAACGCATCCCTACCGGTCTACAACAAGGTGGTTCCGCCCCTCTCACATACCAATGCTCAGGAGGTAGTAAAGGAACGTCGCTTTGTGGTGGAATTCGGTACGGATTTTATCCGGGTCAATGGCCGGACCGTGGTGACGGCCAAGGCGTCGGCGCAACTGCGGGTGTTCAGTATTCTTTGGAAGAGGTTTCTGGAGGATCTGTTGGCCGGTCGTCCATCGGAGGATTTTCGGCCCATGTCGTTGGACAAGATCGCCGACGCCTTCCAGGGCAGCGACAGCCGGGACGCCGTAGATGCCATTACGGTTCGTCGTCATCTCAATCGGTTGCAGAATGATTTGACCCAGACGATTCGTCAGGAACTCGGCATGCCCGTCGAAAGGGATGACATCATCGAAAATCTTCGGGGAGAGGGCCAGACGCGCAAAAACACTGGCTACCGCATCAATCCGCTGAGAGTGTTCCCCAGGGCATCTTGCCCCACCTGATACACCCCTTCCTTTTCAGAGTGATTGACCCATAATCCCGACACCTCCAATGCCGGGATTTTTTTGGTTATGAGATTCAAAGCCCCTCCTTTTTTTTGATCTGTCTCCACTTCTTTTGATCTGTCTCGTTCCTAAAACACCACCCGCATGCCCATTGGCTTTCGATCTTCCATCTGTCTCGAGGACCGGCGGGCCTGTCCTCAAGAAAAAGCACGGAATCTGTAAATATCTCCATTATGAACAACAGCAAAATGGAGGTTTGGAAAAATGAGACTGCAACATACATCACATGACCTGTCCGTTGCACAGCAACGACTGTTGACACGGATGCGGGAGATTCAATTCGGACGGATTGAGGGATTGGCGGTTACCAATGGCGACCCAGTTTTTCAGAAAGGATCCATCGTGGTTCGAGAAATAAAATTCGGTGCCAGCGATAGCCATAACGCTGTCGCCCAGGATCGGGATTTTACTCTCAAATCTCAAGTGATCGAGATGTTTGAGTATTTACGGCACATGCGCGAAGGGGTTGTGGAGGTTCTGGAAATCAAGAACGGACTGCCCTTCCGCATGAGCGTGAAAGAAACCATCGGGGGGTGATCCCCAGTTATTTCAAAAAATCGCAACAATCACCAGACAACAGACTGACCGCAAGGCGGAGGTCGTTGTGGGTGTCGCCAGAAACCGGCGAACTCACAGCCTTCCTCCTTTTTGTTGGAAGCCATTCCGGTCCTGCGTGATGCCCACGCGAACTCCTCCTCTGGTTCGGGGAGGAAAAGATGAATTCAAAGAATCATTACCAAGGCATCGATAGTTATGCCGTCAAGATCATTCGCTTCAAGGCGCGTCAACTTTCACGGCTCCCATTTTTTTGGGGCGAGGAGATTGAGGATTTGGAACAGGAGCTTGTAATGGATCTGGTTCGGAGAATGTCGGCTTACGATCATGAGCGCGCATCGCAGAACACCTTCATGGCAAGGGTCATAGAACACCGCGCAGCATCCCTGATTGCTATGGCCACAGCCCCCATCCGCAACGGAGGGCGACTTTCCCTTTCCTGGGAGTGGTTGTTGGAGTCTGGACACACGGATGGGATGCATACACCCGTGGATGCCTCGCATTCACAGTCAATAAACGGCTCCGAAGCAATGGTTGTCGCGTTGGATTTGAGTCGCTGTCTCCAACGGCTTTCCTGGGAACAAAAGCGTCTTTGTCAAATGCTTCCCTTCAAAAAGCCATCTGCCATCTCACGGGAGATGGGATGGAGTCGGGCGACCTTTTTCCGTCGGATGGCCAATCTCAGAGAAGCTTTTCGGCAATTTGGGTTGGAAAATTTTTTTGAGGCGGCGTGAGACGGTTTTGGAAAGTCTCCGGTATGTATCCTTCAGACGGACGCAACGGCCCAAACCATAAACGAATGGATCACAGAGATGGAACCGGAAATGGCTCTTTGGAACGCTGTACTCGCTCAAGCCGCTAATGACGCCAAGATGCTGTTGAAAAGGGTGAGAAAAGATCCATCCCTGTGGAGCAATGCACTGTTTTGCTCCGAAGTGAGGCACCTTAAACGGTATTTTCACTGCGGGTCCATGACACCAGGAGGATTTGGTTTTGTCTGCGACCTGATGGACGTGGATGCCAAACGGGCTGCTCGACAAATCGAAGAACAGTACCTCCGACATCTAAAATGCCCCAACTGCATGGTCAACCCACCGGCCAAATGAGGGGGTAGGCTTCCGCACGCCCAGGATTCATGGTCCGAAAAGTCTGATTCCTGGCGGGACTGGCGTGCGGTTTTCCCAGGATTTTTTTGGCAGGAGGAAGAGATGACAGAAAAATACCAGTTGGTTCCACCTCTGAGCAATGAGGAATACGAACTCCTCAAGCGAGACATTGCTGAAAACAGTGTCCTGGTTCCACCAACCAACCAAAAGGATAAGAAAAAATAATGAACAGCACGATCACCCTCGACCAAATGCGGCAGATGCCCTTGGGCAAGGTCGCAACCCTGGATGCGGCCACCCTGGCTCGGCTTCAGGATCAGGCTCTTTCATCCGTTGAACAGGCCAAACTCACCAAGGATTTCCTGGATGGTGTTTTGACCCGACGTTACGCCGACCAGGCTGATCAAATCAGAAAAGAGGCTGGAAAGGACTCCGGTTCAGTCCGTTTCATCGATGATGGCGTCCATGTGGTCGCCGATCTTCCCAAAAAGGTGGACTGGAACCAAAAAAGCCTCAAGGAGATTGTTGAACGCATCCAACGTGTCGGTGAGGATCCCAGTGAAT
>JADGCJ010000183.1 GCA_015229045.1 Magnetococcales bacterium
CGGATTGAGACTTGGCTGGGACAGGGGTTTGCTTGCTGGATGCTGTCAGCGTCAAACAGGAGGATGTGTGGTTACGTTTTGGTCAGGAATATATCATGAAACAAGTTGACTTCTGTGCTGCTCGTGTTGCTCATGTGCTTTGGGAAGCTGAATTGGAGGAGATGGTTCAGCAACGTCGGAAGACGATTCACCTGGGCACATGTAAAGATTGTGATCTGGGACTATGGCTTCATGGTGATGGCATCAGGGAACTGTATCACCTGGATTCGGTGCGACAGTTGGTGAGGGTTCACGAGGCGTTTCACCATACGGCCGATCGTCTCGTCGCCTTGATCTTTACGGACCAACAGAAAAATATCGAAGCAGAGATGAATCAACTGCGCAGTTTGAGCCGTGATATCGTCTATCTTGTGACCGAGGCGGAGCTAGATTATCTGGAACATAAACCATTGAGCGATTTTTCGGCACATCCGGTCAAGAGTCTCATCCATCGTTTGTTCAATATACATATCCCGGAACACGGGGATGTTGAACAAAGAGGTGTCCTGGATGTGAGTTATGCAAGATTGATGCATTTGCGCTGGTCAAGGCAACTGTTGCGGGCGTTCCAGCACTGGGGAAAAGATGCCGTATTGTCGACATCAGAATCCTGTGTTGTGGGTGTTTGGATCAAGGATGTCAAGAGTCAGGATGAAACGATCATCAAGATCATTAAAGAGTTGGACGAAAAGCACCATCAATTCCATGTCAAGGCAGAAGAGACGGTTCGTCTTTTGCGGAAGAAAAATTTCCGTGCATCCGAGACGGTATACAACGATGTGGTAGCTCTGGGACGGGAGGTCTTGTATTTATTGACACGTATCGAGTTGGCCTTTCTGCAATCTGAAACGGTCGCCGCATCAGTAAATGTGTTTGGGCACTGAATGGGAGATGCCGCGTCTTTTGTTTCAGCGTTGCCTGGCAGTGTTTGTTCTGTCCGTTGTTTGGGTGGTTTCCTCGTCGGCGGGCCATGCGGAAGAGAGCAACTTCGGCCCCTTGCACAAACTCGCTGAGGAAGGTGATCCCGTTTATCAGTATATTCTGGGCATGATGTATTCATTGACGCGCACTATTCCAAACAATGATCGTTTGGCGCTGCTATGGATTGATCGCGCCGCCAACAAAGGTTATGCCAAGGCCCAGTTTGAATTGGCCAATCGCCATATTGCAGGCAACGGGGTTGCCAAAAATGGTGCGTTGGCCTGCTCCTGGTACCTGAAGGCTGCGGAACAAGGCCATGGAGGAGCCCAGACCAGGTTGGGCCATATGCATTATCATGGTACTGGATGTGAGAAAAATGATCAGAAAGCGGTGCTGTGGTGGCAAAAGGCGGCCGAGCAGGGAGAGAAAACAGCCCAATATCCGTTATCTGTCATGCTGGAGAAGGGAATCAGTACCGCCAAGGATCCCAAACAGGCGTTGTTCTGGTGTCGACAGGCGGCTCAGCAGGGTATTGCCGAAGCCCAGGAGGAGCTTGCTGACCGTTACCAAATGGGCCGGGGAGTGGCCAAGGATGATAAACTGGCTGTCCATTGGTGGCTCAAGGCCGGAGAACAAGGTCATACCGTAGCACAAAGAAGCCTGGGAGCCATGTACTTTCTGGGGTATGGAGTGCCAAAAGACTATGTTGCCGCCTATATGTGGCTCAATCTGGCCGCCTCAAACAGGGATCGGTTGGCCAAACGATGGCGTGAGACAGTTGCCAAAGAGATGACCCGTTCCCAGATCGCGAAAGGACAGCAGCGGGCCAGTGAATGGTTGGAACAACGGGCAGGCAACCGGCACGAGGCCGAGGGTGCCCGTGAGATGCTCACCCCTGCTCTTCGGTTTCCATGAAGGGGTGCTTTGAGGTGGAAAGACTTGCTGGTACTGGCCGTTTTATGCGGTCAGGTTCTGGTGTTGTTGTCCGAAATTGGTGATGTTTACATGTTATTGTCCGTATTTGGGTAATAATTTTATGAAAGATATGATTGACGGAAAAGTGTCTCATGATCGTCCAATCCCATTGGCTGATGGGGTGTATTGGGTCGGTTATAATGATGCCGGGGGTGGGTTTTCGTGCAATCCGTACTTGATTGTTGATGGGGATGAAACTGTTCTCATTGATGGAGGCAGTCGTCCGGATTTCAGTACGGTAATGCGGAAAATCTTGCAGGCAGGTGTATCTCCTGGGTCAATTTCTCACCTTGTTTATCATCATTATGATCCTGATCTGTGTGGTAGTCTTCCCAATCTGGAAGAGATGATTGGTCGTGCAGATCTGAAAGTGATCTCCAAGGGTGAGAACAATCCATTTATCAGTCACTACGGTTGCCGGTCGGAACTGCATTGCATTGATAAAATGGCTCTGCAATTGGTGTTGAAATCAGGGCGAAGAGTTCGTTTTATTCCAACGCCCTACGCCCATGCGGCGGGAAGTTTTATGACCTATGACGAAAAAACGGGCATTCTCTTTTCCAGTGATCTTTTTGGCAGTCTCTCACACTGTTCTGGCTGGCAACTCTTCATGGAGGTGGATCGCCGCTGTCATGCATGCATTCAAGCTGTTCCGTCAGACTGCAAGATGGTTTGTCAGACAGTCGGTTCTTCGTGTCCCTTTTCCGGGATTGTTCAGTTCCATCGGCAGGTGATGCCCTCCAATGCCGCTTTGCGTTTCGCCCTTGCGGCAGTGCAGGCACTCAATCCCCGTATCATCGCTTCTCAACATGGTTCCATTCTGTGCAAACGGGAAGATATTGCCAAGACAATCCAGATTTTGATTAATTTGGAGGATGTGGGGATTGATGGTGTTCTTCTGGAGATGGCGCGTGCTTGAACTGCACACCCTGTTGATGGACTGCGCCAATCGGGCGGATCCCCTGCTTGACCGGGTTCTACTATTGTTGGTTGAACAACGGGCAAAGTTGGCAGAGAGACGAATCAATGACCAGTTGCTGGTAGAACTTGTCCGCCAATTGGTCGAGTCGGAACGACAGCTCAATGAATACAAGGAAAATTTACTTCAGGCAAACGAGACTCTGGAGCGCCAGTACAGGGCACTCATCGAGGCAGAAAAATTAAAGCAGGATGTCGAACTGATCACTCGTCACGATATGAAATCCCCATTGAACGGTGTCATTGGTTTTGCAGACCTTCTCCTGAGTACCACCCTCTCTGCCGAACAGGAAAAGCATGTCAAGACGATACGCAAGTCGGGTGTAACTGTTTTGCACATGATCAACCTTTCGCTGGGCCTGTATCGTATGGAACAAGGTATCTACCAACTGGATGTGGTGGAGATCGATTTGCTGCCGATTATTCAGAGTGTCAGGAATGATGCAACGGCATTGATTGCTGGCAATCGACTGATTCTGGAGACAAGGATTCAAGGTAAGCCTGTTGTGGCAAGCAACTCGTTCTTCATCCGTGGAGAAGAGGTGCTTTGTTACTCCATGCTGGCCAATTTGATCAAGAATGCCCTTGAGGCATCCCCCGAAGGAGGGGTCGTGACCATCGATATGGAAGGGCAAGAGGATAGAGGAGTGGTCAGGATCCGCAACCAGGGTGCTGTGCCAAAGGAGATCCGAGGCAGCTTCTTTGAGAAATATGCCACGTCTGGCAAGTCATCTGGAACAGGACTGGGTACCTATTCCGCCAAGCTTATTGTGGAAACAATGGGCGGCACAATCCAGATGAACTCTTCCGATGACGGATGGACGGAGGTCACCATTGTTGTTCCCATTGGGGAACATTGTGTGGGTGTACCTGGGGAATCGGGTGCGATGCGGTCTGTTGCAGAAGCCGAATTGCTGACTGATGGTGCGCATGAGACAGATGAACACCGTATTGTCACGATGCCGACAACAGAAGAAAGTCAGCAGACAGTGCCGGATCAGTTGCCAATATTTTTGTTTGAGTTTTCACAACACATGGAAAGCCTAAGCCGAGCTGTTGAGTTACAGAACAGTGAATCCGCACTGCAGGAGGCTTTGTGGATGAGATCACGCCTATCCGAGGTGAGTGCGGTGCGTGTTGCAACACAAGCCTTGCGGTTATACGGACTGATTGAGGCAGATGATTGGGAAGATGTTCGCAAGGCATTTCAAGCGTTCAGGCAGAAACTCAATGAAGAAATTGCAAAATTGATTGTTAAAGAAACGGATGTAACATAGTCATCAACTTTTTAGTGTACTGGTGTTTGTCTGTTTGCTTTTTTGTTGTTGGTATGTTGTGCTTTGGTTTCTGAAATATGTATACAATTCGCGAGTCTGCTCAGTGCCGGATACCTGATTATTCTGGCTTGGTGAATGGAGTGTCTGTGTAAATGTCACCAGTTTTGCAAACAGTTATTCTGCTTACCTTGTCCAACGTCTTTATGACGTTTGCTTGGTATGCGCATCTGAAGCATTTGGAAGATCGCTACTGGTTGATTGCTGCGGTAATCAGTTGGGGAGTGGCCCTTTTTGAGTACCTGCTGCAAGTTCCGGCTAATCGGATCGGGTTTGGATCTCTTACCTTGCCGCAACTGAAAATAATACAGGAAGTGATTGCTCTGGTTGTTTTTGTGCCCTTCTCTGTATTCTACATGGGAAATGCAGTCAAACTGGATTTTGTCTGGGCTGGTTTATGTTTGATGGGGGCGGTCTATTTCATGTTCAGAGGGTGATTTTGTTCATCGGACGCTGTTTTGACCGGGTTCCTGCTGTGTTGTGCCTCCTCTGTCATGACGCCGTTATAGGTTCCGGGTCAGGGAGATTTGCCATCCCATTTGTGGCATCGTTCTGCTCCGTCGCACTTCCATAAATTTCAGGAATGGGATGCTTGTGGGTGAAGCCTGTGCGGAATTCGAGTGGCATTCCGCGTATCAACCGGATACACTGCTCCTGACGTCTGGCTTTTTACCATGATGACCAGAGGGCGTTGTCAGATTTTGACCTGCGCATCGATTTTGGCAACGACCGTGTTGGCGGGAGTGTCCTGCTCGAGCGTGTTTGACTGATCAAGATGGCTATCTCTGGCCTGCGCGATATCTGAATTTGACTGGGAACATAGTGGAAGATAAAGATAAAAACAGGTCGCAGTACGATACCACCTTCAAGGATCTGTTCAAACAGCCACCGCAGCGACTGCTGCATGTGCTGGTTGGGCAGCAGGCTGTCGCAATCTTACCAGTTGAGTTTGCGTCAACCCAGAAACGGGTGCCTGATTTGGTTTTTCTGATGGAGGATGGCTCAATAGTCCATGTGGAATTGAACAGCAAACCCGAGGAGATGGATTGGCGGATGCTGATGTACCACACGTTCATACGGCAACAGTATCCAGATAAGATACTTCGCCAGAAGTTGCTTTATGTCGGGGATACAAGATGGAATCAGCAGGTGGGGATCGAGGAGGAGCGGCTATCGTTTCAATATGACCTTGTCGATATTCGCGACATTGACTGTCGGGAGTTGATGGCCAGTCCTCACTTGGAGGAAAACATCCTGGCCATTCTCTGCCGGATGAGTGACCAGAATGAAACCATTCGAGAAATTTTATATCGAATCAGTGAGTTGCCGGACAAGGCCAGAGCGGATGCATTGACAAAGCTGGTGATTCTGTCTCGGTTGCGTCGGTTGGAAACAGAAGTCAAAAGGGAGGCTGAAAAAATGGCTCTTACGTTCAATGTGATGGAAAATGATGTGTTGCGACCGTTGTTTCTGCAAGAGAGGATGGATGGCGAACTGGCAGGTGAGCGCAAAGGCCGTCATGAGGGTGAGGCAGCCGTTCTGACCCGTCTCCTTCAACATCGCTTCGGCGATCTACCACCATGGGCCAGCCAGAAAATTGCCGATGCTGAGCTAGCCACTTTGGAAAATTGGAGCCTCCGAATCCTGGACGCACCGACGTTGGAGAGCGTGCTGGCGGACCCGTCGTAAAGGTGGCGAAGAATCCGCATTCTCTCTTTTATATGCAAAATCTGCAATAGAAAATTCCGAAGTCAATCTTGGTACTCAAGTGACTATCGGAAGCGAGTCCGAAGGTGTGTCGTGAAAAGTCATTGAGATTTCGACGACTGCGGATAAGTCATTGAATATCAAA
>JADGCJ010000184.1 GCA_015229045.1 Magnetococcales bacterium
TGACCCGCCGCTCTTCCAGATCGCGCAGGGCAACGAGGCGTTCCTGGAGATGACGAAGATGGAGATCGCTCAGCCCGCCGGTGGCCTCTTTGCGATAGCGGGCGATAAAGGGCACGGTTGCCCCTTCGTCCAACAGGGCAATGGCCGCTGTGACCTGCGCTTCCCGCACCGAGAGCTCCTCGGCAATGCGATGGCCTATGGGTTTCATACAAACACAGTCTCCCAAAACACTCTTGGGCGCAGTCGCCCACCTGTCGGACCCCGACCATCCGTACAAGCTGAAACATTGTGGACCCCGTCCTGGACGGATAGAATACCCACCCGGAGTTTCTCATCCCGGATAATCTATCCGCCAAGTGCCATAAAGCAAGGAATATCCGATGAATGCCCTCGAAATGGTTGATGGCCAGGAAAAAAGAAAATTTTCTCTGTTGATTGTGACCATGATTCTAGTCGCATGTGTCGTGGGCGGAATCACCCTGGCGTTCCTCTATCAGACGGCATTTGAGGTAGAGTCGGCCCGGCTCCAGAACATGGCCATTAGCCAAGCCCGCTTCATGGAGGCCGTGGCCCGTTCTGATGAGCAACAGAGCCGGGTCTTGGCGGTACATCCTCTTACTGACGTCGGTTCGATCACTCAGGCCTACATCAGGAACCCCCATGGTTACACCATAGACCAGATCGGCGATGCCCATAAGCATTCGTTTGGATTCGGCAAGAGCGGAGAAATGACCTTGGGTTGGCAGGATGCCGACCGGATCTCCTTTCTCTGGAACCATCGGGGCGCGGAGATTATCGAGGCACCGTCGGTGCCTTTCGCCTCGGATTTGGCAGAGCCCATGCGCCGGGCACTTCTTGGCCAATCGGGTGTCATGGTGGGGAGGGATTATCGAGGGGTGACTGTGCTGGCCGCATATGAGCCAGTTGCGATCTTGAATCTGGGCTTCGTCATCAAAATCGATCTGGAAGAAATTCGGGCACCCTTCATCCGGGCCAGTCTGCTGGCTATTGGTTTCGGGTTGATCACCATTCTGATAGGAATCACCATCTTTAGAAATGTCAGTAACCCTATCACCCTCCAGATAGCCCAGGCGATCAAGGAACTTAAAAAGAGCAAGGCCACCCTGGAGTTGGCCCAGTCCATGGCGCGGCTGGGCTGGTGGAGTTATGACATCGCCACAGCTCAGCCCACTTGGTCGGCGGAAATGTTCCGCATCTTCGGCTGTGATGCCGCCCATGGCGTACCTGTCCATGCTCGACATCGAGAGCTGATTCACCCCGAAGATTGGGATGCCTTCGACAAGGCAGTCCAGATGGCTTGCCAAGGGACAGCATACAACATCACTGTCCGGGTCGTTTTCCCGGATGGTTCCATCCATTACGTCAACACCCAGGGCTATCCCAATGCGGATAACACGGGCAAGATCTTCGGTCTTTTCGGCACCAGCCAGGATATTACCGAGAGACTCCAGGCCGAAGAACGGCTCAAAATGTCTCAGATGCGGTTTCAGAGGTTTTTTGAACAAGGCGTCACCGGCATGGCCATCATCTCGCCTGACGAGAAATGGGTCGAGGCCAATGACCGTTTATGTAATGATCTTGGGTACTCTGTCGAGGAGCTCAAGGCCAGAACCTGGGCCATACTGACCCATCCTGATGATTTGGCCTCCGATGTGGTCCAGTCCAACAGCTTGATGACCGGAGAGATTGACGGTTATTCGAAAGAAAAACGGTTTGTCCGCCGTGACGGCAGTGTCATGGATGCCTTCCTGTCCGTCTGCTGCTGTCGAAATGCCGCAGGGGAGGTTGAAGAAATCCAGGCCATCGTCCAAGATATCACCGCGCAGAAGAAAATCGAGAGAGAACTGATCTCCTCCAGGAATGAAATGGAATTGCAGGTTGTCTGCATCAACCGTATTCAAAGCCTGTTCATTAGAGATTCCAATTCCGAAGAATTGTTTGACTCCCTCCTTGTCGAGATTTTGAGATTGACCGGCAGCGCCTATGGTTTCATCGCCGAGGTGATGCCGGACGATCAAGGCAAACCCTCTCTCCAGGCCCTGTCCATCTCCAATATCGCTTGGGATGACGCCAGCAGATCTTTTTACCAGGCCAACGCCCCCAGCGGTTTCCGTTTTCCCCACATGCGAGGTCTTTACTCGGCAACCTTCTTCAGCGGAGAGCCGGTGATCGCCAACGACCCGGCCACCGATCCAAGGAGCTGCGGTTTGCCCCCTGGTCACCCACCCCTGTCCGCCTTCTTGGGCTTGCCCATCAAACGAGGTGAGGAGGTCGTTGGTGTGCTCGGCATGGCCAACCGCCCTCAAGGTTACTCTCCATCCCTTGCGGCCTATCTGATGCCGGTATTGTTGACCTGCGCGCAGATCATCGAAGGGTACAAAAACCGCCGCAAAAGGCTTGAATCAGAAGCCTTGCTGCTTGCTAGCGAGGCATTAATGCGGGCCATTTTCGAATCCACCCGGGATGGCTTGCTTGTGGTGGACGGGGAAGGCAGAGTCATGCGCTCCAATCAGCGGTTTCAGGAGTTATGGCGGATCCCTGACGCCCTCCTCGCGGAAGGAGAGGATGATGCCTTGTTGGCCTGTGTTGTTGATCAATTGGAAGATCCAGAGGAGTTTCTCAAACAGGTCAAAGAGGTCTATCAATCAGGTTCCTCCGAGTCCGCTCTGTTACGTTTCAAGGATGGGCGGATTTATGAAAGGTATTCGGCGTCCCTGGCGCACAAGATCAGCAGTGGCGGTAGGGTGTGGGTCTTCACCGACGTAACCGAACATCATCAGGCGCAAACGGCTCTCCGGGAGAGCGAAGCCCGATTCCGGGAGGTTTTCGAGCAGAATCAGGCGATGGCCCTGATCATCAATCCCATCGACGGTACCATTCTCGATGCCAACCTCTCTGCGGAACGCTATTACGGCTATCCGCGCCCGGTGCTGCTGGCTATGAAGATCACCGACATCAACCAACTCTCTCCCGAACAAGTGAAGCAGGAAATGGAAAACGCCGTTTCCGAACAGCGCGGCTACTTTGTTTTTCCTCATCGCTTAGCCAATGGCGAGATTCGGGATGTGGAAGTCTATTCCGGCCCCGTCAGCAGGGGTGGTCAGAAACTCCTATGCTCATTCATCCACGACATCACCAAACGCAGGCGGGTGGAGGAGTCTCTGGAAAAGAGTCTGAAGCTTCTTGCGGAGACCGCGCGAATCGGCAAGGTCGGCGGATGGGAATGTGACATCGCCACCATGCGGCAACGTTGGACCGACGAGACGTATCGGATCCACGAACTGGAGCCGGGTATCGACGTTAGCATCGAAGAGGGAATCCATTTCTACAGTGAGGAATCCCGGCCCATCATCGCCTCAGCGGTGCGCCGGGCCATCGAAGAGGGCGAACCTTTTGACCTGGAGTTGGAAATCATCTCCGCCAAGGGCAACAGACGCCACGTCAAGGCCATTGGGGTGCCCGACTTGGAGCACGGCAGGATTCACGGCTTTTTCCAGGATATCACTGCACGCAAGAGAAGCGAGATCGCCCTGGGGCAGGAATTGGAAAAAAGCAAGCGATTCTCTGATATTATGGACGATGTCGAGGCTTATATCTTCATCAAGGATCGCCAGCGACGATATCTCTACGCCAACCGCTTGGCCCTGGAGTTACTCCGTTGCACCGCCGACGAATTGACAGGAAAAAGCGACGAACAATTTTTCACATCTTACGATTCACTGCAGCAACTGACCGAGGTTGACAACCGCGTCATAGAAACAGGCGCGACAAGCCGGGTGGAGATGGTGCTTACTCCGATCAGCAAAGGCGAGACACGGATTTATCTGGAAGCCAAGCGTCCCATTTATGATAAAGCAGGGAACATATGGGGATTGAGCAGCGTTTCTACCGATATTACCGAACAAAAGCGGATCGAAGAGGAGTTGCGTCAGGCCAAGGTTCAGGCGGAAGTGGCCGCCAACGCTAAAAGCGAGTTCCTGGCCGCTATGAGTCATGAAATTCGCAGCCCGATGAACGTGGTACTGGGCATGTCGGATGTGTTGCTGGAAACCGACCTTAGTTTGGAACAGCGACGTCTCCTCCAGATCATGCACCGTTCGGGCAAGGCCCTGCTGGCGGTCATCAACGACATACTGGACTTTTCCCGCATTGAGTCAGGCTGTTTCACAATAGCTGACGTTCCATTCTCTCCTCGTCAGGTTGTGGAGGAGACCACTGCTTTGATGCAGGTGGTCGCCGAAGAAAAAGGACTCACGCTGACATCGAACGTGCACTCCGGTCTCCCGGAAGCCCTCCTGGGTGACGATGGGAGGGTACGCCAAGTACTCATCAACCTGCTGAGCAACGCCATAAAATTCACCCACAAGGGGTGGGTGCATGTCACTTTAACTCCCCATCACCAGGCACCCGGAACCATCCTGTTCCGTGTAGCCGACTCAGGTATTGGCATTGCCCCTGAGCATGTGAGCCACATTTTCGATCACTTCGTCCAGGCAGACTCCGGAATTGCCCGGCGTTATGGTGGCACGGGGTTGGGGTTGGCCATTTCCAAGCGATTGGTGGAGTTGATGGGGGGGGGAATAGGGGTGGAAAGTACGGTGGGCAGAGGCAGCACCTTCTTTTTCACTCTGCCAGTACGGGCTGTGACGCCTGACACGGCCCAAATCGCGTCTGTAGAGCTGACCACGGAAGAGTCAACGAGAAGCTTGCGCATTCTGTTGGCTGAAGACGCGGATGAAAACCAGATCTTGTTCCAGATTTACCTGAATAACACGCGCCATCAGTTGGTCATAGTCGATAACGGGGTTGATGTCGTGGCTCGGGTCCGGGAAGATCCCTTTGACTTGGTGTTAATGGACATTCAGATGCCCAAAATGGACGGTTACGCCGCCACCAGAGCCATCCGCCGGTGGGAGCAAGAGGAAGGCCTCTCGCCCCTCATCATCATCGCCTTGAGTGCCCATGCCGTTGAAGGAAAGAAAGATGAGAGTCTGGCCGCCGGATGTGACGATCATCTCAGCAAACCCATCAATAAAAAGAACCTACTGGCGGCCATCCAGAAGGTTGCCAAGTCTATTGATGAGAAACACCGTACTGCTGATGAGTAACACCGTCATGAACCCAATCCGGCCCTTCCGTGTCCAGTCAAACTGGGAGCCAAGACAGGTGACACTCAAACAGGACACAATCCATGGAATTCTCCCCGCCCCTCGTGCCAGCGGTATTCCTGAAACGCTACAACCGTTTCCTGGCAGACTTTCACATGGAAGATGGCAGTACCATCACCGCCCACTGCGCAAATACCGGCTCCATGTTGGGACTGCTCACCCCCGGATCGGCAGCCATGCTGTCGCATGCGGATAACCCACGGCGCAAGCTGGCCTACACGTGGGAACTGGTGCGAGAGGAGGATTCCTGGGTGGGGCTCCACACGGGACGCACCAACACCATCGTTCTCGAGGCCATGAAGAGTCAGATGCTACCAGAGTTTTCCGGCTACGGGGAGTTTAAATCAGAGGTGCAGGTTGCCGATGGGAGCCGCTTGGATTTTCGGTTCTCCGGGGATGGCGTGCCCCTCTGTTTCGTGGAGGTCAAGAGTGTCACGCTTCGGCAGGGGAAGGTGGCCCTCTTCCCCGATGCCGTGACGAAACGTGGACAGCGACATCTGGAAGTATTGGCCGGTCTGAAACAGCAAGGTTTCCGCAGCGTACTCCTCTTTGTCGTTCAACGAGAGGACTGCGTTCTGTTCCGTCCTGCCAGCAGCATCGACCCTGCCTATGCTGCCATTTTGCGTCAGGTCGTGCAGGATGGCGTCGAAATCCTGGTGTACGCTTGCTCAGTTGGCCCCCAATCCATCACCCTGCACCGCGCGGTGCCCTGGGCGTTGCTCTGAGCCAGACAGCCCTCCCGCGCTCCCCCTATCGCTCCTCTCTCTTGAAGACTCGATGCGCCACCGCTCCCGTGGGTCGTCACACCACCAAAACCGATCGAAAACGACGGAATCCCCATCCTGGCCCATCAGAGGCCGTTTTGAAAAGGGATTTGAAAAGGGAGGGGCCCACCCCATCACTTTGG
>JADGCJ010000185.1 GCA_015229045.1 Magnetococcales bacterium
AGCCCCGACAAAGGCTTTCATGTCCAGGCCTTTCTTGAGGGGGTACTGAATAGTTACATTTTTTCAATATTTGAAAGACTGGGATGGAGGTCCAGAAGGAAGGGCTGTACCCTTCCTTCCAGTGGGGTTTGGAGCGAGGCCCCGGGCAGGAAAACGGCGCCCATCGGGCGCCGTTTAAGATTTGGACAACCAGTGACCGTTCTAATTGTCAACCCGCATAGCTGCACTGACTGGCTGCGGTCCGGGTGTCCATGTTGCGTCCCCGGTTGGTATGGTCATCGATCTCGGCGGCAGTGCCGATCATGCGTCCGAACAGGAAGGTGGTGAAAGCCGCACCCTCCATGGTGGCGTCGTTGATCTGGCCATCGATGAAAGGTTTCCACAGCATTTTCAGTAGCAGGACGGCGATGACGGCATCGACGTTGACGCAGTAGATGTTCTTGCTCACCCCGACTTTGAACAGTGCCTGTACCAGCCTGTGGTAGAAGTCGTGAAAAATATTGTACTCATTGCGTTTTTTGAACAATTCCGCCACGAAAACCTCCCGGGGGTCAAAGTTGATGTCTTTGCCCTTGAAAATGGGATGGTTGACGCAGGGAACTTTGCCATAGTTCAGATTGCCCTCGGCTTTGGCTTTTTTCTTGTAGGAGCCATAGGCCTTGGCCTGTTCGAGGGCCATGGCATCCAGGTTCAATCCGTGGTCGGGATTGGTGGGGTCGGTCAGGCCGCTCTTGCGGAAGCAGTCGAGCAGAAAGGCAATGGCTTCATAGCCGTTGCCGCCATGGGCATAGCCGGTATGGGTCATGAAACCGATATAGCCCTTGTTCACCTGGATGCGATCCTGCATTTCCGGGCCATCGGCGCTGACGGCACCCTTGGCGCCCTGGGCCGAAATGGTTCCCGGGCCGTTGGTGATGATCAGACCGAGCAGAACGGAGAAGGAGTACAGTTCGCTGTCGCTGGGACGATGATCGAACAGAGCCAGGAAAGCGGTTTCGGTGAAACTCCAGCTGCTCATCAATTCATTGACGTTGATGCCGCTGAAGTTTTGGGGATCCGGCTGGCGGGATTGGGGCACCGTGGAACCCACCAGGGTGCTGAAGACAATGAAATGCCATGGCATGTTGTTGAGCGTGATCAAAGGCAGACGCTTGTGCAACAAGGGCACCCAGGCCAGATGACAGGTGATGGCAGCCAGGATGGTCATGTCGGTGGGGTGGGTGCCGTTGCGCTCGGCGATGGCTTTGACAAAATCGACGAACACCGAACCCACACCTCGGGCCTCCATGGCTTGCAACATGCCATGAACGCGCCGATCCTGCCTGTTGCCAGGAATGAAGGCTTCACGCAAAGCCGGGGTGTTGCTGGCCTGCTCCAGTTGGGGAGAGAAATCAAAGTCGCGCTGGTTGGGGTTGTCCAGGTTGGTATTGCCGAACAGCTCGACGAGGGCCTTGACAGCGTTACGGGCGTCCTGGACAACGCGGGGGCCTATCAGGGCCACAGCCGCCGAAAGGACGGTATTGGGGCTGTTGCCGGCTTCGCGGGCAGCGTCGGCGGCAGCCAGTCCAACGGTGTTGCTCTGGTTGACAAAAGCGTTCAAGATCACATTGGTCAAAGCGCGACCCGTGGCATCGGGGTACTCCCGGATCAGGGAGAGGACCAGGTTCTCCTCCACGGTCTTGGTAGAAGCATCCAGGATGCTGATACCATGAATCTTGCTGACCTGCGTCTGGGCATCCATGCGCGATGCCCCGGAACAATCCTTCATGTTTTGCCGTGGGAAGACGGTTCCCAGTTGCCGGGTCAGAACCTCGATTTGCTGGTCGTAGGGGGTGATGGCTCGCACGACCGGCAGATCCAGCTCCGGCGGCAGGTCCAATCCCTGGTTGTTGGCGAACCAGGGTTTCAGTTCCAGCGAGCCACGGGGCGGGAAGTCCGGATTGACACCCTGCTGGGCCATGACATCGGTCAAGGCCATGGGAATGTGGGCAATGTTGGTGACGACCGCTCCCTCGGCGGAAAAGACGCGGTTTTCCGGCGTATAGATGTCATTGACGCCAAACTTGTCCATGAACCAGCGCTCTTTGGCGTAGGCATCATCACCGGAACCGGCAATGGCGCCGGCATGGCCGCAGGCCCGGGTCAGTTTGGCCTTCCAGCGTCCGACGATACAGGCCACGACCGGCTTCTTGAAGCTGATGTCGTGTTCGTAGTAACCACCTGGTTCGATGTACATCACCGCCGCCTGGGTACGGTAGTCGTTGTGGAAGGCGTAGGTGAATTCCGGGGCGGCGAAATGGATGTAGACATCCTTGCCCGAAGAGAGCGAAACCGTGGTCCCCCACCCGGCGGTCAGCAGGTAGGTGGCGATGGTGGTGGTAAAGTTCCCGGAGTTGGAGTAGATGGCAATGGAACCGGGAACCAGGGACTCCTCCGGAGCGGTACCACCCAAGGCACCGCCGATGCGAACGTGCTGGTGAGCATCCGCCACGCCGAGGCAGTTGGCACCGAAAACGTCGACGCCGCGTTGTTGGCAATACTGGCGGATCATGCGGGAGTGGGAGACCGACACTTTCTCGGTCAGGATGACAATTTTTTTCAATTCCGGATTGACGCGCACCGCCTCGATGACCGAATCCCGCACCCCGGTAGGGGGGACGTAGACCACGGCCACGTTGAAACGATGACCGGCCTCCAGGGCCTCCAGGACACTGTGGTAGACCGGAATGTCGCCCAGAGCGGTTTTCATCACCTCGCCACCACGACCGGGCATGGTGCCGCAAACAATGTTGCCACCGGAGTAGACATGGCTGGTGGGGGTGACGGCGCGGCTCTCTCCCCCGAGGATGTTCAGCACACAGACCCGGTCTTCGCGGGTGGCGATGCCCATGAGAGAGTGAATTCCCACATAGTAGGGGAACTTGATCTCTCCCTTGGCGTGCATGTAGTTGTAGCCTTTGTTCAATTCATAATTGAGATGCTGGTTCATGGCAAACCTCGATCCCCTTGTGTAAACCCCCGGACCGGGGGAGCTGCTCCAATCAATGGGTGATACCCAGTTTACGGGCGATTTGTTGCCGTCCGCCCTTCGACATCCAGGCGTCCACGGTTTGGGCGAAGTTCACCACTTCGCTCATGGCCGAGTCGTGCCCGAACATGCGATAGGGGACACCCATCGCATCCAGGGTGTCGCGCAGATAGCCCAAACCGCGTACCAGGTTGGGTCCACCACGTCCGACCACCACGAACAGCGGTTGTGGTCCATGGGCGCTGAAGTATTCGCGCAGGGCATCGGACATGGCGCGGAAGGTTTCGTAGATGTCGGTGTTGTTGGCCTTGCCGCCGATGAGAAACAGGACGTTGGTTTGCTTGAGCCAGTGGCGGTAGGTGATGCGGCTGATCTCCAGCATTTTGCTGTAGGGGGGGTTGCCGCCGAAGTCGGACGAGATTGTGGCGTTGTCGCCCAGCAACTCGGTGACCAGGGCGTTGGCGCCACCGCCGAAGGTCATGGCGGTGATCGTGCCGTGCGGATTCATGACAAAGACGTCCGACTGCCCCTGATAGGTGCGCAGCTGGTTGACCTCCCACTCGAACGGTGACAGCTCTTCCTGGAACAGATCCTTGGCCAGACCCAGGCGTTCCACGTTGGGGTCGTCGCCATCGAAGGAGGCCTTGAAGTCGCAGGCAACGGGGGTCAGGCGCCCCTTGCCGTCTTCCATCATGCGGATGGGATTCAATTCGAGGGTGGTCATGCCGTAGTGGTGGAACAGATCCCACAATTTGGGAAGATTTTGCACGAGCGGGCTGATGATTTCGGCGGGTGCGTTCAGTTTGTTCAGGGCGTTGTTGACGATGAAGCCTTTGAATCCGGTCAAGGGATCAAAAGGAACCGAGGCGATTTGATCCTTGGAGAGCTCCTCGATGTCCATGCCACCGTGGTGGGTGATGGTCATGGTGGGTGCCCGGAATTGTGTGTTGTCGGTCAGGGAGAAATAGACCTCGTGTTTGCAGGGAATAAAGCTCTCGAAGGTGACGCCTTCCGCTTTTGCCACCGTATTGCGTACCCGGTGTTCGGCGAAGTAGAGGCGCTCCTTCTCTTTCATGGCTGTTGCGACGTCCGTGGCTTTGCCGATCAACCCGGCTTTGCCTTTTTTGCCGATGCCACCCTTGAAGATGGGTTTCACCAAAACGCCGCCAAATTCGCTGATGACGGCTTGGATCTCCTCTTTGGTCGCTTCCGGCCCGAGGATTTTTGCTGTCGGGAACCCTACATATTTCAGCAGTTTGGCCCCCCAACTCATGCCTGTTATCTGCATTGTCAACCCCTCGCTGAGCATGTGGACGACAAGTCGAGACCGTCCTGATTCAACCAAAAAAACGCCTTATTGTACCCATATTTTGTTTATCAACAACAGAAAATTATCAAAATCTAATGAAATCTGAAAATCATCAATATCACATTGAAAATAAACATAAAAAATAAAGTCACCGCATGAAGTCCGTGCGTTTCCACTCGTTTTTGCAAAAAAAAAAGGCAAGCCCTTGCATGAGGCTTGCCCGCTTTCACTTTTTTTTGATTTTTGGTACCATGACCCCCACTGGCGACACCGTAACGTGATGGAACAGGTGCAGTGGCGGGAGCGACGGGGCTCGAACCCGCGACCTCCGACGTGACAGGCCGGCGCTCTAACCAGCTGAGCTACGCCCCCCTTGCTACTCGAACCGTGTCGCATACAGCGTCTGCCGGTTCGTCTCCTCAGGGGGGGCACCTTAAGCCTCTTGCCGTGCCGTGTCAACCCTTGCTGTCAAAGGTGGCAGGGCAGTCGCACCCGGAATGAAACCGCGTCTGCTTCGGGATACGTCGTTATTTTTGTAATCGGGAAAAAAAGTGACATGGAAGATTTTATTCTCTCATTTTCTGTCTTTCGGAGCAGGATCGCTTGTTCATGAGCAAGGTTTGTCTTTACTTTATTCAACAGCCGGAAAAGGATCGCTGGATTCGGGGAGACCGTCATGTCCGTCCGTGGATCCGGCGGCTTCTGCGTGGTCCCGGGCGACCTTCTGGCATCGAGCGTGTTTTTCTCAACCTTTGCCATGGCGTCGATCGGCTGGGAATACCTTATGTGGTCAATCCTCCTTTTGGCGACTTGAAACGGGGAGACAGGATCGGCGTTCTTGGGCGGGGACGCCATTGCCTGGATGGCTATGATCGACCTTTTCCGATTGTGGCTGGCATTGGATTGATGACCCACCCGAGTGAATGGCCAACTCTCTGTGACGATTATCCAGTCGTACGCTATTTGCAACATGCCTCATGGGCCAATGACCTTTACAAACCTTATTATGGTGACCGTTGCGCTCTCTGGCCGGCCGGTATTGATACTGACTCATGGCAGCCCACCGAAAGCAGAAGAAAAGATACAGACTTCCTCTTGTATAATAAAATTCACTGGTGCATCAACGAACGCCGCATCGAGCTACTTGATCCAATTAAAAAGATCTTGCAAAAACAGGGGCTGAGTTTTCTTGAAATACGTTATGGCCACTACAGGCCTGTTGAGTATCGCCAGGCTTTGGCACGTTGTCGTGCCATGATCTTTCTTTCTGAGAGCGAAAGTCAGGGAATTGCCTGTCAAGAGGCTCTTTCATCGGGAGTTCCGGTTTTGGCGTGGGATCCGGGTGAGTGCCGGGATCCTCTTCGATTTCAATGGGGTGTTCCTCATATTCCAGCCAGTTCCGTCCCGTTTTTTGATGAGCGATGTGGCATGTGTTTTCCGCATTCCGGGGCATTTCTGGAGACTCTGGGGTGTTTTTTATGCACGTTGCAGTCTGGTCGATTTGCACCCAGAGAGCATATTCTTGAAAGATTTACTTTAGAGAAGTCGGCAACACAGTTTTTATCGTATCTGGACGCCGCACAAGAGGTTGGGCAAGAGTAGGTCACATTGTCCATCGAGACGTGGTGTCAAGGCACGGGGATCGCAGAACCAAAAAACATGTCAAACCGCGCGAGCGCAATCCAGGACAATCGCATTTGAAATTGGCATGCTTGAAAAATCGGACCTTGAACCGCGTTTATT
>JADGCJ010000186.1 GCA_015229045.1 Magnetococcales bacterium
GAACCCGAACTTCTCCCTCTGTTTCTCCCACGCCAGTGGGATACCCTTGGCCAGTTCCCGGAGTGACAGCCCCGGGGGTTGGGTGCCATCCAGGATTGCTTGCACGATGTCTGGCGCCAGAAGGCTCAACTCAAAAATGCGACAGACGTAGCTCGCGGCGAATTTTTCCTTGCTGGCGATCTCCGTCAGGTTCGTGGCCTCCTTGCGATCCAGCATTTTGCGCCATTTCCAGGCTCTGGCGACAGCCTGGATCAGGGCCTCATCACGCTGGCAACGCATGCCGATGACACCGTCGGAGGCGACGATCATTTTTCGTCCCCCGCGCCGTTGGAATTTCACCGGGATGAAGATCGAGAGCATTTTGCCATCCTGGCTCAGAGTGTATTGGGCCTGTCCGGCTGGGGTCATGGTGGTCATGATTTCCTCACGGGTTGGAGAGTGACGGGTTGACTGAGTTCTTGAACCAAACTGGCCAGTCCTTCGGTGCGCAGGCTGAGACCAATGCCATCGATGCCCACTTCGACACGCGCCACAAGAAGTTGGGTCAGACGCGCCTGTTCGGCAGGAAAGAGTTGGTCCCAAACGGTATCCAGACTGCGCAGGGTATTGAGTACCTCGATTTCTTTGAGATCGGCCTCCTCGTTGGCCACCTGCCATGTGCGCACCATCATCTCTGGAGAGTGAATCAGGGCGCGCAGGTGATCCAGAATCATCTGTTCCATGTCGCCAGCCGGGATGGATGGCATCGAGCAGGCGTCATGGCCATTTTTCGCCGCGCCGGTGCAAAGATAATAACGATAGATGCGCCCTTCCTTGCGGGTATGGGTGGGTGTCATCGCCCGGTGGCATTGGCGGCAGATGACCAATCCCCGGAGAGAGGCTGGCGATTGTCTGCGATTGATGGCAGATCGCTCCTGACCGTTGACCGAGAAGATGGCCTGGGCCTTGTCCCAAGTGGCGGCATCGATGATGGCTCCGTGTTCGCCGGGATAGGATTGTCCCTGAAAAAAGACCTCGCCGAGATAGACCCGATTGTTGAGCAACTTGTAGAGGGTGCCTTTGTTGAAAGCCTGTCCTTCGTAGTGCTTCCCGGTGGTGGAGGTCCAGGTTTTGCTGTGGAAGCCGCCTGCGCGCAGTTCCCGCACCACCTGGGTGGCGGAACCAAGTTCAATGAACCGTTGGAAGATATGGCGCACGGTTTTTGCTTCGGCTTCGTTGAGTATCAACTTGCGTTCCACGATGTCGTAGCCCAGTGGCGGGTGCCCCCCCATCCACATGCCCTTGCGTTTGGATGCGGCGATTTTGTCCCTTACCCTCTCGGCTGAGACTTCGCGCTCAAATTGCGCAAAGGAAAGCAAAATGTTCAGCGTCAGGCGACCCATGGAGGTGGTCGTGTTGAAGGCCTGGGTGACGCTCACGAAGGTGACCTGATGGCGGTCGAAGGTCTCGACCAGTTTGGAAAAGTCCATCAACGAGCGGGAAAGCCGGTCTATTTTGTAGACCACCACCACGTTGACCCGACCGCCTTCAATGTCGGCGAGCAGGCGTTTCAGGCCAGGGCGTTCCAGGTTGCCACCTGAAAAGCCACCGTCATCATAGCGATCTGCAACCGGGATCCAGCCCTCCGCTTTTTGGCTGGCGATGTAGGCCTCGCTGGCCTCCCGTTGTGCATCGAGACTGTTGAAGTCCTGCTCCAACCCTTCGTCGGTGGATTTGCGGGTATAGATGGCGCAGCGCACCTTGGGCTTGACGGCGGATTTGATCATGATGGCTCTCCTTGTCGGCGCATCCCAAAAAAGAGGGGGCCGTTCCATTTGGTGCCGGTGATGAGGTTGGCGATTGCGGTCAGGCTCTTGAATTTGCGCCCCTGGTATTCAAAGCCATCCTCCAGAACGGTGCAGCAGTGTTCGACCCCTTTCCATTCGCGGATCAGGCGGGTGCCAGGGAGCGGGTTTTCGCGGTTTCGCTCCGGATTGGTCGGTTTCTTGGGGTCCGGCTTGCCGGTCACGATAGCCTCCAGCCGTTCTTCAACCACCAAAGACAACCCGCCCAACGCCAGATCCTGAACGCGATGGGCCAGCCGCTTCATCAGGAACCCCCGATTGTTGGTCGGCGGGTCGTCGCCAAAATACTCTTTCCACATTTTTCGCAGTTCGGCCCCATCCATCTCCTGGATGGCCGTCACTTGTCTCAAGGTGCTGATCGTCATGTCCGTTCTCCGTTGGGGTTTCTTTTTCGGACATAAGGGCGTTTCTTCGGGAACTTATCAACTGGAAATTTCTCTATTTTTTGTTTTCCAAGGACGCGCAGAACGCCTGCGGCAAGGATGGTCGCCGCTTCGGTCATGCGGGCTTCAGGCGTCATTTTGTCTGGGTCAACAGGGATGATCATGGGAAGGTACCCTTTGTGGGTTGATGTTGCGATCAGTCTGCCGCAAGTCGCATGTAAACTTGAACCGTCAAAGGGTTTGATGCATATTCGAGATTCGGCACCATCAAAGGGTTGAACCCTTTGATGGTTGACAAAGCCAACGATTTCTGAAGGAGCGCACATGCCCTCGAATGAAGATCAGAACAGCATGACCCTGGAAGAGGCCGTGTACTGGTTGGCCTATTGCCGAACTGATTCTGCTGAAGAGGAAGAACCCGACCTGCGGGGCATGCTGAATCGGATCAAGCGGGAAGCTGGCGGATTGCCGCTTTCAGATACCTTGTACGAAAAAGACGCCAAAGAGGATCTTGTTTATTATTTTAGTAATTCTGATATTTATGCAGTTGGCAGACTCCGGCACAAAACAGCACCCGTGAAGAAAGAATTGGATTATCGTTTACACTTCCCTGATTCAGACGATGACATTTTGCAGGCCAGTGCCAGTCAAAATATCCATGGTGGGGATTTTACGGAGATTCTTTCCGAGCATTGGGCCGAGGGGCAGATCGACTGGAAGGATGGCAGACTGGTGTCGCAAGATTGGGAATTCGTTGATATTCGCGTACCTTCTTGCTGTCTGAAATTACTTAAAATGAAAACAGAACATCCTTATGAATTTATTGCACAAGATGTTGATCTGGCCCCAACGCCATACCTCAAACTGGTCAGTGAGGCTGTTCTGCATTTTTGGAAAGGCGGCCTGCCACCAGAGGACAAAAAGGAAACCATTGTGGAATGGTTGAAGGCGCATGGCCGTGGGTTGACGATTTCGGACCACATGGCCGGGGTGATGGCAACCATGATCAGGCCACCGGAAGCTGGCATTGGCGGCAACAAGCCAATGAGGAAAAAAATCAGTTCTTTCTGAAGAGTCGGGTTGCCCAGCGCAGTTCTTTATACTTGAAGTGGTTGTATCCTTTCTGCAGGACACAGGAGACATTGTGCGCACCGCTCTCAGCGATGTTCTGTTCGACCTTCTCCATCAAGGAAAACCCACTGTTTTGGGCGGTTTCAGCCAGTTGCTCCATGGAAAAGTAAACGCGCCATCGGCTTTTTTTGTTTGGGGGTTCGGGCGATGTGTCGTGCAAGACCGGGTCACCATCCGCATTTTCTTTGTAGAGGGTACGCACAAAAAACATTCCACCCGGCTTCAGGATGCTATTGATTTTTGAAAAAATATCCTGAATGTGATCACGTTTCAGCAAATGGAAGAGAACAGCATTGGCGACTACGCCGTCCCATTGCTCGGAAAACATCAAATCGACATCGTACATATCTCCGAGCATCATCTTCCCGCGCAGTTCCGGATGCTCTCTTTGCCCGATATCGATCAGCGACAGGCTCAAGTCCAGACCATAGGCATCGCACTTCTTGTCCAGGAAATATTTCACCTCCTTGCCGGAACCGCACCCAAGAACCAGAATGCGTGAGTTCAACGGAAACTCATCAAGAAATGCTTCGACTTCCTGCTCCATATGTTCAAACCATTGGATATGATACGATTCACAATTTTCATCATAGAATCGCTTATTGATCAGAAATCTCTGTCGCTCGACATCATCCCACCGGTCAATTTTTGACAGATTGAATCGGTGCCACCGGTTGAAGAGATATCCGTTATGTATGAATGGAACCAGATCGGCATATCTGAAATATCTCGTAATCGATTCAAAGACTTCCTGAAAGGTCTGACCATGCGGTGACGGCTCATCTTTGCAGAGCACGACATCGGCAGATACGGAAAATCCTTTCCCGTAGGCATGCAAGTAAATGTATATTCTTTTGTTGTCAACAACGATGATCCGATATTCTGGCGTATAGGATGACATAAGCACATTCAATCGCTTCCTATCAAATCCGTCCAAATTGATCAAACTCTCAAAGAAACCACGGAAAGGCGTCAGGACGTAATCAGAGTTTGTTTCGCAGGGGAAATCTGAACTCTGAGAGTGATATTTGCTGCAGGCGCTGGCGTAGGTGGACAAAGGGTTCAGCAAGACGAACATCACCTTGCTGCCCTCCTTGCACAGCAACGACCTGACTGACGCTTGAATGTTCTGGTTCTTGGCGAACTCGGGGAAGCTGTATGTGCAGACGACCAATTCTCTTGTTGCCGATGCAATCACCTCTTCAAGCGTCATCTTACGGTAGTCGTTGCTCATGTTTTTTCCCCGGTCCTGTGAATTGCTGCCGGAACCCGCTTTTCCTGACGCGGTGACCGGCTGACGGAGCAGCCTCTGACGGCTGCACTCCTGGAACCATCGAACCCTTCAACCCTTCCATAGGCCATTGGGCCTTGGAACCATCGAACCCTTGAACCCCCTTGTCCCTTTTGCCGGTCACAGACGGGGAAGAGCGACGAATTTTTTATTTCCCCCCACGACAATTCAATACAAAATTGCTTTTTTTACAATCAATTGTTGAAGGGTTGAACCCTTTAACCCTTCCATCCCCCATCGCCCATCCAAACAGCAGAATTGACCCCTTCCAGCCTGTTTTGGGAGGGATGCCCTCCTGCATTTGCCCCCCAGAACCCGCCCTGATCGCCGAACCGTCGAACCCTTTAACCCTTCCTCATGCCATTGGACTTTGGAACCGTCGAACCCTTTGACGGTTGACAGGCTTGTTGCGCTCCAAAATCGCTCTTTTCCACCCGAACGGGGTTCAGCGGACGCTGGAACCATCGAACCCTTTGATGCTTGACAACCCCCTCACACCCCAAATTAGCCCATTTTGCCCTCTGAAGGGTTGAACCCTTTAACCCTTTCCGGCCCTTTTCGGAGGGAGAACCCCTCAAGGGTTTGACGGATGTTTTCCCAAAAAAAGTCTGCCACCGTATTTCCAACGGCCAATGGGTCTGCTGCAGCGCAGTCGATTTTACATGACCAGTGACGGCGATGGCTACCGAAATAACCAAACCAACTTTTTGAGGAGCATCCAGCATGAATCAATCACTCACCCTTGATCAACTGCGGCAGATGCCGGTGGGAGAAATCGCCGCCCTGCCTGTCCAGGAATTGGCTCGTCTGCAACATGAAGTCGCCGAGGCCATGGGGCGGATCAAGCTGCTCAATGACCTGCTTGATGGCGTCTTCGTCCGCCGATTCGGCGAACAGGCCGCCGCCATTCGCCAGGAGACTGGGAAAGATTTTGGTCTGATCCGTTTCCAGGATGGCGCAGTGGAGATCGCCATGGATCTTCCCAAACGGCCATCGTGGGACCAGGGTAAGCTGGCCGGGATCGTTCAGACCATCCGCGAAGCAGGAGACGACCCGGCTCAGTATGTGGACACCAGCTTCGACGTCTCCGAGCGGAAATACACCGCTTGGCCAGAGAATATCCGCCGTGTCTTCGAACCGGCCCGCACCGTCAAGCCGGGCAAGGCATCCTTCAAGCTCATTCTGCGTGAGCAGGAGGTGGCGTGATGGGCGCCCTTCCGATCATCCGTGCCGAACAACGCATGGCCGAGCGGCGTGGCATCAAGGCCTGCATCTTCGGCAAATCCGGCATCGGCAAGACCACGTTGCTTTGGAGCCTGGATCCGGAAACCACCCTGTTCTTCGACCTGGAAGCCGGTGACCTGGCT
>JADGCJ010000187.1 GCA_015229045.1 Magnetococcales bacterium
GCTCCGGCTCCCTGATCACGGCCCGCATGGCCCTCGAACAAGGTCGTGAAGTCTTTGCCGTGCCCGGCATGGTCGCCAATCAACGCAGTCGCGGCTGCCATCGCCTCCTGCGGGAAGGTGCCCGCCTCGTGGAAGATGTCAACGATATTCTGGAGGAGTTGCATTGGACTCTGGGTAAACATCCCGTCTCCATCGCCCCCACATCCCGCAACACCAAAACGACCACATCCCCCAAAATGACCGCAGCGAAAAGTGCCGCTTCCCCGGCGGCCGCCGCACCTCCCATCCAGCCATCCCTCCCGTTTCCACCCCCGGAATACACCCCCACCGAAGTGATGATTCTGGATAATCTGAAAAAAGCTCCGGCACAAACCGATGAGTTGGCGAGGAGTTGTCAATTGACAGTCGCCACACTTTCCCGCATTTTACTTGACCTGGAACTGGCTGGTGTGGTGCAACGCTCTCCAGGCAACATTTTTTGCCTGAAGATCGTGGAGTGAGGCACACACACCGGTACCATCAGAATTTTTGACGGATACTGCAAACCATGACTGCCATCGTCGTCGTCGAATCCCCCGCCAAGGCGCGGACCATCAACAAGTTTCTTGGCGCAGGCTACGAGGTGATCGCCTCCTATGGCCACATTCGCGACCTGCCGAAAAAAAATGGCTCGGTGCTTCCCGAGGAGGGGTTTCGCATGTGCTACGAGGTTCCCAAGACCTCGCAAAAGCATGTGGATGCCATTGCCAAGGCCGTCAAGAAGGCCGACACCCTCCTGCTGGCCACCGACCCGGATCGTGAAGGAGAGGCCATCTCCTGGCATGTCCTCGAAGCCCTGCGGGAAAAAAATGTCCTGGGCAAGATTCCCGTCAAACGGGTGGTGTTTCACGAAATCACCCAACGGGCCATCCAGGAGGCCATCGCCCACGCCCGGGAAGTGGACATGGACATGGTCAATGCCCAACAGGCCCGTCGTGCCCTGGATTATCTGGTGGGCTTCAACCTGAGTCCCCTGTTGTGGAAAAAAGTGCGCCGGGGTCTTTCCGCCGGACGGGTGCAATCGGTTGCCCTGCGCCTCGTCTGCGAACGGGAAAATGAAATTCGTGCCTTCAAGGCACAGGAGTATTGGAGCATCATTGCCGAAGTGGAAAAAACGGATACCCCGCAACGCTTTCCAGCCCGTCTGGCCGTGGCCGGGGGAGAGAAGCTCGACAAGTTTTCCATTCCCGATGCCGCACGCGCCAACGAGCTGGTGGCTGCCATCAAGGATCAGCCCCTCTTTTTGACCGAACTGGAAAAAAAGCAGGTCAAGCGCAATCCGGCCCCTCCCTTCATCACCTCCACATTGCAGCAGGAGGCCTCCCGCAAGCTGGGTTTTTCAGCGCGCAAAACCATGTCCACCGCCCAGCAGCTCTATGAAGGCGTGGAGGTTCCCACGCCCGATGGCGGCAAGGAGGTGGTTGGTCTCATCACCTACATGCGTACCGACTCGGTCAATCTGGCCGCCGAGGCCGTGACGGCCCTGCGGGATCTGGTCAAGGAGCGCTATGGTGCCCAGTACCTGCCCAAGACCGAACGCCGCTTCAAATCCTCGACCAAAAACGCCCAGGAAGCCCATGAAGCGGTCCGCCCGACCGATCCACGGCGCATTCCGGAACAGCTTGCCAAGGTTTTGCCGAAGGATTTACTGCGTTTGTACGATCTGATCTGGAAACGGGCCGTGGCCTGCCAGATGGAAGCCGCCCGCATCGATCAGGTCAGTGCCGTCCTGGCCGTGGGCAAGAATGATCCCAACGCCCCCTATCGTCTCAAGGCAACCGGATCGTCGGTGGCATTTGACGGCTTTCGCAAGGTGTACGACGAGGGAACCGATGCCGTCTCGGCCCAGGACCGGGACGATGACGAAAATGCCGCCATGCTCCCGCCCCTGACCAAGGGCGAAACCCTGCGCCAGACAAAACTCGAACCACACCAACACTTTACGGAACCACCCCCCCGCTATACCGAGGCCAGCCTGGTCAAGGCCCTGGAAAGTTATGGCATCGGTCGGCCCTCCACCTATGCCCCCACCATGTCCACCATCCAGGACCGGGGCTACGCCCGTCTGGAAAAAAAGCAGTTTCATCCGGAAGATCTGGGGCTGGTGGTCAATACCTTCCTGGTACAACATTTTGCCCGGTATGTGGATTATAATTTTACCGCCCATCTGGAAGATGAACTGGACGCTGTCTCGCGGGGAGAAAAGGCCTGGGTTCCTCTCCTGGATACTTTCTGGAAACCGTTCATCAGCCAGATCCAGGAAAAGGAGCAATCGACCAAAAAATCGGAGATCACCTCCGAAGCCACGGATGAAGTCTGCCCGACCTGTGGCAAACCCGTCATGATCAAACTGGGTCGTTTCGGTCGCTTCAAGGCCTGCTCCGGATACCCCGAATGCCGGTTTACCGAAAACATCAAAAAACAGGGCACCGGGGAGTCGTCCGACACCGCCGCGCCGGCCTCGGAACCGGTCATATCGGACCGCAAATGTGACAAATGCGGCAGTCCCATGCAAATCAAGGAGGGTCGCTACGGCAAATTTCTGGCCTGCACCGGCTATCCCAAATGCAGCAACATTCAACCTCTGGAAAAACCAAAGGAAACCAACGTTCCCTGTCCCGAGTGCAAAAAAGGGACGTTCCTGGAAAAAAAATCCCGGCGCGGCAAACTGTTCTACTCCTGCTCACGCTACCCGGATTGCAAAAAGGCCTTGTGGAATTACCCACTGCCCATTCCGTGTCCCCTGTGCAAGGCACCCTTCCTGACCCAGAAAATCACCAAGCGCCGTGGCACCGAGCATGTCTGTGCGACAGAAGGGTGTACCTACAAGGTCGTTGTTGCCCCGCCGAATGCCGACGCACCAGAGCCGGAAGCGGACGCGGAGTGAGGCAATGGCGGTTCTTCCCTTGTCAATTCAGCCACCATTTCCGAAATGGCCCATCAAAAAGCTTTCGGCAAACCGGCCTGTTTCAAGACACCGTTTGCCGTGTGTCTTGACAAGATTTTGTGATCGACCGGGAAATAGCAATTTGTTATGGGACTGAACCAAATTTCGTGATCTCCCTTGCCTGGGCGATAAAATTCACAGCCTGATTGCCGCAGCAATTCCTTGAGTGTTCTGGAGAAATCAGACATATGAAGCTTCAGGAACGATTCATTGGCAAAAGGGAAATCATTCGCTCGGAGGAAATCCGTAGTGGAACGGATTCCCTTTGTTCAAAAGGAACTCCATTCAACTCCAGTAACTCGGGAATCATGGTTTCAAGCTTTAGAACAAGCAGTTCAAGAGTTGCTGCCTCCGTGATCAAACCAGGCACGTCATCACTCTGCACAACCCATACATGTGCATTTTCGTCCCAGATTGCAGATACATGAATGGCATTGTTCACTGGTGTATATCCCTCCTCGCCGCTTCAACCCGACCCTGATTGCTACACCCTGGGTCACGTTGAACCATTTATATCGCCTCGCACAGGAGTACCTCATCAGGCGGCATGAAACAATGGCTTGTCTTCTCCCTATTTGAACCAGACGTATTCAAGGCGGGCCTGGTGGATGATGGGGAACGATCTCTTCTTCCTTGATGACGCCACTGCTGACCTTGCCAGCCTGGCCCTGCCCGGCCCCGGCATTGCCGACATGTTCGGCGGTACCAGTCGGCCCGGCCCCGGTGCCAACCGGCTTGACTCCCTTTGCTTCGTTCTTGTCCGTACCGGTCGGGACCGCTCCTGATTCGGGACCCTTGGCTCCTTTTGGCACGTTGCTCTCTTGCGGCTCCCTCTTGCCGGCAGCCGGGTTTGGGGCCAACAGGTCAACATCGACCAACAGACGCGATACATAATCCAGAATGCCCAGGATATGCCCCTCTGACACATCCTGGATCTGCATCGCCTTGAGCGGATGAATATTGCGGCGCTGATTATGGCGCATCCCCTCATACTGCCGCACCATATACTGGTAATGCTGTCCCTGGATCCTGGGCAGCACTCTGGTCCCGTCCCCCTCCCCTTTCGGGCCGTGACACCGTTCACAATGCTCCTGATAGAGGTTCTTTCCCAAAACCAGATCCGTCCCCGGACCCTGGCCATGAAACGGGGTCATGGGCATGCGGGCAATGTAGGCCGCCACATCGGCCATGGCCTGCTCCCCGCCCAGGGTATCCACCTGCACAAACTTATCCATGACCGGGGCATCCCGGTTTTTTTCCGCCATGTTGAGCATTTCCCGGATCAACACCGAGGCATGCTGGCCGGATATTTGGGGATACTCCCCATTCGTGGTTCCCCAGCCGTGAGACTGGTGACATTTATTGGCACAGAATGAGTCGTAAATCTCTTTTCCCTTGACCGGATTGCCCTTCAAATAAAAGACCGCTTCCCGCTCCTGCCCCTTGTCCCAACTGTCGAGAATGACATTCAACAAGGGTTTGCCATAATTGGTGCTGTGGGGATTGGTAATCCTGGTTTCGGTCCCTTCCCGGGCCTTTTTCCGATATTCAAATTCCATGGCCTGTCTGTAATACTTTCTGGCCTGGGACCAGTCACCGTTGCGATTATGCGCCACGCCCAGATTCAGCAGGATGAAGGGATTTTTTGGATAAAGCCGCCAGGCCCCTTCCAGGGAGGTGATGGCTCCGGCGTTGTTGCCTTCCACCATGAGCCGATTGGCCAATCCAGACAGTTCCCTGGCTTTTTTGATATCGTCATCGGCTTTTTTGCGTTGGGCGGTCTCTTTTTTATCGACAGGAGGTTTTTTCTTCTCTCCACCTGACGGAGCAGAGGGTCCACCTGACGGAGCAGGGGTTGGTCGGGATTCTTCCACGGGCGGCGGATATCCCTGATCGTCAGCGTCGGTTGGCAAGTCGTTCTGGAACTCCTGCGCGGCATTTTCATCCTGGGGAAAGACGCCGGGCGGCACATCCGGTCGGGAGTGGGTACGCTCCGCCGGGCCTGGTCGTCCGGGTTTGCCGGTTGGGGGTTTGCTGGTCGGGGGTTTGCTGGTCGAGGGTTTACTGGTCGAGGATGTGGCAGGACCGGGTTTGCAGGGTTCGCTGCTCAGCTCAAACCCGCCCTGTTCGCTGCCGCATTGATAGAGAGTCTTGCTGTTGACGGCGAAGGGCAAGAGTCCAATCAACACAGACAAGAGACCGGTTCGTACCAACCCATCCTTCATGCCTTGGCTCCCCAACGCAATGTACCCGATGTATTTCCTGATCATTGTCTGCAATGCGGCAATCATGACAAGACAGGAAATTCAAGCAATTTTCGCGCCATATTTCCAATAAATCGGCACGGAAATCCAGGCCCGTTTTCACCTGTCCAGATTGGCCCAAAATGACGCATCGCCAGACCAGGCCGCGCCCGGCACCATCAAATTATAAGGCTCATAAAACATTCAGATGGAACGAAACATCCGGGTAGGGTTGCTCGATGGCGGCATTCAGGAGTTGCGACAACTCCCCGGCCACGGCATGGACCAGGGGAGGAATGGTCTCTTTCGTTGATGGCGCATGGGCAGATTCTGCCTGCAAAGCACGGTTACAGAGGGTCAACCCGGTATCGGAACCCTGCCGCAACCACGTTCTGGATTGTTCTGGATCCGGTGGGGTACCGACGCCAAAATGCAACAGGGTTCCTGCCCAGCAATATCCAAAATTCAAACCTTTTTCCGCTGCTTTTTTGGCCCAATGAACGGCCAGAGAGAGTTCCTGAGGTCCGCCCTTTCCATCAAACAGATCGAGAGAGAGTTTCACCATGGCGCGAGGATCACCGGCCTCGGCACCCTGCAAAAACCGGGCACGAGCTTCTGCCGGGTTTTTTTCGACTCCCAAACCTTCCTGATACAGGATGCCAAGCCAATACATGGCATCTCTCTCCTCGGCCTGGGCTGCTGCGCGCAACAACGCCACGGCCTGTTTCGGATCGGCAGCAAC
>JADGCJ010000188.1 GCA_015229045.1 Magnetococcales bacterium
TGATGGCCACGGTGACATGCTGCCGGGTCAGTTTGGAGAGGGCATGGACCATGACATAGGAGGGATCGGCCAGGGGTTGATCAAGGTCGAGCAAGGCGGCCAGCAGGGTTTTGCCCTCGGAACCTTCCAGAACGGCAGTGGCCCAGTGGGGAAATGACTGGGTAAAACTGACCAGATGAAGCATGACGTAGACAGCGACGAATACCAGCAGAAAGAGTAGAACGGCGAAGATGGACAACCGACCGGAATTGGCCCCTCGGGTCGGGGCGGGAGTGGAAAGGCTGTCTAAAACCGCTGGTTGCGTTATCATGGCAGGGCTCCTTTGACCCGCCGACCATGGTAGCCCAGGAAGATCCCGCTGCCAATGTGTCAGACAGTCGGGTCGTTCTTCCCTTGTGCCGGATTTGAGGATATCCCATGACAGACGGTATCATGTCCCCGGAAAAGATGCGCACGTTGTTGGAAGAGGTGGCCACGGGATCGCTTGCGGTTGATGAGGCCTTGAACCGCCTGCGACACTTTCCGGTGGAAAAGGTCAGCTCCCGGGGAGAGGTCATCGGGCGGGTGGATACGCAACGCTGGTTGCGTCAGGGCTTTCCGGAGGTGATCCTGGGTCTGGGCAAAAAGATGGCCCATCTGGAAAAGATCATCGAACACGCCTTGGAGCATGAGGGCAATCTTCTGATCACCCGGGTGGTTGCGAAACGGGCCAACCGGCTTCGCAAACGCTTCCCGGTTCTGGCCTACGATCCTTTGGCCAGGGCCCTCTATCGTCAAGAGACGGCCGACGACGAGGGATTGGTGGTGGTGCTGTGCGCGGGGACCGCCGATGTGCCGGTGGCGGCGGAGGCGGTATTGACGGCGCGCATGTTCGGGGCGCGGGTTGTGACCCATTTCGACGCGGGCGTGGCCGGGCTGCATCGCCTGCTCGAAGCGGAAGAGCTGCTGGAACGGGGACGGGTCTTCGTGGTGGTGGCGGGCATGGAAGGGGCCCTGCCGTCGGTGGTGGGAGGGCTGGTGCGTCGTCCGGTCATCGCCGTGCCGACCTCCCAGGGCTATGGCGCCTCCTTCGGCGGTTTGTCGGCTCTGTTGGCCATGCTCAACAGTTGCGCTTCCAATGTTTCGGTGGTCAACATCGATAACGGTTTCGGCGCCGGTTTCGCGGCGGGATTGATCAATCGCTGGAGGGAGTGATGTTCTCCTCCCGGTGGGACGACAGGATGATGTTGTTGGCCCGGTAGGTGCCGTCCCGGCCGGGCGATACCTGAAACTGCACCTCGTCTCCGGGTTGGGGCAGCGGTTCCAGTTGATCCATCTCCGAAATGTGCAAATAGACGTTGTTGCGACGGCATTTGGCGAAACCGTAACCCTTTTCCGGAAAAAAGACCGTCACCGTGGCCCGTTCCAGGCTGCCGATGATCAGATTGTCTCCCGGACCGACACTTTGTTGATCCCCGATGAAGGGTCGGAGGAAGGTTGCCGTCAAGCCCTCTTCATCGGAGCCGGAATTGACGGTGAACTCCACCACTTCGTCCAGGGTGAAGCGGCATTCCCGGTTTTCATGGCTGGTGAAATGCAGCGAAATCGCTTGTCCGTCATGGTCCCGAATAGTGATGTCGCCGGAGCCGTCGGCGTGCAGATTGGTGATGCGGCCCTGCAGACGACTGCCCATGACCAGCACCGAGCAGGCCTGAGGGCGTCCCCCTTTGCCCGGTTTGATGGCGAAGTAGACCTGGTCGTGTTCGTGTAGCGGCGTCTGATTTACAACAAATGTCATGTGGACATAAATCTCGTTGTAATCGCTATCGTTTCCGGAATATTCAATAAAACCGAAACCGCGCTCTTTTTTGAAGGCGGAGACCCTCCCGAAGTAGCGATTCTTTTCGCTTGGCATCGGAGATGTTTCCGGAACCGGGAGCAGTGGTTGAGTGGGAACGGGCCCGTCCAGTGGATGGGAGGTCAGATAGTCCGCATTTTCGCGCCAAACCAGGGCCATCAGGGAGACCGGGTGGGGAGAACCCGGCAGCAGCGTGGGGGGCAGGCTTTGCAGACAGTGGTTCAATCGTGCGTCGGAGAACCATTCCGCTCCGTGTTGGACCAGCCAGGTTTGGGCCGCATGCCACATCGACTCTTCCAGCAGGATGGCGTTGCCCCGTGCCCGGTCGCAGAGTCGGGCGGCCAGATCGAGAGTCAGACCCAGGTATTCCTTCAGATGAGGCGAGAGTTCCAAAAGATGCAACGGGCCGGCAGCCATGGCGATGCGCAGGGGCAGCGCCTGTCGCGAAAGGGTGTGTTGCAGCTCCAGCGCTGCCTGCAACGGCGCGGGAGAAGGTTCGAACAGGGCAATGAGACCGGGACCGGCCAGTTTGATCACCTCGCCCCGGTGTCGATGCACGATCTCTGTCGTGGTTTGATAATATTGGCTCAGCAAATCGCGCCAACCCGCCTCGTCGGAGCGTTCCCGCAGCCGATTGGGATTGTGCAGACGGACACACCAGACGCACGGGGCCAGGAGTGAGGTATGAAAGGGTGAGCCATTACCCACGGCGGTTAATCCTTGCAAGAGCCACGAATTGGGGTTTCGTATACCAGTCCACTGGCACCTTTGTCTACCCGGGCCTCTTGCCCCCCCTGCAAAGAGCTTGCTGCAACGACTGGTTTTTCACGACATAATCTGTTAAAACGGGATGATGTGCGGCAATCCCGGATGAGACATGAGCGAACCATGCACGAACTCCAGGCAGTATCCTCTTCCCATCTTCTGCAGCTGCTGGCCTCGTTGTCCTTTTTTCAGGAGGTTCCCGAGCGTGAGCGGAAAGAACTGCTGAATTTTCTGGGGCAGGGGGTACGCCTCCTCAGCTACCGCATGGGAGAGTTCCTGATCCGGCAGCAGGATGCCAAGGAAAAGAGCTTTTTCATCCTCCTCTCCGGCCAGGCCAGTGTGGTCAAGAGCGGCAGTTCCATGCCTCTGGCCCAGTTGCAGACCGGTGAGTGTTTCGGCGAGGTTTCGTTTCTGACCGACCGGCCCCGTATTTCCAACGTGATCGTTCACGCGCCGGAATTGCCTCGGGACACCGCCTTGCGCACTTTGCTGGAGGAGATTCTGGGCATGCCGCTGGTTGAGCGGGCGCAGGACAATCCCGCCCTGGTCATGTGTCTGGATCGGGAGGTGTTGCCGAAACTGTCCGTTTCCTTGCGCAACCAGCTCAAATCCCGAATCATCGCCCAGATGGCCGGTCGCCTCAACGACATGAACGAACGCATCACCCATGTCACCGGCCAGACCCCGCTGCTCTCGGAAGAGGGGGATTTCGACGACCTGGTCAACAAGGCCGCCGGTCAGGAGAGCCTCTCCCTTTCGCCGGAGGAACAGGAATTCTTCAAGGATCAGTTGATTGGACGCCTGATCCAGGTGATGGACGAGATGAATGTCCAATTGACCCATATGGGGTCGGAGTGACGCCCCGGACTATCTGGAAGCGTGGCGTTTCAACTCCGCCCGTACCCGCTGAGCCTGCTCCTTGAAAGCGTTTGCCACCCCCTTGTTGCCGCGTTCTTTCTGCGCCAGTTCATCGTATTTGGCCGCCACTTTGGCCAGTCCCGCCCTGGCTTGTTGATTGTTCGGATCCAGCCGCAAAATTTCCCGATATTGTTCAAAAGCGTTGTTGCCTCCTTCGGGCGAAGCCAGCCGGGAGCGTTCGATGTTGAGTTGCGCCGCCTCCAGCAGTTTCCGGATGCGCTGTTGCCTGTTTTCCGCAGTGCGTACCGGTTCTTGAGGGGTTACGGCGTGAACGGCTTTTTCGGGCGGTTGTGGCGAGGCTCTCCTCGGACGGGTGGTATCGGCGTTTGGTGACATCAGCTCGGTTGCACCGGCCGGCGTGGGTTTGAAGGCGTCGGTCAGATGTTGAGATTCAGCCAGTTGATCGGGGCTGAGATGGGCCGCAATTTTTTCCCGCGCTTCCCGAGCGCCGGGGAGACCCTGCCGGGCTGCCAGATGGATCCAGTGATGGGCCTGGATGAGGTCGGGAGGCAGCACGGATCCGGCGCCTTTGACGTAGAGAATGCCCAGGTTGAGCTGCGCCGGGGCATGATCCTGGTTGGCGGCCAGCCGGGTCCAGTGCAGCCCTTGAGCGAAGTCCTGGGCCACGCCTTCTCCCTGAATATAGAACAGTCCCAGGTTGGATTGGGCGCCACGATGATTCTGCGCGGCGGCGGCTCGAAACCATTTCACCGCGGAGTCCAGGTCCCGGTTGCCGCCAATACCTTGATTGTTAAGAATGCCCAGATTGAACTGAGCCTCCATGTGGTCTTGTATGGCGGCTTGTTCGAACCAGTAGCGGGCTTTGCTCAGGTCGGCCTCGCGACCCCGTCCTTCGGCGAAGAGGACGCCCAGATTGAACTGGGCCGGGGCGTGCCCCTGTTCGGCGGCGCGCAGAAACCAGTTGAAGGCTTCCTGATCGTCTCGCGGCACTCCCTGTCCTTTGCTGTAGAGAACCCCCAGATTGGATTGGGCCGCCGGAAGCCCGGCTTCTGCCAGAGGGCGCAGGTTTTCCAGGGCCTGGGCGTAGTCATCCAGCAACAGACCGGCCATCCCCTCCTCGAAACTGGGAGCAGCCAGGGCCGGTTGCCGAAGGAGCAAACCGAGAAGAATGAGAAAAAGTTGCAGGTGGCGGGAAGGTGACATGCTTGCCGTGACCCTGGAGACCGATGTTGATGAAGAGGCCAGGATATCACGAAGGAGGAGTAAGACCAATCGGACCTTTTCCGTGAAGGGTCGTGCGTATCGGAGACGGCATTCCGGCAAGCGGCACGAACAGGGTCTTCTTCAGCAGACCTGACCTATTGAAACGGTATATTGAAATGTAAGTGTGGCGGTCTTCCGCTGCATGGATTTTCGTCCATTTGGTCAAGTGACCCTTCAGTCCATCCTGCAGGTTGAATCGACCACGACGCTTTTGCGCGATCCGGCTCTTTTCCCGTTTCCAGAGCCGGAAAGGGGGAGGTACGGTACTCTCAAAGCCGTTCAGGAACAGTGGGTGAATTATGCGGAATCATCGCTTACTTTTGTTCCTTGTTCCCTTCTGAAAGATACGTTTGAGTACGCCAAAATTTTCATCATTGTTATCGTGTGATTTTTGTTTTGTATTGTTTTCCGGGTCTTGCAGGTTGGCCCCATGTGTATTCGGATGCGGGTGTGGCTCCGGCTCACTCACGGGGACCGATTGGGTGTTCTCTTGATCACCTTCAGCTTTAGGGGGATTACGCTTAAGAATTCCCGCTTCTAGCAACTTATTGAATAAATCTTGCATGACTCCAAAAGATTCTAAGAATCCTTGAATTGGCATTATTACATGCTGTTGCTCTTCTAGAATCGGTTGGCCTTTATCGTCACGTTCCGTGTCAGAAAAACCCATTAAGCGCATTCTTACTTTTCCTTGCGCATAATTCATCACTTTGATTGTTTCATATTGGGTTTCTTTTATTTTATTGTCCGGATTACCCATGTCTGCATCACTCCAGTTTAGAGTTTAAACCTTATCGTTAAACAATTATATAAATTTGCACCTCTTAAAAAGTACTATGAAAATCGCCAAATTGCAATGACTACTTTGTAACCGTCCATTGCGCCCCAGGATTCTCTGTTTGTCCCGGTGATGCTGCCTTTTGCAAAGCACCCTTTCCAGGAAGCCGGATTATTCCGTTTCTGTTTCATTTTTGCATTATTGCAGGGGTCTGGGGACCATCATGGTCCCCAGCAGGGGTTTGGGGCTGGATTCCCAAGGTATTGTCTTTGGCGTATTCTTGTTCTTTCATTCCCCTGGAGCGGGAGCCTTCCA
>JADGCJ010000189.1 GCA_015229045.1 Magnetococcales bacterium
GGGGTGAGGCTGGCCCGCATGGTGGGGACCCGAAATGCCTCCACCCGGAAAGTTCCTGACTCCTGGTTGTTTTCATGGGGAGGTTTTCCCGAGCGCAAGGTGACCGCATACGCGCCCATTTTGGCTTCCTTGGGAATGGGCCACTGGCTTTCCGCGCTTTGCTGCGCACCCCATTGCAGGGGGAATTTATACTCCTGGCCGCTGCCGGTGTGGCGAATGATGACCTCGTGCGGCAGGGTTTTCGGGTCGAGTAATTCAAGGCCGGTTCCCATGGCCTGCCGGATAAAATGTTTCATGGAGACGGTTTCACCGGCCCGCAACAAGGTGCGGTCAAAAACCGTGCCTGCCTGAAGAGTCGGTCTTTGTTGCCAGTTGTAGGGCAGGTTGAAGCTGTAGTTGGTGATGCCTTCGTTCCAGGAGGAGAGCAGGAAGGTGAGATCATCCCCGGAACGGGCGGTGACCAGATAATCACGTTGATACTTTTCCTTGCATCCCGGCAGTGACTCTTTGGCGGGCAGTTTTTCCGGAATGGTCAGCACGCCCTCGGCATTGGTCTGGCCGGAATGGTAAATTTTTCCCTGGCAATCCCCGACGGTCACCTCGGCACCGCCGACGGGTTTGCCGTCATCCAGGGCGGTCACCCAGACCAGGGAGGAGTCCCGGCCATGTTTGAAATGGGCGGCCAGATTGGTGACCAGGACGGCTGTCTGGATGTGATAAGGTTTTTTTTCGCCATGCAGTTCGGCCCCAAGCCGGTCGCTCGCCAGTTCCACGACATAAAAGCCGGGTTTCTTGAATGGAATACCCACCACTTCGAAGGCTTTTTTACCGCCTGGTTTGGGCAGGGTGAAGGTTTCCAGTTGGGTCGCATGGGCCGGACCAAGTCCGGCGAACACCGATATTTCCCCAACGCGCTGTTTGATGATCACTTGATCATTCTTCGTCTCCGTGATGCTTTCCTGCACATCATGGATCCGTTTCATCCAGGTGATGAACTCCGCCGGTTTTTCCACCCGGAGCTGGCGACCACGTATTTCGACCGCTGCCGGCCAATATTGCTCGCGCACAGTGTTCCACCAGGAGGTGACGGCAGCGGTGGTTTTTTTGGTGGGTGCTGCAGTCGGCTTTTCGGTCGATGGTGTGTTGGCGGGGGATTCGGTCGGCTTGTTGGTTGATGTTGCGTTGGTGGTGGATTCGGTCGGCTTGTCGGTTGCGGCTGCTTCATTGGCTGCCGAGCCAGGGTGGGCTGCATCCAAAGGCAATACCGCCTCCAGGTTGCGCAGGGTCAACGGCAGGGTGGCATCCCCCTTGGCTTCGACGAGGCCAAAAGGGGCAGGAAATTTGGCCAGCGGCGGATCCATATCGGTTTTGACCGCCAGGGGGAAACTCCCCTGATTGACCAGAATCCGTCCGGCGTCATCCTTGAGTCCGGGAGGAACTTCCACCGTAAAATCACTCAATTCCGGGAAAGGACCCGGGAAGGTGATCCGGGAAACCCAGATCTCTTTGGTTGGTTTCTCTTTTTTGGTCTGGCTGTTGTCATCCTGCTCTTCATCCTCGGTTCCCAGGCGGGTGGGGTAGATTTTGCCATCCTTGCCCTTAAGCTGAATTCGTTGGGCATCGTTGCTGGAGATGGGCACGGTCAAAATGAGGTGCATGGGCAGGACCGGAATGCAGTGGGCATCCTTGTTGGTCCGTTGGCAGGAAAAACGGGCTGAAAATTGATCCCGCACCAGGAACGAAAGATTCTGGGCCGTCTGGGTTTCGACCCCGCTCTGGGAACGAATCCCCTTGCCCCAAACCAGGTCCACCTTGGCCTTGTTGGGCAGGCGACGCTGACATTGAACCACAACAATGGGGGAGTTTTCCCCATTGACCAGATCGGGGTGTTTTTCAGAAGTTTTGCTTTCTCCAGGAGTTTGAGTGGTTTGGAGAGGCTTTTTGGTACCGGGATACATGTCGCGGAAATTTCGCAAAAAATCGGGATGGTTGTGCAAAATATCCTGGCGATCCTTACCCGTCAGCAGGCGGACCCCGACCTTTTCACCCACGCCTTCGATGGCACAGTTGATGTTTGCCGGGACGGAGTCTGGTGTGGCGGGTGTATCGAGTCCCAGAATGAAAATTTGTTCTTCATCGATGGATCCCCCTTTGTAGGGCAGAGAGGAGAGAATCGTGGGACCACCTGTATTGAAACTGTATTTTTCCTGACTTGCCACCGCTTCTCCGGCCAGGGTGCGCAAGCCCGGTTTCGGCGTAAAGGTGCATTGGATTCCCGCCGGCAAATCCTGGTCAAAGTCATAGGCCCAGTTGCGGCTGTCCACCCAGCGTCCCTTGCCGGCAATGGGACATTGGCTGACGAAAGGTTCGCTCAAACGGGGATCCCCGAAAGCGACCATCGGGCGCGTAAAACGGACCGTCACCTGGCGCACCTTTTTGACAAAGCCGTTGGGCGAGAAAAATTTGACTTGGGCAGCCTGCTGGGCTGGTTGGGTTTCCGAAAAGGCCGTTATCGGGAGCAAAAGGCCGAGCAGCGACAAAAAAAACGTCTGAAATAACTGCAACAGCATCTTTTTGAAATAAAATGGTTTTTTGTCCATGTGGCACCGGTCGGGTTGTATATTTCTAAACCATACGGTCAATTGCATGGGATATCTCCTTGCCGTTATGGATGTACGTTTTTTTCTGATAGAGTACCATGTATGCAGACATTATCGCAAGAGAATTTCAATTCTTTTGGTTTGTTCACCTTTTATTGGGTGAAATAATTGAATATCTTTGTAGTTTGTGTAATGGAATATGTCGGCACGACTATAAATGATGACAACCCTGTTGGAATCAAGCCATTTTATTTTCCAATCGTCCAGATGTGTTGCTCCAAAAACGTGTTTATCATGTTCGACGGGTTTTTTTCCTGTTGGCATTAGATAAACTTTGTAGACGTAAGCAGTGGTTGCGCCGGCATTGATTTCGACCATGACAGCATCGACTTGCTGATCGGGTGAAGTCAGGCGAAGTATTTCATCTCTTGAAACAAAATCATCGCAAGATCTAATCAGTAATGCAATGCAGAATAGAGTTAATATTATAATTATAAGTGCTATTTTACATATTTTTATAATAATCTTCATGCTTTCACCTGTATATTTTATTAAAATCAAATAAGCCGTTTATTTTGGTTCGCAATCAGGTTTTAAAGTGCATTTCCAATCAACTGGTTTCAGTATTAACTTGATTGGAATACGAGTTCGTTTTTCACTGTCAGGCTCCACATATACATCTTTGTTGTTATAAAAATAATGAATTTCACCTGTCTTGAAATGTATTTCAAGTTCATTTTTATCAAACCAATTCAGATCCCAACCAGTAAGACGGGTTGCATTGAAGGGGCTATTGCCCACGGCAGGTTTTCCTGCTGCCACTATAAATAGATTATATACACTGGTCTTGGTTTTTTTGGAATAGGTTTGAGTCAGAACAGCATCAATGAAATTGTCTGGAGAAGATCTGCGTAAAATTTCTGTTTTAATAACGTCATTTATTGATTTATCAGAATCAAAGCATGCGGAGAGAATTACTGATAATGACAGTGCTATGACAAACTGACATGATATCCATGTTGCTTTCATTTGCATATCCCAAGATATTTAAAGATCTTGGGATGCTGAAGATGCATCAATCAGCATCCCATGTTTTTTCATTGACGATGTTTATTTCTTTTGGTAACGGCGATTGTAGAAGTTGATCCCTTGCTTGATCCACCATTGATCTTTTTTATCGTCACCTTATGGTTCAGAACCATACCAATGTCCCCAATCGTGGTCTTCTGGTTGAGTTCCAGACCTTTGTTGTGCCCATCCTGCAGCTCTCAGAAGTACAGAATCCGGGATTCCAGCGGCTTTTCCGTATACGCCATAGTGGAAGTTTCCGAAATTTTCGTATTGACGACCGAGCTGTTTATAATCTTTCGGGCCTTTGTTTTCGACTTGGCTTTTGAACCATCGGATATTCCATTTGTTATCCCATGCTTCCTGCACATTTTTATCCAGGTCTATCCCCTCGGGATAAATCGGATGGTGGATTTTTTCTGGATCTGGGGTGGATTCGTAGTCTATGCTGTTATCGATCTTTCTCGCGAGTTCTTCCAAAGATCCCTTTTTAAGAGGGGGTGGTTTTGGAATTAGATATGGTTCAATATTATCGGTAGCAGTATTATCTGTTACGAATTGCCACTGAGTTTTGAGCGCATCCCATTTCCACGGTGATTTCGAATAAAGACCATTAGGAGCAAGATTCATATGGTCATTGTGAAAGAAGGGATTCGAACGTAAAGAATCCTCTGGTTTCTTTCTGAATCTAGCTGAATTGGGCATTGACTCTGCTTGTGAGTTGGTGTCGGATAGATCTATGGTAGGAGTGGTATTGTATCCGTCATCGTCTTTCATGTAAAGAGTATTGTACGGAATAGTCTGCGATTGGTCGCCAGTTTTCGGTACTATTGGTTTAGTTCGGGTTTCTGTATTCGAAGCCATATCCGCAAGAGAGTTGGGAGAAGGGGCAGCAACGGTACTCTGGATGGGTGGTTGCCGGTATTGTTTCTTGAATTTGTTGATCATGTGGCCATACGTCTGATTGAACGGTTCGATATTGGCGAACTCCTGGTCGATTTGATCGACTTGCTCATGATTGCCCATTTCGACTGCTTTTTGCTGATCCAAGCGCCGTTCATTCAATTGTTCCGGATGGTTTGTGATCTGAGAGCGAACATAGTCTGGTGGTGGCAATTGGTCTTTGCCGAGAATGTTTCCCAGTCCCATATGCAAGCGCCAGGCAGCCACATTTTGACCAAACTCTCCATCCTGGGCTTTGATTTGCCGCATACCTTCCCAAAGTTTGTCAGCGGCCCAGGGGTTCATGCCATTGTTTTCATCGTCACGGAAACTCATGTGTGGTCATCCTACTCAAAGTTGGTTGTGAAAAAAAGAAAAAATCAAGGGTGCGTTTCAGGCTAAACCCAGAAACGAAAAAACCCTTCATGAACTTCTGAAGGGTTTTTTGGGCAGCGGATATGTTGACTGATGAGTATCTGGAATCAACCGCTAGAACAAAGCGTTCCACGCGGGTATAAAGGGCCGAGCGAGGGATTGGCACACACCTCACCCTTTATCCTGTCAAATTTACCCTGTTTTGCGCCCCCCCGGCAAGGAGGAAAATGAATCGGGTGTCACCACTATTGCAGCAAGGAACGATAGAGATCAGCAAAAACCTTTTCAGTTTTCACCGGGGCATAACGTTCCTGGGCATGTTGCCAGGCACGGCGTCCCAACGCGGTGCGGGCAGCATCATCGTCGAGAAGTCGGGTGATGGCCTGTTCGTAGGCAGCGACGGTATTGTTGACCAGAACAACCCAATCTCCTTGCAACTCGGGCACTGGATCTCCCAGGCGATGGTTTTGGATGATGGGCAGGCCGGTCAGGAGTGCTTCGAGGGTGGCCTTGCTGATTTCCCAATACTCCGAGTGCGTGACGAACAGATCAAAATCGGGGAGCATCCGGCATAAGGCGTCGTTGGCCACGGAAGGTAAAAATGTGACGCGATCTTCGATCTGACACTCCCGGGCGACCTGGCGCAGGGTGTCGTGCAGGGGACCATCGCCCACCAGGGTCAGTTCTCCCTGGGGCAGACGGGCCAAGGCACGGATGATGTTGGCGGGATTTTTTTCGGCAATTTGTCGCCCTACCGAGATCAAACGGGGGGGCGTATGTAATCGATAATCCTGTT
>JADGCJ010000018.1 GCA_015229045.1 Magnetococcales bacterium
CTGGACCTGCCAGGGAGCCAGCCCCCTGGACCCCGGTTCGTTGCCGGGTGCTGAATAGTTACAAATGAAGAAAATCTCGTTGCATGGCTTGCGTTGGCAGTTCCAGGGGCATTATAAGGGACGCTCGGGTTGGTTGGTCTGGCGGAAAAAAAAGGATATCCAGGATGCGACTGCGCCATGAATGCCCTTGATGTCGAGCTCGTCCTTTGCGGTGGGTTTTTTGGTCTCGGGTTTGTAGCCTTGGGGTCCAGGAAGAGTCCGTTCTGGTTTCGCCTGGTGTACGGTGGCTCGGCACTGTTGAGTCTGGCAGCTGTCGTGGTCAGTCTGACCCTCCTTCTGGTCGACCCGGTGCCCTTGAAAAGCAGTTTTCACATGGGTCTGCCGTGGATTGGCGTTCAGTACCGCCTGGACGCCCTGGCGGCGTTTTTTTTGTTGGTGATCAATCTGGGCGGCTCCATGGCGAGCCTGTTTGGTATCGGCTATGGCGCCCACGCCGAACGCCCCCTGCGCATACTGCCCATGTATCCGGCCTTTCTCGCCGCCATGAACCTCGTCGTCATCGCCGACGATGCCTTTTCGTTCCTGGTCGCCTGGGAGTTCATGTCCCTGACCTCCTGGAGTCTGGTTCTGGTGGATCACAGGGTGCAGGAGAACCGCAAGGCAGCCTTCCTCTACCTGATCATGGCCAGTTTCGGCACCATGATGCTGTTGTTTGCCTTTGGCATCATGGCCGGCAACCGGGGGGATTACGCCTTCGATGCCATGCGCGGCGCCACTCTGCCGGAGTGGGGGGTCGCCGTGGTCCTGGTCCTGACTCTTTTGGGGGCCGGCTCGAAGGCGGGTTTGGTGCCCCTGCACGTCTGGCTCCCTCTGGCCCATCCGGCAGCGCCGAGCCACGTCTCGGCGCTCATGAGCGGCGTGATGACCAAGGTGGCTGTTTATGCGGCCATCCGCATTCTGTTCGATCTTTCCGGCCCCAACCCCTGGTGGTGGTCGGTGCCGGTGATGATCGTCGGAGGGATCACGGCCTTTCTTGGTATTCTTTATGCCATCATGCAGCGTGATATCAAGAGGTTTCTCGCCTACAGCACTGTGGAAAACATTGGCATCATTTTCATCGGCATCGGGCTGGCCATGGCTTTCCAGGCCAATGGTCACGCCGAAGGTGCCGCCGTGGCCCTGACAGCGGTCCTGTTTCACACGTTGAACCACTCCCTGTTCAAGAATCTGCTCTTCATGGGTGCCGGGGCGGTCCTGCATGCGACGGGTCTGCGCGATATCGAGCAGTTGGGCGGTTTGATCCATCGCATGCCGCGCACGGCCTTTTTGTTTCTGGTCGGGGCGGCATCCATTTCGGCCCTGCCGCCTCTGAACGGCTTTGTTTCGGAGTGGATGACCTTTCAGGCCATATTGGCCAGTCCGGAGTTTCCGCAGCCGGTACTGAAGTTCTTGGTTCCCCTGGTTGGCGCTGGTCTGGCCCTGACGGCCTCCCTGGTGGCAACGGGTTTTGTCAAGGTCTATGGCATCACCTTTCTCGGGCGCCCCCGCTCCGAGGTCGCCAGAAACGCCCACGAGACCGACATCTTCTCCCTCAGTGCCATGGCCATACTGGCTGCCTTGTGCCTGTTGTTCGGTGTTCTGCCGACACTGGTGGTCAAGGTGATCATGGCGGTACCTGGCCAACTGCTGGGAGCGACCCTCCCCAGCGGTATGGGCAACTCGGCATTCGGCTGGATGTTCCTGGTTCCCTTCGGTGTGACCCAAAGCTCCTATAACAGCCTGGCCATCCTTGTTTTTGTTGCAGTCTCGGCCAGTTTGGCGGCACTGTTCATCCATACGCATGCCTCGAATGTCGTGCGGAAGGGATCGGCCTGGGATTGCGGCTTCCCCGACCCCTCGACCATGAGCCAGTATACTGGCAACAGTTTCAGTCAGCCCGTTCGCCGGGTCTTCGCCACGGTGTGCTTCCGGGCACGCGAAAAGGTCTTCATGCCGCGTCCGGGTGATCCGCAACCCGCCACGTTGAGCGTGACCATGCTCGACCCGGTGTGGGAGTCGATTTTTGCCCCTCTGGGACGCTTTGTCATCCGTGCCTCCGTCCGGGCCGACAAGATGCACTTTTTGACCATACGTCAGTTCCTGTCGATCACATTCGTCGCCCTGATACTCCTTCTTCTGGTGATTGCCCTATGGCGGTGATCGTCGATTTCCTGGCCCAGGGTCTGCAAATTTTCCTGGTACTCCTGGTTTCACCCCTGGTGGTCGGGGTGGTGCGCAAGGTGAAGGCCCGTCTGCAACGTCGCCAGGGGCCTCCCTTCCTGCAGCCCTATCGTGACCTGATCCGCCTGCTGTCCAAAGACGCCCTGATGGCGGAAAACACCTCCTGGATCTATCGGACGGTTCCCTACATCCTGTTCGGCGTGACCTGGGTGGCAACGGCCTTGATCCCGACCTATACGACGGGTCTGGCTTTTGGTTGGGCGGCCGATCTGGTGGCCATCGTCGCCCTCCTGGCGACAGGACGCTTTTTTCTGGCGCTGGCCGGCATGGATGTCGGCACGAGCTTTGGCGGCATAGGCTCCTCCCGCGAGATGATGATCTCTTCCCTCGCCGAACCAGCCATGTTGTTGGTCGTCTTCACGGTGGCCATCCTTGCCGGCACGACGCAACTGTCGCAGATTGCCCAGCACCTGATCACCGAAAATGTCGGACTTCGCGTCTCTTTGGGACTCGCCCTGATGGCCCTGATCATCGTTGCCATCGCCGAGAATGGCCGTATCCCGGTGGACAACCCGGCAACCCACCTGGAGTTGACCATGGTGCATGAGGCCATGGTCCTCGAGTATTCCGGTCGGCATCTGGCCATGATCGAGACGGCCGCCGCCCTGAAGCTGGTCCTTTTCATCTCCATGACGGCCTGTCTTTTCTTCCCTTACGGCATGGCCATCCCGGGTGGATCCCTCCTGGATTTGGCGGTTGGTCTGGCAACCTATCTGAGCAAGCTGTTTTGCGGAGCTGTCCTGTTGGCCATCGGCGAGACGGTCGTGGCCAAAATGCGCGTCTTTCGCGTGGCGGAGTTCCTGACGATCGCCCTGGTCCTGGGAATCCTGGCTGTGGTTCTTCTGTTCGTCACCATGGGTATGTAATTCCAATTCCAGATCAAGATGGATGCGAGGCGACAACGCATGAGCGACGAGACAGTACGTGTTGGGTACGGCAAGGAGCGCGTGAAGCAGTCAACGAAGCAGGCGCTTGATCTGGAATTGGAACAGGAATGAGTTACGATCTGGATGTGACCCACCTGTTGGCCGGATCGACCCTGATGGTCAGTTTCGTCCTGCTCTACCAGACCCGCATGTATGGTATTCTGAACGCTTTTGCCTTGCAGTCGGTTTTCCTGGCCATGGCCGTCGTCTGGCAGGCCAAGGTCCAACAGGCCCCGCACCTCATGGTCACCGCATTCATGGCCCTGACAGTCAAGGCCGGTCTCATTCCCTGGGTGTTGCGCATCATCATTCGCAAGCTGGGCATTCATCGCCACATCGAAACCGTGGTCGGCGTTGGTACCACCCTGCTGGTGGCCGTGTTTTTGACCATGCTGGCCATCCTGATCGTCGTGCCCATGACCTCCGCCCACGCCATCGAGACACGCCAGGATCTGGCGTTTGCCCTGGCTGTCATCCTGTTGGGCATCCTCGTGATGATCACCCGTCACAATGCCATCAGCCAGATCGTCGGCTTCATGTCCCTGGAAAACGGCCTGATCCTGGCTGCCACCGGCGCCAAAGGTATGCCGCTCGTGGTGGAGATCAGCGTCGCCTTTTCCGTGTTGATCGCCTTCCTGGTCTTTGGCATCTTTTTGTTCCGGATTCGCGAACGCTTCGACTCCATCGACATTGGCAACCTCGAGCGTTTCCGCAAGGGACGCATGGAGGGGCGCTATCGCACGGAAGAGAGTCTCGCGACCCCCGACATTCCCTCCATGGATCCAGTGCAAGGGGAGCGCCCATGACCCTTCCGGAGACTGCCCTGATCACGCCAGGCATGGCCTTGCATGCGCTGTTGGTCATTCCAGGGATGACGGCTGTCGTCCTGTTGATGATTCCCGGCTACCGGCTGGGATCGTGGATCAATGTCCTGTCGACAGCCATCACCTTCATGATGGGACTCTTTTTGTTCTTCACCCCCCACTTTGCTTCGGGACTGCTGTTCGTCGATGCCTTCAACGTCTATCTGATCGCCCTCAACACCCTCGTCGGCCTGACCACCAGCATTTTCAGTGCAACCTATATCGCCCACGAGCTGGAGACAGGGCATCTGACTCCCAACCAGCTCCGCTTTTATCATGCCATGTATCAAGCCTTGATGGCCGCCATGAATCTGGCCCTGGCCAGCAACAACATCGGCTTGATGTGGGTGGGTCTCGAAGTGGCCACCATCACGACGGTGGTCATGGTCGGCATCTATCGCACCCCGGACGCCGTGGAGGCAGCCTGGAAATATTTCATTCTCGGCAGTGTCGGCATTGCCCTGGCTTTTTTTGGTACCATCCTCATCTATCTGGTGGCCCAACCCGTGGTGGGCGAAGGGATGGCCGCCATGACCTGGACCAACCTCGTGGCCTCCTCGAGTCGCATGGATCCCAGGCTCCTGAGTCTGGCTTTCGTCTTTCTGCTGGTCGGTTTTGGCACCAAGGTCGGCCTTGCCCCTCTGCACGCCTGGCTGCCCGACGCCCATGCCGAGGGCCCGACCCCCATCTCGGCGGTCCTCTCCGGCTTGTTGTTGAACGTCGCCCTCTATGCCGTTCTGCGTTTCAAGATGATCCTGGCCGGCAACCCGGACTCCCTGGCTCCTGGTCCCATCCTCATGTTCATGGGACTGCTCTCTCTGCTCTTTGCCGGGTTCATGCTCTATCAGCGCAAGGATATCAAACGTCTGTTCGCCTACTCCTCCATTGAACACATGGGGATCATCACCTTCGCTTTTGGCATGGGTGGCGCCTTGGCCAATTTTGCCGGCCTGCTGCACATGACCATGCACAGCCTGACCAAATCGGCCATCTTCTTTGCCGTGGGCCATGTGAGCCAGGCCAAGGAGACGAAGGACATGGATGCCATCCACGGTCTGAGCGAGTCGCATCCCACCCTGGCCTGGGGTCTGGCCCTGGGGGTTGTCGCCATTGCCGGTTTGCCGCCGTTTGGCATTTTTGCCAGCGAATTTGTCCTGGTGACCACAACTTTTTCCCGCGAACCCCTCCTGGCGATCATTCTGGTGATCGGCTTGCTGGTCGCCTTCGGTGCTTTGTTGTTCAGACTCCAGGAGCTTCTGTTCGGAGAGCCGGTTGGCACATCCAAGCCGCTGCAAGCCTCTCTCCTGCCCCTGTTTGCCCATCTGGCCCTGGTTTTATGGGCAGGACTGCACCTGCCGGACAAGCTGGGAGTCTGGTTTGCCCGTGTCGCCGATCTCCTCGGATAGGGGTGAAACAATGAACAGCCCGCACCATGAGATTGACCATCAAATCCAGACAAGAGGCAGGCGCGTCGCCGGGCATCGCCCCTGGCCGCGCTGGCAAATCGACCCTGACACCTGGGCCCGTCTCGGCATGGCCCTGGGAGCGGGTCAGTGCGACCTCTTCGCCTTGTGGGCCGATCCCCTGGAAGTCCATGCCGCCGTCGTTGGCCTGCCAAGCGGGGCCATGGTCCTTTCGGTCGCAGTGGAGAGCGGAGGGTATCCGGCCCTGACCCCCGATCACCTCCCCGCCCTGCGCCTGGAACGCACCGTGCGCGACATGTATGGACACACGCCACGCGGATTACGCGATGATCGCCCCTGGCTGAACCATGGCGTATGGTTGCGCCCGCCTCGCCCCGAGGCCATGCCTTGCAATCTGGCGTCGCCGACCACCTATCCTTTTCTCCCCATCCACGGAGAGTCGTTGCACCAGATTCCGGTCGGTCCGGTGCATGCCGGTATTATCGAGCCGGGACATTTTCGCTTTACCGCCAATGGCGAGTGCGTGGTACGGCTGGAGGAGCGCCTGGGCTACGTCCATAAGGGGGTGGAGCAGCTCCTGGAAGGCAAGAGTGTACAAGAGGGAGGGCGCCTGTGCGGACGCATCTCCGGCGACAGCACCGTCGCCTATACGGTGGCCTTCGCCCGTGCCGTCGAAGCCGCCCTGGAGATCGATCCCTCCCCTCGCGCCCATAACCTGCGTGGCTTGATGGCCGAGTTGGAGCGCCTGGCCAACCATTGCGGAGATATCGGCTTTATCTGCAACGATGCCGCCTTCTCCATCCTTCAGGCCCATTTTTCCATGCTGCGCGAAGAGATTCTGCAGGCTGCCCATCACTGCTTCGGGCATCGCCTGATGATGGATCGGGTCGTGCCGGGGGGCGTCGTCGCCGACCTGCCTCCGGATGGAAAGCCCTTTCTGATGGGCTTCCTGGACAGATTCGAGAAGCGTTTCGATCATCTCATGGCCGTCTATGACTCGGTACCTTCGCTGCTCGATCGGACGCGGGCGACCGGAATCCTCACGCCCGAGTTGGCACGGCAATTCGCTCCTGGTGGCTTCGTCGGACGTGGTTCCGGCAGAAAGTTTGATTCCCGTCATCAACTGGCCTACCCCCCTTACGATACCTTGAACTTTGCCGTACCCATCCGGCTTGAAGGGGACGTCCATGCCAGGCTCCTCAATCGTGCCGATGAGGTCAAACAGAGCCTTGGCATCATGCGCCAACTGCTGGCCCAGCCTGGCGATGGCCCCTTGAGCGTTCCGGTCGATGTTGCCATCGTCGGCCAGGAAAACGCCTCCGGGCCAGGCATCCGGGAGGGGTGTGGTGTCACCGAGGCGTTTCGCGGCGATGTTTTTATCTGGTTGCGCCTCGATGCCGAGGGCAAAATTCTGCGTTGCCATCCCCGGGACGCCTCCTGGTTCCAGTGGCCACTCCTGGAGGCCTGCATCGAAGGCAATATAGTCGCCGATTTTCCCTTGTGCAACAAATCCTTCAACTGTTCCTACTCCGGCCACGATCTGTGAGGTGAGGCGATGCACAACCTCCTGGCACAAGCGGTTTTCTCTCCCCCCGTGACCCTGGCCGCTCCGGAACCGGATGCGGCAGCCCTGGCCGAGGCAACCCAGGCTTTGCGGGAGCGTCCTCGCCGCATGATCGGGGGCACCGTCGCCATCCGCGAAGTGGACGCCGGCTCCTGCAATGGCTGCGAACTGGAAATCCACGCCCTGAACAACCCCTTCTACGACGTGGAGCGTTTTGGCATGCACTTTGTGGCTTCGCCCCGGCATGCCGATCTGCTGCTGGTCACCGGGCCGGTCGCCTGCAATATGCGCCAGGGCCTGGAACGCACCTACGCCGCCACCCCCGCCCCCAATTGGGTTGTCGCGGTCGGAGATTGTGCCTGCTCGGGCGGGGTGTTCAAGGGGAGCTATGCCTGTGTCGGCGCCGTCAAGGATGTGGTGCCGGTCGATGTGCATATCCCCGGCTGCCCCCCGACCCCGACCGATCTGCTCAAAGGGTTTCTCGCGCTGCTCAAAGCGATCGAGGAGAATCCGCCCGGCAGGAGGTAGCTTGCAATGATAAAAATCGGGACATATAAAAGCGATGCCTTCGCGGCGATCCATGAAACAGCGGCTGGAATGTACGACGCTGGGGTTATTGACAAACAGACGATGCGCAGTTTTGATCGCTCCTGCCTGACGCCAATTCACGATTTTACTGGCGACGACGTGCGCGCTTTACGTATCCGGGAGGGAGTAAGTCAAGCTGTTTTTGCCTACTATCTGAACGTGACCAAGGATTACGTCAGTAAGTGGGAGCGCGGCGAGAAAAAACCGACAGGTGCTTGTCTGAAACACTCCTTTCCATCGTAGAGCGCAAAGGGCTTGAGGCCATAATCTGAAAAGGTCAGCCCCCCAGCTTTTCGCAAGACTCTCTGGGTTCGATGAGATTTCGCAAGCCCTCAACATAGGCTTGATAGGTCGACGAACTGAACTTGCCCGCCCACTCCAGGTCGTAGCCGGGGCATTTGTTGGCGGCCATGCCCCAGACATAGGGGCTGACGTGAATCACCCCTCCGGGCTGATCCCAATCAATCAGGGAGGCCCCAAAATAGGGGGGATTCTTGAACAACTTTAACCGCACGTCGCAGTCGGGGTGATTTTCTTGCCACTGGGCAAGCCAAGTCCTCCAGCGATCGATATGCTCCGGGAGCTTGTCAACACGACGCTTCGCCTCCTCTCCCTGGAAGTGTGCGACCTGATCCGCGTGGGGCATCAAAACCCATAATTTTCGCAGCCCGTCCGGCAAACGGGTCCCCTGGTTTTCCAATCTCCCGATCATGCGACAGCCGGTGAGCTGGATAAGAGCGACACTGTGTGCCCGGAGCAGACGTTCGGCAAAACTCTTCCCCGACGGCTCCGACCCTTTTCCTGGCTTGTCTTGTCTTTGTGGTGGTGTGACAGGCTTGCCTTGTGGAGTGATGGCAACCACCATATGCTTGGCGGATTCCGGCTCCGAGAGATTCTTATGGTCACGAAACAGCCTGTCACCAACAAGCAGTCGAGCCGGTCGCACGACGATGGAGACACCATGCTTGACGCTGATCCCCACCTCCCTGTCGGTCTCTAAAATCAAGGGCACTGGTTGCTTAGGGGAACAATAAGGAAGCGGGGTTGAAACCATCCGCTTGGTCTCTTCTCCCAAATATTGGCTGATATAGTTCTGGTGCAAAAGCATCTGGCCCGCGTCGGCGGCATTCATGGTGCGCTGGGTCATGTTGACCGTATCGCCGATCACGTTGAGTTGATCATTGAAATCCTGGATCAGGCTGACCGGGCCAAAATGAAGACCGATACGCAACAGGCATGGACGATGATCCCCACTCGGGTTTTCCGCCCAATGGATCAGAGTGGCCAAAAAGCACAGGTGAATCCGAAACAGCTCCCCCTCGTCCGTATCGTTCAAAACAGGAAAAAAGGCCAGCAATCCGTCGCCCGTGGGCAGAATGATGACACGCCCCGCACTGCGCGCATCCTTTAATGTGGGATCGACGACACTCCTCTTCAAATCAGTGATCAGACTGCTTTGTCTGACGGAGGCCAGCCTGGAGAATCCGACAATATCGACACACACCACCAGACCGGAGCCACACCCGTTCCACTCTTGAGAAGAATTGTCACCCGTCGTTTGCATGACGTCCGATCCCTGACAGTGTCTGCTTGAAGGCTCCGATCAACGATCGTGTCCTGTTCAACCACGCCGCATGCAAGGGCATCCGTTGCATCGGTCTCACTTTTTCTTCTGCTGCTCCGCCACCTCTTTTTTGACAGCCGTCATATCCAACTCCATGACCTTGTTGACCAGATCGACCAGGGCCGTCTCGGGAAGCATGCCGGGCTGGGAAAAAATGACAATCTTTTCCCGAAACACCATCAGGGTCGGGATGGACTGGATGCGAAAATGCGAAGCCAGTTCCTGCTCCTTGTCGGTATTGACCTTGGCAAAAAGGATATGGGGAAATTGCTCGGCCACCCGCTCGAAAATGGGACCGAAGGCCTTGCAGGGACCGCACCACGAAGCCCAAAAATCAACGAATACCGTGTCATGGCCATCGACAAGGGTATCAAAATTGTGTTGGGTCATCTCTGTTGTCGCCACGCAAAATTCCTCCGCTGGTTTTGATTTGAAAAACAACTCCTTGATGTCGGCGAGGAGTGTCGCACCCCTCCGGGAAAGTTTTCAACTCTTTTTGTAACTATTCAGCACCCCAGTCAGGAAACAAAAAAAATTGGACAGAAAGACTCTATTGGGGCTCCGCCCCAAACCCCGCCAAGAGGAAGGGCACAGCCCTTCCCCTTGGATCCCCATCCCAGTCTTTCAAACGTTAAAACAGGCACGACATTCATGGCGCATTGAAATCACAAAACCTGGTTTTTTAAATGCAATTGCCTTGTCTTTTTCCTGATTTGCTGGTGCAAAAAATCGCCAACGATCTCGACCGCACCGCGTTCTGGCGGCGCCAAAAGGGTACCGACAATCGATAAATTGTCGCGCATCTGCCGGTTGGCCTGGGGATCGGCGAGCAGGGGGAGCAGATCGGCGGCCAGACGATCCGGGTTGGCTTCACCCTGAATGCGCTCGACAACGACGCCATACCCGGCCACCAGATTGGCCAACGAGATGAACGGCACCCGAATCACCCGCCGCCCAACCTCGTAAGTGAACCAATTGACCCGGTAAACCACCACCATCGGCGTCGCCAAAAGGGCCGCTTCCAGGGTGGCCGTACCGGAGGCCACCAGGGCCGCATCGGCGGCAAGCAACAGATCGTGCGTCATCCCCTGGCGAATCATCACATCGCGTGGGACGGAAGGTGGCCAGTGCAAATCGAGGCTCTCCCGGGAGAGGGTCTCGGCCTGGGCCAGGACAAATCGGCACTGCGGAAGCACCCGTGCCATCTGTTGACACGTTTGCAGCATGAGGGGCAACAGACGGGCAACTTCGCTGCGACGACTGCCCGGCAACACAACGAGCAAAGGTTGCCCGGACGCTACACCAAGCTCGCGGCGCACCTCCTCCCGGCTGCGCTGCCCCCGGAGACGTTTGACCAGCGGATGGCCGACAAAGGTCACCGGCAGGCCGGTCCCGGCATAGTACTGCGGCTCAAACGGAAACAGGACGAGAAGATGATCCATCAAACGGGCGATCAACTCCACCCGGCCACGCCGCCACGCCCAAACCTGGGGCGTGACATAGTGAATGACCGGAATCCCCAAACGTTTGGCGCGACCCGCCAGGACAAGGTTGAAATCGGGCAGATCGATGGTCACCAGCAGGTCCGGCTTTTCCTCGCGCAGCAAGGTCAGCAGATAGCGAAAAACCCGGTACAGACGCGGCAGCCTTCGTACCACCTCAACCAGACCAATGACCGAGAGATCATTGACATCGTAGGGGGATTGCAGCCCCTGCCGTCGCATCTGCGGTCCCCCGACACCCAGGGCGAGCAGATCGGGAAATCGCTGTCGCAGACCGGCGAGAAGATCGGCGCCCAACACATCTCCGGAGGCCTCTCCGGCCACCAGGAGGAGTTTCACCGTCCGCCACCTGCATTGGCATCCAGAATCACCTGGCGCACGGCCATCACCACCTCCAGGGCACGGCGTCCATCGTCACCCGATACCCAAGGCGGACACCCCGCACGCACCGCGTCACAAAAGGCACGAATCTGCGCCTCCAGGGTGTCATAATCCTGGACAGGCAACACCTCCGGCGTGACGGTGGCGTCGCTCCTCCCGTCCAGACGATCACTCGCCTCGCGTCGTCGCACAATGTGGACATGCCTGCTGATAAAATCCAGGGAGACAAAAGCATCATCCTGCACAAAACGCATGGCGCGGACCGACTCCCTGGCAACCCGCGACACGGAAACAACCGCCTCGGCCCCATTGGCAAAGTGCAGACGGGCATGGGCGACATCCAGGTGACGGGTCACCAGCGACCGACCCAAAGCGGCCATGCCGGTGACCTCCGACTTGACGAAGTGAAGGATCAAATCGACATCGTGGATCATGAGATCGAGAACCACGTCGACATCCAACCCCCGATTTTTAAAAGGGGCCAAACGCTGGGACTCGATGAAACGACAGTTTTTCAGCCAGCCACTCTGTTCGAGGGCAACGACGGAGGGGTGAAATCGCTTCAGGTGCCCCACCTGGATGAGGCATTTGTTCTGCCCGGCCAGGCGGATCAATTCATCGGCCTCGGCCAGGGTGGCGGTCATGGGTTTTTCGATCAGGGTATGCACACCGGCCTTGAGACACGCCTCGGCCACCGCAAAATGGACCTGCGTCGGCACCGCAATGGAAACCAGATCGACCCGATCCAGAAGGTCACGAAAATCAGCGACCCAGGGAACGCGCAGCTCCTCGCCGACCTGACGACCGCGCTCCTGATCGAGGTCAGCGACAGCGACCAGCTCAACCCCGGCCATGGCCCGATATTTCTGGGCATGAAAACGCCCCAGATAACCCGTGCCGATCACGGCTGCGCGCAACTTTTGTTCCGACGTGGGATGGGTAACACCTTTCATGCGACCTCCGTCAATACATCGTCCAGGGGTGGCGTTGGGCAAGCGTCAGGTGCCATATCGGCATCGGTGGTCGCCACGATGGCCAACCGATGTCGATCCGCCAAGGCCAGGGTGGTCGTCGGATCAAGGAGAATCACGCCCCCCGCCTCCACCACCAGCACCGGCAAGCGCGCCGCCGCCATGGCCGCCACCGTGCCGGGGCCTATGGTCGGCAAATCCAGGCGACGATCCTGAATCGGCTTGGCGACCTTGACGAGAACACCCCGTCCCCCCGACAGGTGACCGGCACGACAGATCATGGCATCGGTCCCCTCCATCGCCTCGACCGCGACCACACACTTGTCCCGTACCACCACCCCTTGGCCAATATCCAGGCGTCCCAGCTCCTTGGCTGCCTGCCAGCCAAAACGTATATCGCTCCACTGCGCAGCGCTGGGTACGCACCTGGTCAATGGACCGGGTGGAACCAGCAGATCGGACAGATAATCGGTGACTCCTCGCACCTTGAAACCCCGCGACTCCACCAACTCGGCCACCGCCCGCAGCAACAGGTCGTCGTGCCAATGCCGCAGCCGGGTCACCAGGCGCAGAGCCACACCGTCAGGCCGGGCATGCCAGATACCCGTCTTGGTGATGCCCCCGGCGAACACCACCTCCGCGACCCCCTGCCGCGCCAGGTAATCGAGGATGCGCCCAAATTGCCCCAGGCGCACCCAGAGCAGGCCGTCCACCATCCCGGCGAGGGCGGGATCGGTCTCCTTGTGGTGCGCCACCGCCACCAGGGAGTGCCGACCACTCTGGCGCAAAGCACGGGCGAAGATCAGGGGCAACTGCCCACTGCCAGCCACCAGCCCGACACGGGCGCCCCCGACGGGCAACGTGACCGCACTTTCTGCCGGTTTCGGCAGAGGCCTGTCAACGGGGTCCAGGGGGCTGGCTCCCTGGCAGGTCCAGGACAGAGTCCTGGTGGGGTTCGGGGCGAAGCCCCAACAAAGTCTTCCCTGTCACTACTTTTTCTCGATGACAAAAAAAACGACGTGTTCCAACTGGTGGGGTTTGGGGCGAAGCCCCAATAAAGTCTTCCCTGTCACTACTTTTTCTCGATGACAAAAAAACGACGTGTTCCAAAATGAACGCGGCTTAGCGACAAATCCCCCGCTGGGTGGTCTGGAGAAACTCCAGAATATACTGGACCTCGGGTGGCGAGGGATGCTGGCGCTCCAGCTCTTCTATGGCCTGTTCCAGGCGCAGGTTGGAACGAAAAATGATCCGGTGGGCGTTGCGAATGGCCTTGATCGTCTCCTCGGAGAAGCGATGCCGCCGCAGGCCGACGACGTTGACGCCAAAAATTTTCGATCGATTGCCGGCAGCGGAGGCGAAGGGGATGACATCCATCGACACCGCCGAGGCACCGCCAATGAAGGCATTGCGCCCGATGCGGGCATACTGGTGAACCGCCGTCAGACCGCCGATCACGGCATGATCCTGGATCTCGACATGTCCGGCGAGGGTGGCGCCGTTGGCCATGATCACGTTGTCGCCCACGCGGCAGTCGTGCGCCACATGGGAATAGGCCATGATCATGCAGCCATCGCCAACCCGGGTCAGGCCGCCGCCCTCCTCCGTGCCGCGATGGATGGAGACATATTCGCGGATCGAACAATTGCGCCCGATCTCGACGCTCGTCTCCTGGCCGGCATAGTGGATATCCTGCGGGGGCTTGCCCACCGAGGAGAAACTGAAGATGCGGCTATGGTCGCCGACGGTGGTGTTGCCTTCGATGACGGCGTGGGCATCCACCTCCACGCCATCGCCCAGAACGACGGCCGAACCAATGACGGCATAGGGTCCAATCCGCACGTTGCGCCCCAGTTTGACACCGGGCGCCACAACCGCCGTGGCGTGTACAAACTGTGACTCACTCACCTGTCTGACCTCGATCTCGTGTCATGGCCATCACTTCGGCCTCTGCCGCAACGTCGCCATCGGTCAGGGCCTGACCACTGAACCGCCAGACATCCCCGCGTCGTTTCAACAGGGTCATCTCGATGCGCAGTTGATCGCCGGGCAGAACCGGCTTGCGAAAACGGGCGCGATCGATGGCCATGAAATAGACCAGTCTGCCCTTGACAGCTGCCGGATCGGTACGCGAGGCAAGCAGGGCACCGGCCTGGGCGATCGCCTCCAGAATGAGGACACCAGGCATGACCGGATTGTCGGGAAAGTGCCCCATGAAATGCGGTTCGTTGAACGTCACATTCTTGATGGCGACAATACGCTTGCCCGGCTCCACTTCCAGAATCCGATCGATGAGCAGAAACGGGTAGCGGTGCGGCAGGCTTTCGAGAATCTCGCGAAGGGGATTGGCATCCATTGACAGTGTTCCCCGCAGGCTATGCGCAGTTGATGGACGATCCCGGATCTCAGAACAGTTCCTGGGTGCGGGTATTGAGCCGCTCCAGAACCCGATCCGTGATATCAATCTTGGGGCTGGCAAAAATGACCTGACCCTTGCCAAAGATGGCTGTATACCCCTCCTCGGCCCCGATGTCCTGGATGACGCTGAGCAGAATACGGGTAATCTTTTTGCTCCACATGGCATTTTCCCGATCCAGGGTGGCGCGATGGTCTTCAGCCAGACGACCAAGTTCCCGGCGTTTGTTTTGAATTTTTTCCTGCAACTCCGCCTGGGCTTCGGGGGTCATGAGATTTTTTCTCTTTTCGAGATCATTCATCATGACCTTGATATCTCCCTCCATGGAGGTCAGCTCTTTTTGTTTGTTCGTGAAGCTGCGGTCGAGGAGATCTCTGGCCTTTTTCGCTGCCTGGGATTGATTCATGGCCTTGTCGACATCGGCGAAGGCGAATTTTCCCTCAGCCTGGGCCGAAGAGGCACCCCAGGTGAGACCGCAGAGCAAAATCATCATCAGGGTCATCAGTTTTTTGGCCATTTGCGAAAGTCCTGTCATAAGGAGTTGCCTATTCAGTGGCTGAAAGCGTCACACCATCTACCCATTTGCATTCATCGCGGTAACTTCGTCAGCTGCGTCGTCGGCTCCTCACCGTACCAACACGTACTGCCTCGTCGCCTCCTCCTTGCTGCCTCGTCCCCGCATCGACTGCAAATGGGTATCACATGGTTGTACCGATGCTGAAGTCGAACAAGCGGGTCCTGTCGATCCCCTCTTTGACCACAGGGAAACCAAACTCAAAGCGCAGCGGCCCGAACGGCGAGACCCAAAAGAGCCCAAAACCCGTCGAGACCCTGGGCGAAGGGGACTCGGTATAGCCGATGCCTCCGCCAAGGCGCTGTGTCTCTCCCAGCAGTCCCGCATCGAGGAAGGTCATGCCCCGGACCCCCTTGTCGCCCAGGCCAAGGAACGGAAAGATCAGCTCGGAGTTGATCTGGCCAAAGTAGGTCCCGCCCAGGGCATCGCCAGCGTCGGTACGCGAGCCGATCCCGCCGGGTTTGAACCCGCGCACACTTTGCGGCCCGCCCAGAAAGAACCTCTCGAAAATGGGCACATCCTTGTCGAGACCCTCGACAAAGCCGCTGCGTCCACGAAGGTGTCCGACCAGATCTCCCTTCCCGATCAGTGTATGATACAAATTGTTGTCTGTCACCAGTCGAGCGAGACGCACATCACCACCCAGACCGGAAACATCGGTCGTCAGGCGATGGGATCGCCCATCCGAGGGCAGGAAACGGTCGTTCAAGTTGCTCCAGTACAGGCTGTTGCTCACCATGGATTGCAGATAAGGACTCTGCGCGGCCTGGTCCTTGATGATCAGGGAGGCAGAATCGGCAACGTCATAGATTTCCACATGCGTCAAACTGTAGGTCACCGTGTCTGTCAAATGGTCGTTCAGAGGAAAGCCAAAGCGCAGATCTCCCCCCAGGTTCTCCTGTTTGTAGGCAGCCGTCGACAGGTAATTGGTCTTGCGGTTGAAGAGGTCGAAGCCCGCCGACATGTTACGACCCAGGAAGTAGGGCTCGGTGAAGCCCAGATTAAAGTTTGACGAGTGGGCCGACAGGTCGAAGGAGAGGGCGACTCTCTGGCCTTTGCCGAGAAAGTTGTTCTGGCTGATGCTGGCCGACCCCATCACCTGATCCACCGTGGAGTAGCCGGCACCGATCGTGAAGGCACCTGTGGCTTTTTCGTCCACTTTGATCTGCACATCGACACGATCTTCGCCGTCAGCGGCGGGTGGTGTCGTGATTTCGACTCTTTCAAAAAAGTTCAGTCCCTCCAGGCGCTCCTTCGACTTGCGGATGCGGCTGGACGAGAAGCGTTCCCCTTCGCTCAACCGCATCTCCCGGCGAATCACCTCATCGCGTGTCCTGGTATTGCCAGCAATTTCAATCCGATTCACATAGACCCGACGTCCGGTCTGGATGGTCAATTTGACATCAACGGTTTTGCTGTCGTCGTGAATGGTCAGATCGGGCCGAACATCGAGCAGGGCGTAGCCAAAGTCCCCGACGCGATTGCTGAGTTTTTCGATGGAGTTTCTCAACTCCTCCCTGGAGTACCAGTCTCCCGTCTTGAACCCCAGCTCCTTGTAGAGTTCCTGGAGGGGAAGTTCGACAAAATCGCCAGTGATTTCAGTGGTCCCAAACTTGAAGCGATCCCCCTCTTGCACCGAATGAGTGACAATGAAAGCGCGCCGGTCAGGGGTCATCTCCGCCACGGAGGAGTTGACCTGGACCCGGGCATAGCCCTGGTTCAGATAGTGATCCCGCAATTGGGTCTGGTCGAAGAGCAGCTTTTCCCGGTCGTAGGTATCATCCTCCGTGATCCAGGAGAAGAAACCGGAGGGCTGAATCATCAACTTTTTGGTCAACTGGCTCTTGCCGATTTGTTGGTTGCCAATGATCCGCACCTCCTGGACCTTGGACTTCTCCCCTTCGGTGATACGATAGACCAGATTGACCTGATTGTTATCCAAAGGTTTGATGAGAAGGTCAATTTTGGCCAGAAAGAGGCCCTTGACCCGGTAGGCCTGACGCAACGCCGAGAGATCTTTTTCGGTCTTGGCCCGATTGTAGATGGAACGGGCCTTGATCTGGACCATCTTTTCCAGATCCTCCTGAGTGAAGGCGTCATGACCTTCAAACTTGATTTCGGCGACCATCGGGTTCTCGTCAACCCGGACAACGAGATCGTTTCTGTCACGATCCAGAACCACATCCTTGAAGAACCCGGTATCGTAGAGCGCCTTGATGCTGGCCCGGATTTTTTCCGCATCGAAGGGCTGTCCGCGATCAATCTTGAGGTAGCTCTTGACCGTATCGGCTTCGATGCGCTGGTTGCCCTGGATACGAATACTCTCCACCCCACCCGATTCCCGGGCGAAGAGCGTCTGGGGAGAGAGACCCAGAAGGACCAGGAGCATCCACAGACCGATCCTGGCGATCGACAACAGAGGCGAAACAGTCAGCATTTTCATGTCATTCTCGATCAGCGCTCCGAGAAGTATCGGGCTATGTCATTATAAAATGCCAGGGACATCAAGGACACAATGAAGACGATCCCCACCCTGGTTGCCAGGAGCATGGCCTTTTCGTTCAGTGCCCGGCCAAGCACCCCTTCCACAATCAGAAACATGAGGTGTCCTCCATCCAGGATGGGAACCGGCAAAAGGTTGAGTATACCCAGATTGATGGAGATCATGGCCATGAAAAACAGAAGATTGGTCGCCCCTTGGCGGGCGGCCTGCCCGGCCAGCTCGGCGATGAGGATGGGACCGCCTATCTCTTTCGGGGAGACCACCCGGGTGATGATTTTCCAGATGCCTGTCACCATCATCACCGTCATCTGTCCGGTATGGGTGACACCATGGCCCAGCGCCTGCCAGAACGGATAGCGCACGATCACATCTTCCTTGCCAGGGAGGATGCCGATCAAGACCTGTTTGACGGGCTCGCCGAACGGATTGGGCACCTCCTGGACGCGGGGCTGAATCGAGACATGGAACGTCTTTTCGCCGCGAGAGACAGTCAACTCAAGGGGGCCACCCTGACTTTTTTTGATGATTCGGCTCAGGGTTTCCCAGCGTTCGATGGGCACCTCCCCGACGAAGGTGATTCTGTCGCCGGGCAGCAGACCGGCCTCTTTGGCTGGCATCCCTTCGGAGAGAGAGCCGATCACCGGCAAAATTTCGCCAACCCCGATCATGTTGGCAGCCGCGATGGCCACGATGGCAAACAAAAAATTGAACACCGGCCCGGCCAGCACGATACAAAAACGCGGCAAAACCGGCTTGGCGCTGAAGGCAAAAGGCTGATCCTCGGGCGCAATGGGGTCTGCGTCATCCGGCGATTCGCCAAGCATCTTGACATAACCGCCCAGAGGTATCGCCGCGAGTTGATACTCCGTCGCACCTGGAGAGGAGCGCCACGACCAGATGCGCGGACCAAACCCCAAAGAGAAGACCAGCACCTTGACCCGGAAGAGCCGGGCAACCAGAAAATGCCCCAGTTCATGAACAAAAATCAGGGCGCCCAGGACAATAACGGCCCAGAAGAGGGTGCTGCTCAACATGGAGTCACCGCCTTGCTGGAGGCATGACGCACCCACTCCCGCGCTTTGACACGCGCCTCGGCATCCACCTCCATCACCTCCTGGAGGGATCCCAGGGCAAGCCCTCCCAGGGAGCTCATGGTCTGGTCAATGACACGCGCAATATCGAGAAAGGAGAGTGATCTTTCCAGGAAGGCGGCAACAGCCACCTCATTGGCCGCGTTGAGTACAGTCGGTGCCGCACCCCCCAACCGCAAGGCGTCGTAGGCCAGGCCGAGGCAGGGAAAGTCCAAACGATCGGGGACCGGATAAAAAAGCAACCGCCCCTGGGCAACCAGATCCAACGAGGGAACAGGAACCGGCACCCGATCCGGACAAGCCAGAGCCACAGCAATCGGTGTCCGCATGTCAGGAACCCCCATTTGCGCCAGAATCGAACCATCCAGATATTCCACCAGGGAATGTACTATACTATCGGGATGAATCACCACCTCTATCCGTTCAACAGGAACATCAAACAGCCAATGCGCCTCGATCACCTCCAATCCCTTGTTCATGAGAGTGGCCGAATCGATGGATATTTTTTGTCCCATGCTCCATTTGGGATGGGCCAGGGCCTGCTCGGGCGTGATATGGGCGAGTTGTTCACGTTTCCAACCCAGAAAAGGCCCCCCGGAGGCCGTCAAGATCAGGCGGCGAATGGCGTTTTTCTGGCTGAAAACCTGAAAGATGGCGCTGTGCTCCGAATCCACCGGGAGCAGACGCACCTTGTGGCGGGCCACTTCGGCCATGAACAGAGGGCCGGCCATGACCAGACACTCCTTGTTGGCCAGGGCGATATCCTTGCCGGCTCGCACCGCAGCCAGAGTCGGAGGCAAACCCGCCCCGCCAACGATGGCCGACACCACCAGGGCGACCGATTCCCAGGCAGCAACCTCCATGACCCCCTGCCGACCTGCCAAGACGCGAACCGGCTCATCGGCCAGTTCCCGGGTCAACCAGACTGCCGCATCCGCATCCGCCACAGCCACCACCTCGGGGTGAAACTGCCTGGCCTGGGACGCCAGCAATCGCGCATTGCCCCCGGCAGCCAATGCCACGATCCGGAATCGGTCCGGATTGGCCGCAACCACCTCCAGGGTGTTGACGCCAATGGACCCCGTAGACCCCAGAATGGCTATGTTTTTAATTTCCAAGCAGGCTGACTCCAAACAAATACAGGCCCAGTACCGGAGCGGAAAACAGGAGGCTGTCCAGACGATCCAGGAGACCACCGTGACCAGGGATCAAGCTTCCGGAGTCCTTGATGCCTGCTTCCCTTTTGACCATCGACTCCACCAGATCCCCCAGTTGTCCGGCCACAGAGAGAAGCACCCCCAGGGCCATGGCGTGCCAAGATCCCAGCGCGAGGGAAAAGGAGATGGCCGCCACCCAGCCGACCAGGAGACCGGCCCCCAGACCACCGTAAAAGCCGGCCCACGTTTTGCCAGGACTCAGATGGGGTGCCAGTTTTTTCTTGCCCAACGCCCTGCCAACAAAAAACGCCCCGATATCGGTTCCCCAAACGACCAACAATAACACCCCCAGAAACGCAGGACCATCCACCGAAGCATAAATCTGCAGCAGGAGTACCGGGGGCATGGCACAATAGACGAGACCCAGAAAAAGAAAGCCGGTCCGGTCCAACACTCGGTTCTGCGGTGAAAAACGCAAGGTCGCCGTACCGATGAAAGCGGCCATCCCCCCTGTCAGCAAAGCAGGAATCCAGATGGCATGACCAGAATATTGCGCCGCAACCAGCAACCATCCCAGACCTACAGACAGAACAAAGTCAGCCGGAACAAGGGGGGGGCGAAACCGATGCCATTCGTACAGCAATCCCACCACGAGCAGAGACAAAAAGAGGGCGAGTTGCCACGGCGTTCCGTAAAAAAGCAGGGCCAGGGTCAGTGGCGCAAGAACAAGAGCTGAGGCAATCCGGACAATCATCCTGGCTGACGGAGAAGAGAGTTACTGCGCCGCGCCAAAACGGCGTTCGCGATGGCTGTATTCCATGATCGCCTCGTGCAGGTGGTCGCGGTTGAAATCCGGCCAATGGATGGACATGAAAACCAACTCCGTATAGGCCACCTGCCAGAGAAGAAAGTTACTGATGCGATGCTCGCCACCCGTGCGGATCAGCAAATCCGGATCCGGTTGCCCGGCGGTCGTCAAATGTTGATGGATAAACTCTTCGGTAATCTCATTCGGGGAGGTGATCTCGCCGGTCCGGCTTTTGGCGATCATGGCGCGAACAGCGTCCACAAGCTCCTGGCGACCACCATAATTCAGGGCAATGTTAAAATTCAGCTTGGTGTTATGGCAGGTTTTCTCCTCCATTTCGCGCACCAGGTCGCGAATGTTGGGCGCCAGCTCCTGGATGCGACCCAGGGCACGAAAACGCACCCCCTCCTTGACCAGTTCGTCCATCTCCTTGCGCAGGTGCATGGCCAGAAGGTTCATGAGGGCGGAGACCTCTTCGGCGGGCCGGTTCCAGTTTTCCGACGAAAAGGTGTAGAGGGTCAGGGTGGGGATGTGAAAATCGATGCAGGCCTCGATCGTGCGCCGCACCGCCTTGACCCCTTGTCGATGCCCCTCCAGACGCGGCAAAAAGCGGGACTTGGCCCAACGCCGATTGCCATCCATGACGATGGCGACGTGTCGGGGCAACTGTTCCTTTTTCAGTTCACTCATGAATCGATCTTCGCGGGGGTTTCGGCAGATTGACAGGACTCAGAACGCCAGAATATCGGCCTCTTTCTGGGCAACCAATTTTTCAATATCCGTGACCTGATGATCGGTGATCTCCTGGACTGACTTTTCCAACTGGCGGGCGTCATCCTTGGACAGCTCCTTGCTTTTTTCCCGTTTTTTGACATGATCGATGGCGTCGCGACGTATGTTGCGCACCGCAACCTTCGCCTGCTCTCCGAATTTATGCACCACCTTCACCAGCTCTTTGCGGCGATCCTCAGTCAACTCCGGCAGGGGAACGCGGATCATGTCGGCGTCCTTGATGGGGTTCAGACCCAGATTGGCCTCGTGGATGGCCTTTTCGATGGCGGCGGACGTTCCCTTGTCCCAGGGCTGTATGGCAATCATTCTCGGTTCGGGTATGGTCAGGGATGCCAACTGATTCAACGGCATCTGCGACCCGTAAACCTCGACGTGAATGTTGTCCAGAAGAGCGGTGGAAGCACGGCCGGTGCGCACCCCGGCCAACTCTTCCCGGAGGACATCCGCCGCTTTTTTCATGCGTGACTGGGCCTCTTTCAAGTGGGGATCGTTCATAGGGCCTCCTCGATCAGGGTTCCGCGTCGTTCACCGTGCATGATTGCCGTCAAGACACCCCGCTCCAGAATGGAAAACACCATGATGGGAATGCGGTTGGCTTGGCACAAGGATATGGCTGTCAGGTCCATGACCTGGAGTTTCTGTCGCAAAACCTGGTCGAAGGTCAGGCGATCGTAGCGTTGGGCGTCGCTGTGAAGCTTCGGGTCGGCGGAGTAGACACCGTCGACCTTGGTCCCCTTCAGGAGCAGGTCGGCACCGATCTCGACCGCGCGCAGGCTGGCGGCGGTATCGGTCGTAAAGTAGGGATTGCCGGTACCGGCGGCAAAAATGAGGATCCGCCCTTGCTCCATCTCTTTCAAGGCCGTGCGCAGGATGAAGGGATCGGCAACCTGCGCCATGGGAATCGCCGATTGCACAGAAACGCCCAGGCCAACCGCTTCAAGAGCATTTTGAATGGCCAGGGAGTTGATGACCGTAGCCAGCATACCCATGTGGTCGCCACGGGTGCGAGCCAACCCCCGGGCATGGCCGGTTCCGCCGCGATAAATATTCCCCCCGCCCACCACCAGGGCCAACTCCACCCCGGTCGCATGGACAGACCGCAGCTCATGGACCAGACCATCCATGAATTGGTCGTCGAAAGCACTCCGGGAAGATCCCATCAGGGCCTCCCCGGAGAGTTTGACCAGCACACGTTTGTACCGGCGATTGGCATTCACGATGATCTACCCCAATTGCTGAGCAACCTCCTCGGCAAAATTTTTCTGTTCTTTCTCGATCCCATCGCCCAGAACGAAGCGGGCATACCCCGTGATGCGGACCGGCGCTCCCAACTCCTTGGCGGCACCACTCAACACCTTGGTCACGCTGGTCTCCTGATCCATGATGAAGGGTTGATCCAGAAAACACACCTCGGAATAAAACTTGTTCAAGCGTCCTTCGACCATTTTGGCGATGATGGCATCCGGTTTGCCGGAGGAGCGGGCCTGTTCGGTCAGGACGCTGCGTTCGCGATCCAGGGCTTCGGCTGGCACCACCTGGCGATCCAGGTAGGCCGGGGCAGCGGCCGCGACATGCATCGCCATTTTTTTGCCCAGTTCGGCCAGTTCGGCCAGTTTCTGCGTGGCGGATTCGAGGGCGACGATCACCCCGATCTTGCCCCCCATGTGCTGATAGGGCGCCACCAGACCCGGAGCCGACATCTTCAACATGACGCAGCGGCGAATATTCATGTTTTCGCCGATGGTGGCGATCTGCTGGGTCAACTCCTCCCCCACCGAATGGTCGGCACCTGGAAAAGGCAGCCCTTTCAGGGCTTCGACATCCTTGGGCGCCTGGGCAAGAGCAAGCTGGGCCAGCGTCTCGCCAAATTGAATAAACTTTTCATTCATGGAGGCGAAGTCGGTCTCGAGATTGACCTCCAGAAGGATGCCGCTCGAACCATTCGACGCAACAAAGACCTTCCCTTCGCTGGCGACGCGGCTGGCTTTTTTGGCAGCGGTGGAGAGGCCTTTCTTGCGCAACCAGTCCACGGCGGCTTCCAGGTTGCCATCCACTTCGGCGAGGGCTTTTTTGCAATCCATCATGCCGGCGCCGGTTTTTTCCCGAAGTTCTTTCACCATTTGGGCAGTGACTGCCATCGGTATTCTCCCAGGCTTATCGGTCACGATTCGTCGTCAAGGGCGATCATCTCTTCAAGGAGAGGATCGACGGACGGCTGTGCATGTTCAGGCTCTCTCCTGACCATATCTTCGGGCATGGTCTCCTTGCGGATTTGCAGCCCCTCCAGGATTGAATCGGACATTTTACGCAGGAAGAGGCTCAGCGAACGAATGGCATCATCGTTGCCGGGAACCACAAACTGAATCGGATCGGGGTCACAATTGGTGTCCACGAGAGCCACGACCGGAATCCCCAGTTTGTTGGCCTCTTTGACGGCGATCGACTCCTTGTTGGTATCCACGACGATCAGCACATCCGGCAGATATTCCATCTCCTTGATGCCGCCGAGGGCGCGCTGCATTTTTTCGCGTTCGCGGTCGAGCTTCTGGACCTCTTTTTTGGTCAAGGCCTCGAACGTGCCGTCATTTTTCATCTTTTCAATATCTTTGAGACGGCGAATGGAGCCCTGAATGGTCTTCCAGTTGGTCAATGTCCCGCCCAGCCAGCGATGGTTGACAAAATATTGGTGGCACCTGTCCGACTCCTGGGCCACCATGTCGACCACCTGGCGCTTCGTGCCGACGAAGAGGACGTGTCCTCCCTTGGCGACGGTATCCTGCACAAAGGCGCAGGCGCTGCGCACCAGCTGCACGGTCTGCTGCAGATCGACGATATGGACCTTGTTGCGGGAGGTGAAGATGAAGGGGGCCATCTTGGGGTTCCAACGCTTGGTCTGATGACCAAAGTGAAACCCGGCTTCCATGAGTTCGCGAATCGTAATCTTGGTCACTCGGTTCTCCGTTCTTTCGGTTCAGGCCGCCGCCGGGACTCTGGTGAGCGATCCAACCCGTTTGGCCGGGCACCGGGATCGCAAGTCATCCGGCGTGAGGGATGCAAGCGTCCAGACCATTCTGGACCCGAGCCTTATACCATCAAGCACCTTCCGTTGCAACGCTCCCTCCCGATGCCATACGGAAATCCCTGGTGATTGACCACATGCTTGCCAAAGCACACGTCGATCTATACCCTGTCAAAGAGCTCGATTATGTTGGGCGTGGAAACCGGAAACCTCACCATGAAATTCATCGACCCGCGCATCGATTTCGCCTTCAAAAAAATCTTCGGCAGCGACGATGCCAAGGACATTCTGATCAGTTTCCTGGAGAGCCTGCTGTGTCTGGAGGGAGATCGGCGTCTGGCCGAGGTGACCCTCCTCGATCCCTTCCTGGCACCCAAAATCAGGGAACTCAAACACTCGATCCTGGATGTCAAGTGTCGGGATCGGCGTGGCGTGACCTACATCGTCGAGATGCAGGTGCAAAAGGTGGCGGCTTTTCTCAAGCGCATCCAGTACAATGCCGCCAAGGCCTATGTCCACCAGATCGACAGAGGGGATGACTATCCAAAGCCCAATCAGGTGATTGCCATCACGATCACCGATTTTCTCCTCTTCCAAGGCTTTGACCACGCCATCTCGCGCCACGAGTCCAGAGAGTCCCTCACCGGGCAGAGTTTTCTCCAGGATATCCTGCACTATTTCATCGAGTTACCCAAATTTACCAAAACCCTCGATGAATCGATCAACATCATCGATCAATGGATCTTCTTCATCAAACATGCCGACTCGCTGCAAGAGATCCCGGCGCACATACACGCGCCGGAAATTCTCCATGCCTTTGAAAAAGCACGAGTCGCCAACATGACGCGCGAGGAGCTGGAACTCTACGACAATGCCGGTATCGCCATCACCGATGCCAGAGGCATGATCGAACTGGCCAGAGAAGAGGGAGAGGCCAGAGGAGAGGCCAGAGGCATCCAAAAAGGCCTGCGCGACGGGGCAATCCAAACCTTGCTTCTTCTGCTGCATCATCGCTTCGGCCCGGCACCGGATTGGGTCCAGGAGAGAATTGCCCAGGCCGATCTGGCAACATTGACCAGATGGACCGAAAATGTTTTGCACGCCGCATCGCCGGAAGCCGTTTTTACCTTAGAGGTCGCCCAGCGGCACCCCTAAGCCGTTTTTACCGCAGAGGTCGCCCAGCGGCACCCCTGATCGAAGGGTGGAGGGAGGCTTCCCCCATCCGTGCAATGTCATACGCCGCATCGCCGGAAGCCGTTTTTACCGTAGAGGTCGCCCAGCGGCACCCCTGATCGGAGGGTGGAGGGAGGCTCCCCCCATCCATGCAATGTCAATTGCTGATTTCTTGTTGAAGGTTTTGCATAAGACCCCTACACTCCCCATTTAAGGAAATGCGAATATAAGCGAATGGTTAATCAGCCGATTCTATTAAACATAAAATTCGGCTATTGAGAATCTTTACGTTGACGAATCCGGATCGGAAGCAGCCTTTCCATCATCCTCTCGGAGGTGAAACATGACGAGTGGCAACGCCGCAAGCCAAACAATACTGGTCGTCGGCGGCGGCATGAGCGGTCTGACCGCCGCCCTGGAGGCTGCCGAAGTGGGACACGAGGTCGTTCTCGTGGAAAAAAGCCCCTACCTCGGTGGTCGCGTGGCGCAGCACAGCAAATATTTTCCAAAATTGTGCAGTCCCAACTGCGGTTTGGAAATCAACTATCAAAGGATCCGGAACAACCCCCGGATCACCTTCCATACTTTGACGGAAGTGGAGAACATTCAAGGAGCAACGGGGAATTACACCGTCCGTCTCCGGCAAAATCCACGTTTCGTCAACCATAAATGCACAAGCTGCGGGGATTGTGCCAAGGTCTGCGACACAGAGATTCCCAACACCTTCGACTTTGGGCTGGGCACCACCAAAGCCATTCATGGCGGGCACGCAATGGCCTTCCCCAATCGCTACGTCATGGATGCGGAGTTTGCCAAAACCGAGGCCGCCCGCAAGCTGGTCGAAGTCTGCAAAGTAGGCGCCATCGAGCCGGACATGGCTGCCAAAAATGTCGATCTCTCCGTGGGAGCCATCATCTGGGCCACGGGTTGGCAACCTTACGATGCCAAAAAAATCCGTCCCTACGGCTTTGGCCAGTATGCCAACGTCACCACCAACATGCGCTTTGAACGCATGGCAGCCCCTTTTGGACCGAGCCAGGGCAAAATCCAGCGCCCCTCCGACGGCAAGGAACCAACCAGCATTGCCTTCATTCAATGCGCCGGCTCCCGGGACCACAACTACCTCCCCTTCTGTTCCCGGATTTGTTGTCTCGCTTCCATGAAGCAGGCCACCTATGTCCGCAGCCAATATCCGGACGCCAAGGTGACCATTTTCTACATCGACCTGCGGGCCATGGATCGTTATGAGGCCTTCCAAAAGAAGGTCGAAGCCGATCCGAACATTCGCTGGATCAAATCCAAACCGGCCCGCATCGAAGAGGAGGCCACCACCGGCAATCCCATCGTCATCGGCGAAGATACCCTGACCGGGGTGCGTTATCGGGAAAATTTTGACATGGTGGTGCTGGCGACGGGTATGGAACCAAACTCTGCCGGACAACCTGTCCCGGCGGCCAATGTTCCCGTGGATGATTACGGATTCGTGGTCAACGCCGGCGGTGGGATCATCTCGGTCGGATGCGCTGCCGGTCCGTTGGATGTGGCCGGATCGGTTCAGTCCGCCACTGCGGCCGCCCTGAAAGCGATCCAGAGTCTGGCCCAAGCGAAAGGATAAGGGACGATGGAAGATACAAAGATCGGCTGTTACATCTGCACCGGCTGCGGGATTGGTGATGCCCTCGACATCGATGCCCTGAAAAAAGTCGCCCAGAAGGAACAGAAGATACCCGTTGTCAAAAATCATGAATTCCTGTGCGGCGCCGAGGGTCTGGAAACCATCCGCAAGGATATGGCCAATGAAGGGGTCAATACCCTGGTGATCGCGGCCTGCTCCCCGAGAGAGCAGGTGGAGGCCTTCCGTCTGGGCGCTCCGCTCATGGATCGGGTCAGCCTCCGCGAGATGGTGGTATGGGCTACCACCGTGGCCGAAGGGGATGCAACCGCCGAAGAGGATCGGCAAATGCTGGCCGAAGACAACCTCCGCATGGGGTGCGTCAAGGTCAAGAAAATGAACCCGCCCGTTCCCTTCCAGGATCCCGGCTTTTCCAAGGACATCCTCGTGGTGGGTGGCGGCATCGCCGGTTTGACGGCGGCGCGGGAGATGGCCACTGCCGGATATCAGGTCATCCTGGTGGAAAAAGCGGCGCAACTGGGAGGGAAAGTGGCCGAGATGCACAAGATCTCCGCCAGCAAGCCTCCCTATCGTGACCCGCAACCCAATCCGATCCAGGATGTGATCGGCGCCGTGCAGGGTAACACCAAGATCAAAGTCCTCACCAACACCACGGTCAAAATGACCGCCGGTGCCCCGGGACTCTTCGACGTCACCCTGAACAGCCAAGGCAAAGAGACAACCATCCGGGTAGGCGCCATCGTTGTCACCACCGGCTACAATCTCTACGATCCCGGCAAACTCGGCCACCTCGGCCACGGCGTCTCCCCGGATGTCATCACGAGTCTGGAGTTCGAGGCCATGGCCAAGGCCGGCAAGATCGTCCGCAAATCGGACGGCCAACCTGCCAAGCGCGTGGCTTTCTCCCTGTGCGCCGGACAACGCGACACCAATCACCTGGAGTACTGCTCCGGCGCCTGTTGCGTCTACTCCATGAAACAGGCCCGTTACGTCCAGGAACTCTATCCCGACGGCTCCGCCTACGTCGTCTACCAGGAGATCCGCACCCCGGGTCAAATGGAGGATTTCTATCGCGGTGCCCAGGATGCCGGTACGGTCTTCATCAAAGGGGATATCCAAAAGGTCGCCAAGAGCAACAACGGCCTGACCCTCGACGTCAAGGACAAACTCCTGCGCAGCCAGGAAAACCTGGACGTGGACCTCCTGGTCCTGGCCAATGGCATGGTGCCCAACATTGACGCCCAGGATCCCAACGTGCCCTCGCCGGTCGGCAAGGACCAGGATACGAGCGGTTTTGTCCTGAATCTGCAATATCGGCAAGGCCCCAGTCTGCCCGCCCTGAAATGGGGCTTCCCTGATTCACACTTCATCTGCTTCCCCTATGAAACCCGGCGCACAGGCATCTACGCTGCCGGTCCGGTGCGTCGACCCATGGGGATCGCCGCCAGCATCACCGATGCCACCGGCGCCGCCCTGAAAGCCATCCAGTCGGTCGAATCCGTGGTGCGGGGAGCGGCTGTCCACCCCCGGGCCGGGGATCTCTCCTATCCCTCGTTCCGTATCGAGGGGTGTACCCAGTGCAAGCGCTGTACGGAAGAGTGTCCTTTCGGCGCCATCAACGAGGACGAAAAGGGCAACCCCCTGTTCAATCCGACCCGCTGTCGGCGTTGCAGCACCTGCATGGGGGCCTGTCCCCAAAAGATCATCTCCTTCGCCAACTATTCGGTGGACATGATCGGCTCCATGCTCAAGGCCTGCGAAGTTCCCGAAGAGGATGAGGAGAAACCGCGGATCCTGGTCTTCTGCTGCGAAAACGACGCCTACCCCGCCCTGGACATGGCGGCACGCAATCGCTCCGTCTGGAGTCCCTATGTGCGCATCATCCCCCTGCGCTGCATGGGATCGATGAACCTGGTCTGGATCGCCGATGCCATGTCGAGCGGCTGGGACGGCGTCCTGCTCATGGGCTGCCGCCACGGCGACGACTATCAGTGCCACAACGTCCGCGGCTCGGCTCTTGCGGAGATCCGCCTGAGCAAGGTCTCCGAAACCTTGGAAAAGCTCAAACTGGAGTCGGAACGGGTGCGCATGCTGGAAGTGAATATCATGGATGCAGGCACTCTGCCGGGACTGATCAACAATTTCGTCGATAACCTGGTGAAACTGGGACCGAACCCCTTCAAGGAGTTCTGATTGGTTCCCGGATCCGCAAGGTTGCACAATATTCTGGCAGGAGATCGAAAATATGGCTTATAACCTGTCGTTTGCCCGGGAGGTGTATAAAAACGCCGAGATGGGGCACTGGATCAAGATGTGCATGCAGTGCGGCGTCTGCTCCGGTTCCTGTCCCCTGGGACCGCATTGGGAGTTTGGCCCGCGACAAATCTTTCAGATGGTGCGGGCCGGCAAGGAAGATGAAATCCTGAAAAGCAGTTCCATGTGGATGTGCACCTCCTGTTATAACTGCATCGCCCGTTGCCCCCGGGGGCTGCCCATCACCCACATTGTCCATGGTCTGGCCCGCTATGCCATAGAAAAAAATCGGGTCGACCCCAACCAAACCACCCAGCGTTTTGCCACCCGGGTGTTTTGGAACAACATCACCAAAACAGGTCGTGTCGGCGAGGCCGGACTCTCCATGCACCTGTACTTCATTGACGGCATCGGCCAGGGGGTCAGCAATGTCCTGGAAATGAAGGAAGTGGCCCTGGGCATGCTCAAGACCGGGAGACTCAATCCCATCCCGATCCGGGGCAAAATCAAAGGCTATGACGGCTTCAAGAAAATGCTGGACAAAGCCTTTGAACTGGAAAGCAAAAGGGAGGCTGCAAAATGAAGGAATACGCCTTTTATCCGGGTTGCAGCTCGGAAAAGATGGCCTCTGCGGCCAATATGGAAAACTCGGTCCATGCCATGTGCCGCATCCTGGACATCCATCTCAAGGAGATCGATGACTGGAACTGTTGCAGCGCCTCCATCGGTTATGCCGGGGGAGGACAGCTCCCCCGCATGGCCCTGACAGCGCGCAATTTTGCCCTGGCGCAGAAGCAGCAACCAGGCAAGGAGGTGGTCGCCACCTGCGCCGCCTGCTGGCTGGCCCTGCGCGAAACCCAGGAACGCATCGAGGAAGAGCCTCACATCAAAGCCGACCTCGACACCGCCCTCGCCGCTGCCGGTCTCACCTACGACGGACACATCAAGAGTCGGCACCTCGTCGAGGTCCTCATCGAGGATATTGGCTGGGACACCTTGAAATCCAAGGTAAAAAAACCCCTCACCGGCCTGAAAGCAGCCGGTTATGTGGGGTGCCAGACCAACCGGCCTTTCGGTGTCGCCGGAGACAACTTTGAAAATCCCCTGTACCTGGACAAAATGATCGCCGCGACCGGGGCGACCGCCGTCCCCTTCCCGAAAAAGGTGGCTTGCTGCGGCGGTGCTCTGGCCTTCTCGGAGAACGAGAAGGCTTGTGCCCTGATCAAGGAGATTCTGCAATCGGCGGTGGACAACGGCGCCGAGGTGATCGTCACCCCATGTCCTGTGTGCCAGCTGAACGTCGAGGTCTACCAGGGCAAAGTCAACAAAATGTTTGGCACCCACTTTAACATTCCGGTGCTTTACTATTCGCAACTTTTCGTCCTCGCCTGGGGAGGCAGTTGGCAGGAAGCGGCTCTGCACCAGCAGGTCATCCCGGCCGATGTGATGAAAAGATTCGCTTGACCTCCCCCTGGTCTTGACCAGTCAGGTTGCGCCTGTACGCAAAACCCGGGGCATGTTGTCCCCGGGTTTTTTATTGCGTCAAACGCCCTGAAAATGCGCGGTCAAAGGAAAAACATGCGGTGACAAACGAACCATGGATCAAAGGGCGGAGACAGGATACTCTGTGACCCGATGTCCGCTGGAAAATCACCTGTTTTGAACAGGCGGAACCCGTATCATGTGCCCATTCTGACCAAGCCTGGATTTCTTGACGACAGGGACGATGCCCATGGACCATACAGTCATGAAACCTGATCATCGCGTCTCTTTTCGGCGTTTGCGAACGATGCTTTGTATCGGGGTCTGGAGCGTGCTGCTCCTCACTCCAGGAGTGGCACTCGCCTTCCGGGTTGGAACGCTGGATGTTCAGAGCGGACCTGGAAAGCCCTTTGTGGCACAGTTCGCCATCATCCCCGAACCTGGAGAGAAGATGTCCGATCTGCATATGGGGAACAGATCGGATTATCACCTTCTGGGTTTGCGCTATCTTGAGGCCTCGGCCAATTTTCAGGTCTCGATCAAGGGATCGGGAAAAGACCTGCGGGCCGTCGTCACCGGCTCCGGACCGGCCCCGCAGGATGGTTTTGATCTGGTCCTGACCGTCTCTTCCGACAAACAGACCCGGTTTCCACAATTTTCCGTTGACTGGCCAACCAGCAAGACTCTCCCGCAAAGCGGAACCGGCGCCCCTGTACGTTCCCCCCCCCCCTCGACCAATGTGGGAAAACCCTCCCCGCAACGTGTTTCTGCGCCGGAAGTAGCCCAATATGGTTCACAAAGCCCAGTCCCGACAACTACAGCCGCTGCCCCGCCACAAAAGGCCCCACCGCAGAGCCCGTCAACGACCAACTCCATCAAGACATCCCCTCCACCTCCCGGCCCAACATCAGCCGGCGTGGCCAAAACAGACTCTCGTAATCAGGTCCCCACCATCGAGGTTGTCGAGGTCTCTTCTCCCTCGCGTAACCGCGTTGTCAATCCTGTTGCCGGGGTGGATGGTATCGATGCCACGGCCAGCAACTTCCTCGCCGGTGCCCGCAACGCGAAGGCGACTTCCGGCACAACCAGAGGGGCCGCCCCGCCTGTCGTCGAGCCGACTCCCGTGCGCCCGGCCCGCGACCCGGCAGAAAAAAACCTGCCCGCCATGGTGGCACCCTATCAGGAACAGCTGCCCCGCCTGACCTCCCAGTTCGAGGAGACCAAGACCGCCCTGCGCCAGGTCGAGACGCGCCTGAAAAAGTTGGAAGAGAAACCTGAACCCGTCGCTGCACCCTCTCCCGCAGGCTCGGCCAACCTGGAAAAGCGTGTCGCCCAGCTTGAGGACACCGTGGGACGGCCCGTCAGCCAGGAGGAGGAGGTCGCCGCCGAGCACCAGCGTCAACAACGCATGGAACAGATGGATCGACGCATCAAGGAGCTTGAACGGGTCATCCTCTCCCGCCGTCCGGACAATGCCTCGGTAAAGTCGGCGGATAACCAACCGCTACCGTCCGTTGCGGAAAAAGCAGAAAAAGAGGCAGCCTCCTCCCTCCTCCCGACTGCCCAGGAGACGGATTCCGGCCACGTTCCACCTGGATGGAAAACCTATTTCCTCTCCGTGATGCACCAGATGCTGGATGCCCACGGCACCACCCTCGGATGGAGTGTGGGCATCTTCTTGTTCCTGATGCTCCTGTGGAGAGGATATCGGAACAGTCGCAATCTGGGGGGAGAGATCTCCATCCGTAAACGCCCCGGACGTACTCCACGTTTCCGCTCCTCTACCATGCGCCCCTCTGAAAACAAAGGATTGCCGAGGAGTGTCGAACCCTCGTTTTCATCCACGGCGACCCTTTATCCGACCTCTGACCTGGATGAGGCGGTTGGTGAAGTCATCATCCGCAGCAAAGGCAACGTTACCAACGAGTGGCCAGGAAACAAACCATCTTGACCGCAACGACCACAACAACACCGTCCCGCGCTGACCAAACAGAGGCAACTGTATGAAATGGGGATCAAGTGTCAAGGAGGACTCCTCCCTGGCGGAGGCTTTTCGCCTGGCAACTCTCGACATCCAGGAGCAGTTGGATCAAGAGACTCCGGATTTGGCTTTGGTCTTTGTCTCGCCGCTGTACCAATCTTCAGCCAAGGAAGTTCCCGACTTGCTGCAACGCGGGTTGAATCCCCGGCATTGGGTTGGCTGCTCGGCCAGTGGTGTCATTGGTGGCGGCCACGAGATTGAATATCGTCCGGCGGTCTCCATCACGGCCGCCTTGTTGCCGGATGTCGAGCTGCATCTCTTTCATATGGAATACCCGGATCTGGGCGCCCTGGGCTGGGATGACCACAACTGGCACAAACTGACCGGCATACAAACCCAACAACCCGCGCAATTTCTCCTGCTGGCCGATCCTTTCTCCTTCAATGCCGACCACTGTGTGCGCCAGATGGACATCATCTACCCGGGTTCCGCCAAGATCGGCGGCATGGCTTCCGGTGGTTCGGGACCAGGGGGCAACCTGCTCTGGACCGATGGCCACCTGGATCACACCGGACTGACCGGCGTCGCCATGCAGGGCAACGTCTCCCTCGACACCATGGTTGCCCAGGGATGTCGCCCCATCGGCAATCCCATGTTTGTCACCCGGCAGCGGGAAAATGTTTTGCTGGAATTGGACGGACGCCGACCTGACGAAATCCTGGCGGAACTCATCAAGGAGTCAGCCGAGAAGGACCAGCATCTGGCCCATGGCGCCCTTTTTCTTGGTCTGGCCATGACCCCCGCCAAGGTGACTTATCGTCCGGGTGATTTTTTGATTCGCAACCTGATGGGTTTGAATCCGGACAGCGGTGCCCTGACCGTCGGCAGCAACCTGGATCCCTACCAGGTGGTCCAGTTCCACGTGCGCGATGCCCGCAGCTCGCGCGAAGAGCTGATCCGATTGTTGAAGGAGTACCAGCAGGAGCGGCCGACATCACCTGCGGGGTCTCTCCTTTTCTCCTGTCTGGGACGCGGCAGCAATCTGTTTGGTCGCCCGGACCATGATACGGATCTTTTCCGTCAATATTTCGACAAGGTTCCCCTCGGCGGCTTTTTTGGCAACGGGGAGATCGGCCCGGTCGCCGGATTGACCTTTCTGCACGGGTACACAAGCTCCTTCGGCCTGTTTCGCCCCCTCGACGCCATCACGGATGCTTAAACCGCCTCTACTTTGGGACACGTCGTTTTTTGTGACCGAGAAAATATTGACATGAAAGATTTTATTGGGGCTTCGCCCCAAACCCCATTGGGGCTTCGCCCCAAACCCCACCAGGAAGGGCACAGCCCTTCCTGGACCATCCCAGTCTTTCAATAGTTTAAAAAAACTACACATCTCGAAATGGATTCGGTTTAACAGCGTCCACTTTGAAGCACGTCGTTTTTCTTATAAGGAAAACCATCAAACATCCCCACGAACAGATGACAGATCCTGAGCCGACGGCCTTTTTTTGTGTCTGGCCGGATCCACCCCCTGCGCACCTGCCCGGACCACAAAACCATCGGTCAGATCCTGCTCTTTCTGCATCTTGAGAAGGACCGCCCTGGCTGTCTCTTCCTGGGGAAACGGACCGGCATAGACCTGGGTGGCAGAGCGTCCACCCGTCGTTGTCCGTTGCTGGTAGACCGGCACACCGGATTGCCGTGTACGGTCACTCACCAGTTCCGCCAGCTTGGGAACCGAGAACGATCCCAAAAAGACGGAGTAGCTCCCCTCCAGAGAGGCCCCTGGCTTCGGCGAAGCCTCCGATGGCGGAGAAGACATCCCCGGCTGCAAAGACGTCCCCGGCTGTGTTGGCTTGCTCCCTTTGTTTTTGTCTTTGTTCGGCAGGAACCACTTTTTCAAATCCTGATCCAGGTTACGGATGGCACCTTTCTCATCGGCTTTACCCTGGCCACCACCCAGTAAACGCTCCTCGCCACCCCGAGAGGGCGATGGCACAAAATCGGGGCCTGGCGCCATATCGATGCCACCCTCTTCATCGCTGCGCATCGGCTTGTTGCCACTCCCGGATTTTCCATCGTTTCCGGGCACTCCCCGTCGCAGATCCTGATTCCTGAATTCGTCACCCTTGGGGATATCCCTCCAGGAACCCTCGGTTGGCTCATCACCCTTGGGGGCATCTCTCCAGGAGGGGGTTGCCTCCTTGCCATCCGGCCAGAAGGAATCTCCGGCCGCAGGCGTACGACTCTCTGGAGCGGAGAAGAGGTGCTTGCCCAAATCCGATGGGAGTTCAACAGGATTGGCCGGGCTTGAAAACCACTCTTCCGACTTCTCCCGGGGCGCCTCGGGGGGGGGAGCTTTCGGTTGCCTTTCCTGCCCCTTTGCGCCACCACCCGTGGAACCCTTGACAATCTCCGGCAGGTCAACCTCCACTGGCGTTGCCGAACCTTTCTTCAGAGCCTTGTTCGTCTCTTTTTTGCTCTTGGCACCAACCTTGGGTTGCTCTTGTTCCGGAGCAGGCTTTTGTGTCTCTCCTGCAACGCTGGCGCCACTCCCTTCGACCGGGGGGGTGATGACCTTGTCCAGTGGAACGGCCTCAACGGGTGGCTGTTCCAGGATCGGCACAGCTTTTTGTGTCTGCTCCGGTGCCGCTCGCACCTCTTCCGGGGCTTTGGTATCCGGCTTGATTCTCTTGGCGTCAGGTTTGGCTCTCTTTTCTTTGGGCTGAACCGGCTTTACGGGAAGCGTTTGTTCCTGATCCTGAGGTTGATCCGATTGGACCTCTTCATCTTCTCTTTCCCGGTTCTCCTTCTCCTTGACAACCTTGACCTCCATACCCAGCGTCTTCAACAAGCGTCCCGCTGCGGAATGCGCCTCTGCCATGCTGGCAAACGGACCACAAAAAACCCGGAAAAAGAGCCGACCGTTGACCACGGAGCGTTTTTCAAAATGGGCAAAACCGGCCTGTTCCAGGCGGTAGCGCAGTTTATCGACATTCTCCCGACTGGCGAAGGCTCCCAGGAGAACAGCATATCCGCCGTGCATGTTGGTTACCGATCGATCCGGCAGCGGGTGCATGGCAGATGCGACGCTTGGCAAAACCCGCGCCCCATTTGTCGGCTCTTTGACATGAGAGGGGGATTGGCGTGGCAGCTCTCCCCCTGCTCTGGCTGGCATGGCCGCATCGCTTGCCAGAACATCGACACCGGCCGGCGTGACCGAAGATGGCACATGCGCGGCAGGCGATGGCTGTAACGGCGCGTTGGAAGCCACGGTTGTCTGGGGCGGAGAGATGTCCAGGTAATCACGCAAACGACCCATGGCAGCCATGAGACGATAGCTGTTGACCAGGAGAGCGTACTGTTCCGTGCGCAGGGCCGCCCGTGCCGACATCAGCTCGTTTTCGGCGTTCAAGACATCCAGCAGCGGGCGCTGACCCCTCTGAAACTGGTCATGATAGGCCGAGGTCACTTTTTTGCTGATGGCCTGGTGCCTCTCCAGGTGACTGACCCGATTCTGGGAGACAAGGTACCCCTTCCAGGCGTCACGGACCCCTGCATCGACCTGCCGCCTGGCCAGTTCCAGCTGTTCACGCGCCTGCCCGCTCCGTCGGATGGCCTCTTCTTTGCGGGAGTTATCGCTGCCACCGCGAAAGATATTGTAATCCAGTCGCAACAGCGCCGCCATGGCCTTGGCGTAGCCGCTGACACCCCCGGTGTTATCGTTGGCGTTGGCGCTCATCTCCAGATTGACCTTGGGCCAATAGCCGGATTTGGCAGCCTCCTGTTGCGCCATGGCCGCCTCCAGATCCTGAGTGGCCGCAAGAATGGCCGGATGATGCGCCATGGCATCCTTGAGGGACTCTTCCAGAGTGCGTGGCAGTTTGTCCGTGGATGGCATGGGTTGCACGAGCCTGGCAGGGGCCTCGCCGATGATGCGATAATAGCGGGTCAGGGCATTTTCGAGGGATCCTTCCAGGGCTGACGTATTGGCATCGGCCAGGGCGAGGCGGGACTCGGTCTGCTGGATATCGGCTTCGGAGCCGGTCCCGCTGGAATGTCTGCTACGGACTTGACCGAGAATTTTTTTATGCAGGGCAACATTGTCGCTGGAGAGTTGCAACAGCTCGCGTTGTTTCATCACCTCCAGATAGGCATCGGCGGCAGCGATGGCCACCCCTTCGGCAACCAGGTCGTAGCCAAAGCCGGCGGCGGCAGCACGCGAGGCGGACGCTGCGACACCAGATCTGGTCGCCTGCCCATCGAACAGCATTTGGTTGAGTTTGATGCCCGACTCGCCGCGATTCAGGCTGGCCCCTGGTTCGCTGAGGCTGCGATTGACAGGGTTGTCAGAGTATTCATGTCCCAGGGAGGTACTGAGATCCACGGTCGGCAGATAACCGGCCCGCGCCGTTTCGACGCTCTGCTCCACGGCGCGCCGATTTTCCATGGCAGAGCGCACTTCCGGATTCGTCGTCATGGCCCTGGAGACTGCTTCGGGCAGGTTCAGGGCCGCTCCAGGCTGGGCGAGGGCCATGGTCGCCGCCAACCCAAGGAGAGTCCATCCATGCCATTTCTTGAATCGCGTGTTCATGAGACCAGGACCACCCATTGACAACAGTTGACATCTCTTATGTGCTTATCAACTGGTGCAATCCCTGTGCCTCTTTCTCTTCTCCGTTGACCGGAGGGTGGGGGGATGCAGGGCAATCGCATTGGAAACTGGCATGCTTGAAAAATCGGACCTTGAACCGCG